>NZ_JARWCR020000013.1:0-159180 GCF_029846695.2 Bradyrhizobium nivariense | reverse complement strand
TCAGCTGGATGACGTTATCGTTGGACACGGCATATCGCTCCTTCGGTGGAGAAGTGGAGGCGTCAAGCACCCCCACGATATGCCGCCTTCCCGATTCCCGCCGTCACCAACTTTGGGCGATAGCTCCGGCGCCCGTCCCGGCTGCCTGTACCCCGGAAAGGGCACTTGCGGGTGCGGCGCACCAGGATGCAGACTATCAGCGCTTGACGGGTGTCAATATCGACCGTTCTCGGCGCCGCCCAGTTTGCGCCCAGCATGAGGAAGATGACGCCATGCGAGAAATGGAAATCCACGATTACGCTCGGCAGTTGCTGGAAGCACATGGCCCCAAAGCCATCGCCGAAGCCGCTCAGAACGCCATCGATCTCGAGCAGAAGGGCGAGCTCGAATTGGCAAGAACCTGGCGGCATATCGAAGACGCGATGAAGCTGATGCGCGGGCCACATCAAAGCTGAGGCTGCCGGCGCGCGTGCAAAGGCTGCGTGACCGCGAGTACCGCGCCATGCCGGGCTTAAGGCTGGCGCGACGCCGACTGTGAACGTGGACCACAGTCCGTCGCAAGCCGCTCGGCCGCGGCCGAACGGAACGCGATCTCAGGATCGCTGATCTGGGAGCGAAGCCATGGTTCCAAAATGCGCGACCGCCGAAGATCTCGTGAAGGCCATCAAGGACGAGAAGGTCCAGATGATCGATCTGCGGTTCACCGACTTGCCGGGGGTTTGGCAACATTTTTCGGTCCCGCCGAGCGCAGTGAATGTCGATGCTCTCGACGAGGGTATTGGATTCGACGGCTCATCTATCCGCGGCTTCCAGGAGATCCAGGAAAGCGACATGCTCGTCGTCGCCGATCCGACCACAGCCTTCGTCGACCCCTATAGTCCCGCAAAGACGCTGGTCCTCATCTGCAACATCCGCGACCCCGTGACCGGCCAGTCCTACAGCCGGGATGCGCGCTACATCGCCCAGAAGGCCGAAACCCACCTCAACAGCACCGGGCGCGCCGATACCAGCTATTTCGGGCCGGAAGCGGAGTTCTTCGTCTTCGACGACGTGCGCTACGGTCAGGGGATCAATTACGCCTTGCATGAGATCGATTCCAGCGAAGGCAGCTGGAACACGAGCAAGGACGAAGAGCCGAATCTGGCTCACAAGCCGCGCCCGAAGGAGGGATATTTTCCCGTTCCCCCGACCGACAGCATGCAGGCGCTACGCACTGAAATGGTGCTGACGATGGAGCAGCTCGGAATCCAGATCGAAGCTCATCACCATGAGGTCGCAACTGGCGGCCAAAACGAAATCGACATGCGCTTCACCACCCTCACCCGCATGGCCGACAATTTGATGATCTACAAATACGTGGTCAAGAACACCGCGCATCAGTACGGCAAGACGGCCACCTTCATGCCGAAACCACTGTTCGAGGACAACGCGTCGGGCATGCACGTTCATCAAAGTCTGTGGAAGGGCGAGACCAACCTGTTCTACGACAAGGACGACTACGCCCAGCTGAGCGAGCTCGCCCGCTACTACATCGGCGGGCTCCTGACCCACGCGTGGGCGTTGTGCGGGCTTTGCGCCCCGACGACGAACTCCTATCGACGTCTGGTGCCGGGCTATGAGGCTCCAATCAACCTGGTCTACTCCCAGCGCAATCGCTCGGCCTGCTGCCGGATTCCAATGTATTCGCCGAACCCGCGGGCAAAGCGCGTCGAATTTCGTTCGCCCGATCCCTCCTGCAATCCCTATCTGGCTTTTGCCGCAATGCTTATGGCCGGCCTCGACGGTATCGACAAGCGGATCGACCCGGGCAGCCCGATTGACAAGAATCTCTACGACCTCCCGCCCGCCGAAGCCAAGAAGGTGAAGTCGACGCCGGGATCGCTGGACCAGGCGCTCGACGCGCTCGAGCGCGATCACGCATTCCTGCTGCGCGGCGACGTATTCACTGCCGACGTGATCGAGACCTGGATCGACTACAAGCGAAAGAAAGAGATCGACGCGATCCGGCTGCGACCGCATCCTTACGAATTTCATCTGTACTACGACATCTAGACGGGAAGTTGAAAAGGAGCGGCATTCACTGTCATTCCGGGGCGACGAAGTCGCGAGCCCGGAATGACGGGGCCTATCGCTCGATCAGTGGAATCTTTGAGGACACGTGGTGGCTCGCGATTTTCCAGTCGCCGTCCTCGCGAACGATCACCCAGGTGATCTTCACCGACAGCGGCGGACCTTCCTCGCCGAGGTCGAACGAGGCGATCGCGGCCATGTTAATGAGGTCTGGGCCGGCTTGCGCCGCCTGCATTTCGGAAAAGACCGCGCTCGACGAACGCCAGAGCGGCAGGCCATTGAAATAGTCGGCAGCGCCGTCCCTGCCCCGATAGAGCTTCGGGTTGGAGCCGAAGAAGAACGCGTTGTTCGAATAGAGCGAGGCGAGCGCGGTCGCGTCGAGCTTGGCGAAGCCGACGCACCATTTCGCGATGATCGCGGAAACGATAACATCCGCTTCGACCTGCATGTCGCCCCCTCAGCCTTTGTCAGCCCTTGGCCACTTCCTTTGCAAACGTGTCCCTCAGCCCGATCGTCCGCGAGAACACCGGCTTGGCGAGCGTCGAGTCCTTATCGCGCACGAAATAGCCCTGGCGCTCGAACTGCATCGGCTCGGTCGCGTTGCTCTCGGCAACCGACGCCTCGATCCGTGCATCGGACAATATCTCCAGCGACTGCGGATTGATGTCGGCGGCGAAGTTCGCCGCGTCAGGATTCGGATTGGAGAACAGCTGGTTGTAGATGCGGATCTCCGCCGGCCTGGAGGTGGCCGCCGGCAGCCAGTGCATGGTGGCCTTGACCTTGCGGCCGTCAGGCGCGTTGCCACCCCTGGTCGCGGGATCGTAGGTGCAGCGCAGCTCCACCACCTCGCCGTTATCGTTCTTGATCACGCCGGTGCACTTGACGAAATAGGCGTAGCGCAGCCGCACCTCGTTGCCCGGCGACAGACGGAAGAACTTTTTCGGCGGGTTCTCCATGAAGTCGTCCTGCTCGATATAGAGCTCACGGCCGAACGTAATCTTCCTTGTGCCGGCGCTGGGATCGTCGGGGTGGTTGATCGCCTCGAGCTCCTCGACCTGCCCTTCCGGATAGTTCTCGATCACGACCTTGAGCGGCCGCAGCACCCCCATGCGCCGCTGCGACGTCCGGTTCAGCTCCTCGCGGATGCAGAACTCGAGCATGCCGACGTCGACGACGCTGTTGGCTTTGGCCACGCCAATGCGCTTGACGAATTCACGAAGGGCAGCCGGCGGCACGCCGCGGCGGCGCATCGCCGCCATCGTCGGCATGCGCGGATCGTCCCAGCCCGCGACATGGCCCTCGCGCACGAGCTGGGTCAGCACGCGCTTCGACAGCAGCGTGTAGGTGAGGTTCAGCCGCGCGAATTCGTACTGGTGCGGCTTCGACGGCACCGGCAGCTTCTCGATGAACCAGTCGTAGAGCGGCCGGTGGTCCTCGAATTCCAGCGTGCAGATCGAGTGCGTGATGCCCTCGATCGCGTCCGACTGGCCGTGGGCATAGTCGTAGCTCGGATAGATGCTCCACTTGGTCCCGGTGCGCGGATGGTGCGCATGCAGGATGCGGTACAGCACGGGGTCGCGCAGATTGATGTTGCCCGCACCCATGTCGATCTTGGCCCGCAGCACGCGCGCGCCGTTGGGGAATTCACCTGATTTCATGCGGCGGAACAGGTCGAGGTTTTCATCCACGCTGCGATCGCGGAACGGCGAATTCTTGCCGGGCTCGGTCAGCGTGCCGCGCGCAAGACGAATCTCCTCCTGGGTCTGGTCGTCGACATAAGCGAGCCCGTCGCGGATCAGGTGCTCCGCCCATTCGTACAGGCGGTCGAAATAGTCCGAGGCAAAGAACAGGTTCTTGCCCCAGTCGAAGCCGAGCCAGCGCACGTCGGCCTGGATGGAATCGATGTATTCCTGTTCTTCCTTGACCGGATTGGTGTCGTCGAAGCGCAGATGGCAGCGGCCCGGAAACTCCTGGGCGATACCGAAATTGAGCGCGATCGACTTGGCGTGGCCGATATGGAGGTAGCCGTTCGGCTCCGGCGGGAACCGGGTCACGATCTCCCGGTATTTGGCCTGATCGAGGTCGGCCTGGATGATGTCACGAATGAAATCGCGCCCAACCTCAGTCGCCACCGGTTCTGTCATTACGAAAATCCTGTAGGGAAATCAGCGGCCCTTCTGCCAAATTCGGGACGCTGAGCCAAGGCCTTAAGCCGCCCGCTGCCGGGCTTTAGTTATGCAGCGGTCCTGCTATATACCACCGCCTCCAATGCATAGGCCCTGCCAAGAATGACCGATTCCGTCGTCACCCGCTTCGCTCCCTCGCCCACCGGCTTCCTCCATATCGGCGGCGCCCGCACGGCGCTGTTCAACTGGCTCTATGCGAAGAAGCACGGCGGCAAGATGCTGCTCCGGATCGAGGACACCGACCGGGAGCGCTCCACGGAGGCGGCGATCGGCGCTATCCTCGACGGCCTGAAATGGCTGGAGCTCGGCTGGGATGGCGACGTCATCTACCAGTTCAGCCGCGCCGCCCGCCACCGTGCCGTCGCCGAGCAGCTGCTCGCCGACGGCAAGGCCTATCGCTGCTACGCCACCGCCGAGGAGCTCACCGCGATGCGCGAGAAGGCGCGCGCGGAAGGGCGCACCCGCCTCTATGATGGCCTGTGGCGCGACCGCGATCCGGCGACGGCTCCAAACGACGTCAAGCCGACGATCCGGCTGCGCGCGCCGCAGACCGGCGAGACCGTGATCGAGGACCAGGTCCAGGGCCGCGTGGTCTGGCAGAACGAGAACCTCGACGACCTCGTGCTTCTGCGCGGCGATGGCAACCCAACCTACATGCTCGCGGTGGTGGTCGACGACCACGACATGGGCGTTACCCATGTCATCCGCGGCGACGACCATCTGATCAACGCGGCGCGCCAGAAGCAGATCTACGATGCGATGGGCTGGGCGCTGCCCAGCATGTCCCACATTCCCCTGATCCACGGCCCGGACGGCTCAAAGCTGTCGAAGCGCCATGGCGCGCTGGGCGTCGATGCCTACCGCGCCATGGGATACCTCCCGGCCGCGCTCCGCAACTACCTCGTCCGGCTCGGCTGGAGCCATGGCGACCAGGAAATCTTCTCGACCGAGGAGATGATTGCCGCGTTCGACCTCGCCAGCGTCGGCCGCGCCGCCGCGCGCTTTGATTTTGCCAAGCTGGAAAACCTCAACGGCCATTACATCCGCAATGCCGACGATCAATCACTCGTGAAGATGTTCGAGGACGTGCTCGACCACCTCGTGCCCAGCCGCGACGAGCTGAAGGCCAAGTTAAACGACACCACGCGCGCGCAGCTCCTGAAGGCCATGCCGGCCCTGAAGGAGCGCGCCAAGACGCTGATCGAGCTGATCGACGGGGCCTGTTTCATCTTCGCCGACCGGCCGCTGCAGCTTGATCCCAAGGCGGCAGCGCTGCTGACGCTGGAGAACCGCAAGCTGATCGGTCAGCTTCATTCCGCGCTGGAGAAAGTCGAGACGTGGAGCGGCGGCGCTACGGAAGCCGCGCTGCGCGCTTTTGCCGAGGAAAATAGTCTCAAGCTCGGCGCGGTCGCCCAGCCGCTGCGGGCGGCGCTGACCGGACGGACGACGTCGCCCGGCATATTCGAGGTTTTGGACATCCTGGGACGCCAGGAAAGCCTGGGCCGGCTTGACGACCAGGCCAAGGGTTAGGCCGAGGACCGGGCCAAGGATCGGGCCAAGGATCGGGCTACGACGTAAGTCGACCATGCGTGGCGCCATCTTGCAGCGCACACAGCAATAATATACCCATCTCACCCGTACCTTCTGGAAAATCCGGCCTGCCCCGCGATCTCGCCGGGGCCTTCCGGGTCCGGCCCGTTTCACCATACATCGGGGACCTACGATGGACGCAAAACCAAACAATAAGACCGCCACGCTGACGGTCGGAAACAAGAATTTCGATCTCCCGATCCTCAGCGGCAGCGTCGGGCCTGATGTCGTCGATATCGGCAAGCTCTACGGTCAGTCCGGCCTGTTCACCTACGACCCGGGCTTCACCTCGACCGCGAGCTGCCAGTCCAAGATCACCTATATCGACGGCGACGCCGGCGTGCTGGAATACCGCGGCTACCCGATCGAGCAGCTCGCCGAGCACGGCGACTTCCTGGAGACCTGCTACCTCCTGCTCTACGGGAGCCTGCCGACCGCCTCGCAGAAGAAGGATTTCGACGACCGCGTGATCCATCACACGATGGTGCACGAGCAGATGGCTCGATTCTTCCAGGGCTTCCGCCGCGACGCTCATCCGATGGCAATCATGGTGGCCGCCGTCGGCGCACTGGCCGCGTTCTACCACGACTCCACCGACATCAACGATCCGAAGCAGCGCATGATTGCGTCGATGCGGATGGTCGCCAAGATTCCGACGCTGGCGGCAATGGCATACAAGTACACGATCGGCCAGCCCTTCGTGTATCCGAAGAACTCACTGAAGTTCGCCGAGAACTTCCTGCACATGTGCTTCGCTGTGCCGTGCGAGGAGTACAAGATCAATCCGGTGCTGGCGGATGCGCTGGACAAGATCTTCATCCTGCACGCCGACCACGAGCAGAACGCCTCGACCTCGACGGTGCGTATCGCCGGCTCCTCCGGCGCCAACCCGTTCGCCTGCATCGCCGCCGGCATTGCCTGCCTTTGGGGCCCGGCGCATGGCGGCGCCAACGAAGCCGCGCTCGCGATGCTCGCCGAGATCGGCTCGGTCGACAATATCCCCGAGTTCATCGCCAAGGTGAAGGACAAGAACTCTGAAGTCCGCCTGATGGGCTTCGGTCACCGCGTCTACAAGAACTACGATCCGCGCGCCAAGATCATGCAGAAGATGTGTCACGCCGTGCTCAAGGAGACCGGCCATGGCGACGATCCGATGCTGAAGGTGGCGCTCGAGCTCGAGAAGATCGCGCTCAGCGACCAGTACTTCATCGACCGCAAGCTCTATCCGAACGTCGACTTCTATTCGGGCATCACGCTGAAAGCGATGGGCTTCCCGGTCTCGATGTTCACCGTGCTGTTCGCGGTCGCCCGCACCGTCGGCTGGATCAGCCAGTGGAGCGAGATGATCGAGGATCCGCAGCAGAAGATCGGCCGTCCGCGCCAGCTCTACACCGGCGTCCCCCGCCGCGACTACGTGGCGATCAAGGATCGGAAGTAAGGTCGAGCCATTACGGCTTTCGAAACGGCGCCATCTTCCGATGGCGCCGTTTTTGTTTGATGACGTTGTGGGGTGGGTCAGTCCCGCGGCTGCGCGAAGCGCAGTCCGCTCGACGAAACAACTTCGTTCGGCAAACGCGGAAGCATGGTAGGTTAGGCTTCGCCAACCCAACCCACGAACTCCCCATCTTGCTGCCGCGCACAACAACAAGTCGACTCATCGCGCCGGCAAACGCCTTGACAGCCGAAGCGCTCCGCGCGCAAATTCTTACACTAAGTAAGAATGACGACAGGGATGGAAATGCCGGAGCAGCCGAGAAGTCGGCGGCAGACGCGTGCTGCCATTTTGACTCATCTGCTTCAGTCGGGCGGCTCGTTTCGCCCGCCGCTGGCCAAGGCCGTACGCCTGTCGGAAGCGAGCCTGTCGCGTATCCTGTTTGATTTGAAGGCCGAAGGCCTGATCGAGGAAATGCGGCGCCCTGCCCCCTATGTCGGCGGCCCGACGGGCCTCGTGTCGCTCGACGGCTCGGTGGCGCTCGCGGCCTTCGAGCTGACCACCCAGCGCCTCAGCGTCGGCGTTGGGGGCCTGTCCGGTGAGCTGCACTACACCGGGCATGTACCGCTACCGAAGACGCCGACCGTTGCGACCGTCGGCCGGGTGTTTCACGAGGCGCTGACATTGCTGCGCGACTGGACGCGGCGCCGCCGCATCCCCCTCGCGCAGATCGGCATCTCCATTCCGGGCCTCGGCCGGTTGGGCGCATCAAGCAATCCGATCATTCCCTGCGACGTCGGGCGTATCAGCGAGATGCTCGGCGGCATGTTTGCCGGCGTGCCGGTCGAGTTCACCAATTCGGTCGTCGCGCACGCCATCTTTCACCGCTGCCGCGCGGAGAATTATCCATTCAGCAGCGCGCATCTCTTCGTCTTCGTCGGCCAGGGCGTCGCGGGCGCTTGGATGGATGATCCGATCGAGGACGATGCCCTCCAGCCGGTCGAGCTCGGCCACATGGTGTTCGGAGCCGACGGACCAATTTGCCGCTGTGGTCATCATGGCTGCGTCGAGGCCTATACGTCGCTTCCCGCCTTGGCCGAGCTTCTCGGCGTTGCGGAAGCCGAGTTGCTTCAGCTCGGCAGCGAATGGGTGACCGCGATGCCACTCACGTCGCGCGTGCGGCAGGAATTGCGCCGGCGGCTGTTCCGGCTTGGCCTTGCGATCGGCAACACGCTGAACGTGAAGCCGTGCAAGGGCGTCGCGATCAGCGGCTGGCCGTCGCTTCTCGCCGATGACGATCGCAACGCCCTCGTCGAGGGGATCGACGCCTGCCTGTTGGGCGGTCGCAAGCATGCGCAAGTGTCGCTCGCTTTCGTGCCGCCGTCGAATGGCAATGATCCGCGGGCCGCGTTGGCATTCGCGGCTTTCTGCCTCGCTTGCCGCGGCGGCATGCCGGCCGCATCGACGGAGGCCGCCTGAGATACCTGACGCCGCGCGGCTCTCGCGCGAAAGAGTTCACACCGGGAGGAACTTGCCATGCCGATCACCACAACAAGGCGCCGTCTGCTCGCTGGATCTGCGGCCGCGCTCGCACTGCCGGCATTTGCCCGCGCGCAAGGTGCAGTCAAGCCGCGCCTGACCGCGATCTCGCAATGGTCTGCGGGCAGCGACGGGGCGGCGATCACGGCGCTTGGCAAGAAATTCGAGGAGAAAGGCGGGGTCTGGCAGCACTCGCCCGTCCCCGGGTTCACCACAGAGATGATGAACAAGCTGCGCGCTCAGATTATCGCCGGAGATCCGCCGGCCTGTTCGCAGCTCAAGGGCCCCGAGATTGCGGCGTGGTCGAAGATTGCCCCGACCGTCGATCTCGACGCCGTTGTCGCTGCCGCCGGCTACGAAAAGGTCGTCGCGCCGGACCTTGCAAAATTGCACAAGCCGGAGGGCAGGTGGATTGCGCTGCCGTTGCAGATCTACAGCACCAACATGCTGTTTCTCTCCAAGCGCGCGATGGATAAAGCCAAGGCCGACAAGGTCCCCGTCACCTGGGCTGATTTCAACGATCTTGCTGAGAAGATGAAAGCCGGCGGAGTCACCTTTCCCGTCGCCAACGGTGGTACCCGCGCCGACGATGGGCAAAAATTCGAGGCCTCGCTCGCCGGCATCAGCCCCATCGCATATCGCGCGGCCATCATGAACCTCGACAAGAAGGCCCTGGAGGGTCCCGAGATCAAGGCTGCCTTCGAACAGATGCGCAAGATCACCAACTGGATGGACCCCAATGTCGGCGCCCAACCCTACGCCACCAATTTGAAGCGCTTCGTCGACGGCGACATGGGCATGATGATCATGGGCGGGTGGGCGCAGGGCGTCCTGCGCAACGCCGGTTTCAAGTTCGACGACTTCGTCATCGCGCCAGGCCCCAGCGACAATGGCAAGCCGGTGTTCCTGCTGAATGCCGATGCCTTCATCTTCTGGCAGCGCAAGGAGCCCGATCTGCAGGCCGGTCAGGCGTTGATGGCCCAGCTCGTCATGGATCCGGCGATCCAGACCATGTATTCACAGATCACGGGATCGATACCCGTGCGCACCGATGTCGATCTGTCCGGTGAAGGCTGGTCGGATGGCCAACGGCGAACCGCAGCCGCACTCAAGGACGCTGTCGCCAACAATCAGGCCGTCCTCAGCCTCGCGCACAACATGGCGCAGGAAAACGGCCTGACCGCAGCGATGATCGACGTGTTCACCGAATACGCAAAGAACAAGACGATTACGCCGGATCAGGCGGTCACCCGCCTCGCCGAGGCCGTCGAGGGTTCGCGTTGACCGACGTCGCGTCCACAGCAACGCGGCCCGGCCGGCCGGCGATATCAGGCGTGGTCGGCCGGCTGCCAGAGTATCTGATGATCTGGGTGCCGCTGCTATTGTCCGCCGCGCATCTCATCTCGTTTTCGCTGTGGACGATCTGGATTTCGTTCACGCCATCCACGCTGGTTCCGGTCTCGGGCTGGGTGGGTTTGCGCAATTACAATGCGGTGATGGCGTCGCGGAACTGGCATATCGCCTTCGACAATTTGCTGCTGTTCGGCACCGCTTTCGTGCTGCTGAGTTTGATCACCGGTCTCGCGCTCGCGATCCTGCTCGATCAGCGCATTCGCGGCGAGAACGTGCTGCGTACCATCTTCCTGTACCCCCTGGCGGTGTCGTTCGTCGTCACCGGCACGGTCTGGAGCTGGCTGCTCAATCCCGGTATCGGGATCCAGAAGCTCGTCCATGACCTCGGCTGGACCTCTTTCCGGTTCGACTGGCTGGTCGACCGCGACATGGCGATCTGGACCATCGTCATCGCTGCGATCTGGCAATCGTCGGGCTTCGCCATGGCGCTGTTCCTGGCCGGCCTTCGCTCCGTCGACGCCGACATCATCAAGGCTGCACAGATCGACGGCGCCGGACCCGTCCGGATTTACCGGCGGGTTATCTTGCCGACGCTGTGGCCGATCACCATCACCGTCGTCGTGATCCAGCTGCAGTTCGCGATTTCGGCCTTCGACCTCGTCCGCGCGCTCACCAACGGCGGGCCCGGAATCGCGACCCAGCTGCCGGCACTTGTCGTCTACGACCTCATGTTCCAGCGCGGCCAGCTCGGCCGGGGTGCGGCGGCAGCGGTGCTCATGCTGCTCATTCTGCTCGCGGTGCTGCTGCCCTATGCAGCGTGGCGGTATGTCCAGCGGCGGCGGGCAACCCATGCGTGACAGCACCTTCGCGCCGAGCCGAATCCTGATCTATCTCGTCGTGTCGTTGTTCGCGGCAGCTTATCTCGCGCCAATGGTTGTTGTCGTTCTGAACTCGCTCCGCACCAACGAGGAGATCGCGCAGGCCTCGATGATCGGCTGGCCGAAACAATGGGCCTGGGGCAACTACGCCACGGCCTGGAGCGGCTTCTGTGTCGCCGAGACCTGCGCCGGCATCCGGCCGTACATGCTGAACTCCGCGCTCGTCACGATTCCCGCGACGATCTTCTCCACCCTGCTCGGTGCTGTCGCCGGTTACGCCGTGTCGCTCTGGCGTTTTCGCGGCGACAGCTGGATCTACGGCATCGTGACCCTTGGCCTCTTCCTTCCCCAGCAGATGCGCTTGCTGCCCTGGACTATCGTGCTGCGGGACATCGGTCTCATCAACACGCTGACGGGTCTCGTGCTGATTCACACGATCCAGGGGCTCTCCTTCACCACGCTGTTCTGCCGGAACTACTACGTCGCCATTCCACACGAACTGATCAGGGCGGCGCGCATCGATGGCGCCGGGTTCTTCCGTATTTTCTGGCGCATCATACTGCCGCTCTCGTCTCCGATTCTGATCGTCACCGTGATCTGGCAGTTCACGCACATCTGGAACGAGTTCCTCTATGGCGTGACATTTACGACCGGCCAACAGCAGCCCGTCACGGCCGCTCTCATTGCGCTATCTGCCGCGATCGCAGATATCCCGCAGCATGGCGTGCAGAGCGCGGCGGTGATCATCGCAGCGCTGCCCACTTTGTTGATCTATCTCCTCGGCGGCAGGTATTTCGTACGCGGCCTCACTGCCGGGGCTGTGAAATGATGGGGTCGTCATGGCAGCACTAAGCATTCGCTCCCTGTCCAAGCGCTACGCCAATCTGGAGGTGCTGAAGGGCATCGATCTCGACATCGAGAGCGGTGAATTCACCGTGCTGGTCGGCCCATCCGGCTGCGGCAAGTCCACGCTGCTCAACATCGTCGCCGGGCTCGACCGCCCGAGCGCAGGCACCGTGGAAATCGGCGGACGTGTCGTCAACGACATCCCACCGAAGGACCGCGACATCGCCATGGTGTTCCAGTCCTACGCGCTCTATCCGTCGATGACGGTGCGCCAGAACATCACCTTCGGCATGGAATGCCGACGCGTAGCCAAGGCGGAGCAGGAGAAGGCGCTGGCAAACGTGGCCCGGCTGCTCCAGATCGAGCCGCTGCTCGGCCGCAAGCCGTCGCAATTGTCCGGCGGCCAGCGCCAGCGCGTGGCGATGGGCCGGGCGCTGGTGCGCGATCCCCTGCTCTTCCTGTTCGACGAGCCGCTCTCCAATCTCGACGCCAAGCTGCGCGTCGAGATGCGGATGGAGATCAAGCGGCTGCACCAGCGCATCGGTGCCACCATCGTCTATGTCACCCACGACCAGATCGAGGCGATGACAATGGCGACGCGCATCGCCGTGATGCATCGCGGCGTGGTGCAGCAGTTTGCCGACCCTGACACCGTGTATCGCTATCCCGCCAACCTGTTCGTGGCCCGCTTCATGGGCTCGCCGCCGATGAACACGATGCCGGCACGGCTCGAGGCCGATGCCGGCGGGTCCGTGGTCGTGATCGGTGCGGGGCGGCCGGACGAGGTTCGTGTCCGCCTGCAAGGATACGACGCCGCGGCGCCCTTTGTCGGCCGCGAGGTGGTGTTCGGGATCAGGCCCGAATGCATCGCCGAGGGCAGCCGCGTGTTTGCCGGCGATGCGCCCATCGTCGTCAGCGCGCCCGTGGAGATGATCGAGCCGACCGGGGCCGAAACCATCGTGCTGCTGCGGCTTGGCGGCGAGACTGCGCTGGCGCGCATCACGCCGGATATCCGCCCCACGCCGGGCATCCCCGCGCCCTTCGCGCTCGACACGCGCCGCATCTGCCTATTCGACCCCGAGACGGAGCGACTGATCGCATGACAAAGACGAGCTATGCCGGTCTTAGGGATCGCGTGGTGTTGATTACCGGTGGCGCCAGCGGCATCGGTGCCGCCTTCGTGCGGGCGTTCGCAGCCCAGGGGGCTCGCGTCGCGCTGCTGGATCTCGATGAGGCAGCCGGCCGGGCGCTGGTCGCGGAGGTGAAGGCCGCGTCCGGGACCGCACCATTGTTCGTGCCGTGCGATCTGCTCGACATCGACGCCTTGCGCGGCGCCATGGCACAGGTTCACCGATCGCTTGGCGATGCCGCGGTCCTCGTCAACAACGCCGCGAATGATCAGCGTCAGGTGCTGGCCGAGGTGACGCCCACCGAGTTCGACTGGATGATCGGCGTCAATCTCAAGCACGTCTTCTTTGCCGCGCAAGCGGTGGTGCCGCAGATGCAGGCACGCGGCGGCGGTTCGATCATCAACATGTCGTCGATTGCCTGGATGCGCGGCGCGCCGGGGCTGCCGGTCTACGCCGCGGCAAAGGCCGCGATCGTCGGCTTCACCAACTCCCTGGCCCGGCTGGTCGGTCCCGACCGCATCCGCGTCAACGCGATAGCGCCGGGGATGGTGATCACCGAGCGTCAGCGCCGGATGTGGTATCCGGATGAGCAGGCGATCGCCGAGCTGCGCACGCGCCAGGCCATTCCCGATGCGGTGACGCCCGACGACATCGCGAACATGGCGCTGTTCCTGGCATCCGACGAGAGCCAGCGCGTCACGCGCCAGTGTTTTCAGGTCGACGCTGGCCTCGGCTAGAGCGTGATTCGGAAAAGTGTGCAGCGGTTTTCCGAAAAGATCATGCTCAAAACTAAGGCGCCCGCCTGCTCTTGCGCATCGTCGCCAGCAGGATGTCGGCTGCGAGCACGCTCGGCGACTTGTTGCCGGTCGACATGATCGTATCGATCTGGGCGAACGCTTCCACCTGCTGTCGGCGCAGCGGTGAATCCGTCAGAAGCTCCGACAGCGCGGGCGCCAGCTTCTCCGGCGTGCACTCCTCCTGCAAGAACTCCGGAATGACGTCCTTGCCGATCACGAGATTGGCAAGGATCACCGAGGAGACGCGGATCGCGCGGCGCAGGATGAAGGCTTCGATCGCGCCGACGCGATAGGCCGTCACCATCGGAATGCCTGACAATGCGAGCTCCAGCGTCACCGTGCCGGATTTTGCCAGTGCCGCGCGCGCGATGCGGAAGGCGGCGCGCTTCTCGTTTTCACCGATCACGATTTGAGGCTTGACCGGCCAGTTCGCGATGCCTTCGCGGATGGTGGCTTCGAGATGCTGCATGGTCGGCAGCATCAGTTCGAACGCGCGGCCTTCCGCCTGCAACCGGCCGAGCGTTGCGCCAAACACGTCGAGATGGTGCCTGATCTCGCTGCGGCGGCTGCCGGGCAGCACCAGCAAAACCGGCGGCTCGCGGTCGCGGCGCTTCTGCTCCTCCGCGTTCGGCCGCAGCGAGGGCAGTTGCTCGATCAGGGGATGGCCGACATAGCTGCATGGCGGCCCGCCGAGCTTGCGATATTCCTCCGGCTCGAACGGCAACAGGCCGAGCACATGATCGACGTAGCCGAGCATGGTCCGCGCCCGTCCCGGCCGCCAAGCCCAGAGCTGGGGCGAGACATAGTCGACGATAGGGATCGCCGGATTGCGCGCCCGCACGCGGCGGGCGACACGGTGGGTGAAGTCGGGGCTGTCGATGATGACGAGCGCGTCCGGCGCGGCCTCGGTCACGGCCTCTGCGGTCTCGCGGATCAGCCGCAGGATCTTCGGCAATTGCTGCACCACCGCGGCGAAACCCACGATCGAGAGCTCCTCGATCGGAAACAGCGTCTCGAGACCCTGGCGCGCCATGGTGTGGCCGCCGACGCCCACGAACTGCACGCCGTCGCCGAGCCGCTGCCGCAGCACCTTCATCAAGGCGCTGCCGAGCCGGTCGCCGGATTCCTCCGTCGCGATCAGGAAGATCTTGCGCTTGGGATCGCGGCCTTGCATCACGCCGGCAGGCCGATGACGAAGAGGTATTTTGCGTCCGCGAGCGCAATCATCGCCTGCGGCTCGGCCGCGATGGTGTTGCCAGCGACGACGGCGATGCCTGCTAGCCCTGCGGCGGCGACGCCCTCGAGGGTGCGCGGGCCGATCGTCGGCAGGTCGAAGCGCAAATCCTGCCCGCTCTTTGGTACCTTCACCAGTACGCCCCGCCCGGTGGCGGCGCGGATGCGGCCCTCCTCGCGCAGGCGCGCCACGCGCGCGAGCAGCGCATCGGTGCCCTCGATATCCTCGACCGCCACCACATGGCCGTCGATCACGACCGCAGCCTGGCCGATGTCGAATGGACCGAGCGCGGTCAGCACCGCGCGTCCGCGCTCGATGTCGGTCTTGCCGGTGTCGCTCGGCCAGGCGCGGCTGATGCAGCCCTCGGGCATCAGCAGGTCGGGCGCAACATCCTTGATGCCGACCATGCGAAAGCCGCCATGCTCGAGAATGCGCCCGACGCCGGACAACAAATGATCGTCGCCGCCGCGGAAGGCGCGGATGACATTGCCGAGCAGCCGGAGCGTCGTGAAGTCGACCCGGACCTCCGAGAGCGAGGGGCGTACCAGCGTGCCGATGAAGATCAGGTCACGGCAACCCTCCTCGCGAAACAGCCGCATGGCGCGGCCGAGCTGGCCGACCGAGATCCAGCGATGGCGGAATTTCTCCACCCGCGCCGGATCGCAGGCCCCCCGAAGGGGAAACAACACCGGTGTGATGCCGCGCGCAGCGAGCGAGTCGGCAACCGCGAACGGCATGGCGCCGCCGCCTGCGACCACGCCGACCGGTGATGAAATCTCCGAAGCCGCCGATGTCATGCCCGCGGCCATCCCATCATCACTTCGCGATGGCGGGAAGACAGAGCGGGCGCCTGCCCTTGCCGATGAAGTCGAGGATTTCGGCGATCGCCGGATCTTCGCCGGCGAGCGGCCGCGCCGCCTCCAGCCGTTCGGCAAAGGTGCCGGGACCGTGGAAGAGCTTCTGGTAGAACGCGCGCACGGTCGCAAGCCGCTGCTTGGTGAACTTGCGCCGCTTCATGCCGATCAGGTTGAGGCTCTCCAGCACCGCGTACTGGCCGTTGACCAGCCCGTACGGGATGACGTCGTCACGCACGCCGCAGACACCGCCAACCATGACGTACGGGCCGATGCGCGTGAACTGATGCACGGCTGACAGCCCACCGATATAGACGGCGTCACCGATCTCGCAGTGACCGCCAAGCGTCGCCGAGGTCGCAAAGATCACGTTGTTGCCGACCATGCAGTCATGGCCGACATGGCTGTTGTTCATGAAGTAACCGTCGTTGCCGACGCGCGTCCGGCCACCACCCTTGATGGTGCCGACATTCATGGTCGCACCTTCGCGGATGGTGCAGCCGGAGCCGATCTCAAGCGTCGTGGGCTCGCCCTTGTAGCTGAGATCCTGAGGCGCACCGCCCAGCACCACAAACGGCGAGATCACGCAGCCATCACCGACCGAGGTATGCCCGATGATTGTGACCTGCCCAATCAGCTTGCAGTTCGCGCCGATCACGACATTGGCGCCGATGATGCAATAGGGCCCGATCTCGGTGGCCTCGCCGATCACGGCGCCGTCCTCGACCCGTGCGGTGGGATCAATCTTACTCATCAAGCAATCTGACTCATCAAGAAGGTCTGGTTAGGTGTTGAAGTCGCTTGGTTTTCTGCTGGTTAGCGCGACTATGCCTGATCTGTCCAGTGACGTATCATATCGGCCTGTTTCAGACGCCGGATGAGCCAGCCTCCCCAATTCGTCAACGCCTTCATGTGGAGCTTGAGGTCATCGTGGTCAGGGCCCTGGCACTTCTGCTCGCACAGCTCGCGACCGCACCGATCGTCTCCGAGACGGTCGAGACCGGCGAACGCCGCCCGATCGACCTCGCGACATTCGAATGCCGCGACATCAACCGCAGCACGGTGCTTCAGCGCGTCTGTTACGACCGCGCGCAGCAGAACCTCGTGGTCGCGATCGACGGCAGGTATGACCGCTATTGCGGCGTCGCGGCCGAGACGGTCGACAGCCTCCTGGGCGCTCCGTCCATGGGCCAGTTCTTCAACCGGAATATCACCCGCGAGACGGCCGGCAGCCGTTACGACTGCCGCGCATGAGCTAGACCGCTCAGTCGGTCAGCATGGCGCCGACATCGGCCTCCGCGACCACCTGCCCGTTGACCTTGGCGTCGCCGTGAAACCACCACATGGCCTTGCGGCGGCCGATTGAGCGCATGTGATATTCGATGGTATCGCCGGGCAGCACCGGCTTGCGGAACTTGCACTTGTCGATGGTCAGGAAATAGACCGCGCGCGGCTTCTCGGTGCCCTCGACCGACTTGATGCCGATCACACCCGCAGTCTGCGCCATTGCTTCGATCATCATGACGCCGGGATAGACCGGGCGATCGGGAAAGTGGCCCTGGAACGGCGGCTCGTTGAAGGTGACGTTCTTGATGCCGATGCCGCTGTAATCGGTACGGATGTTGATCACGCGGTCGATCAGCAGCATTGGAAAGCGGTGCGGGAGCGTTTGCAGGATCATGTTGATGTCCACAAGCTCGAACCTGACCGGTGCTTCGTCCGTCACTCCCGTTCCTCCTGCTTCGGATCGGCCTTGCTGTCGCGCGCCAAGCGCTCCACCGCCAAAATTTCCTTGAACCACTGCCTGGTCGGCTTGGCAAAAAAACCACCCCAACGTCCGTTGGGAGGAACGTCGTCCTTGACGCCACTCATGGCAGTCACCTGAGCTCCATCCCCGATCTTGACGTGATTGTTGATGCCCACCTTCGCTCCCAGCGCCACGTTGTCGCCGAGGGTCAGGCTGCCGGCGAGCCCGATCTGGGCTGCCAGCAGGCAGTGCCGGCCGATGGTCACATTGTGGCCGATCTGGACCTGATTGTCGATTTTGGTCCCTTCCCCGATCACCGTGTCGCGCAAGGACCCGCGATCAATGGTGGTGCCGGCGCCGACCTCCACATTGTTCTGGATCAGCACGCGGCCGGTCTGGGGCACCTTCAGATGGCCCTCGGGCCCGAAGAAGATGAAGCCGTAACCGTCCTGGCCGATCGAGCAGCCCGGGTGGATCAACACGTCGTTGCCGATCAGCGCGCACTGGATGGCGGTGCGCGCGCCGACATTGCAGTCCCGGCCGATCTTGACGCCGGGGCCGATCACGGCCCCCACACCGACCACCGTGCCGCTGCCGATCTCCACGTCAGGGCCGATCACGGCCAGGGGATCGACGATCACGCCGTCCTCGAGCCTGGCCGTGGGGTCAATGATCGCCGATGGCGCAATGCCGTCGTTGCCGGTCCAGGATTGCGGCCGGAGCGCATCGCCATGCCACTCCCGCGCGATCCTGACGAAGGCGCGGAACGGCTGCGTCGCCCGCAGCACCGCCACATGCGCGGGCACCCGGGCCTCGAAACGCGGGCTCACCAGGCAGGCCCCGGCCTTGGTTGCCTTGAGCTCGTCGGCATATTTGAGATTGTCGAAGAACGCCAGATGCATCGGGCCCGCTTCGTCGAGCGAAGCAAGGCCCGTGATGATTTGGCCGCCCCTGGCGGGATCGACCAGCTCCGCCTTGGTCAGCGTGGCAATGTCAGCCAGCGCTGAGGCAGGCGGTTTTGTGAAGAAGGTCGGCTGCGCCATTCCACCCCGTCGCGGTCCGGCTTCGGCACGAAGCGGCAAGGCCGCATCATGCCTCATCTCTTGGATTGGCACGATCCCTTTCGGAAACCGGCTCCAGCGATCCGGATCGTGCCGTGCTGATCGAATTAGAACGAGGTGCCGCCGCCGAACCGGAACTCCTGCGTACGGTCGTACTTGCCCTTGCTGAGCGGCACGGCGTAGTCGAAGCGCAGCGGACCGAACGGCGAGGCCCAGATCAGGCCGACGCCGACCGACGATCGGATAACCTTGCTGTCGTCGTAAATCAGGCCGGTACAGGTTCCCGGCGTGGCCGGATTGGTGGTCGACGCCGTGCAGCCAGAGTTACCCGGCGTGGTCGTTTCGCCAGTCACGCCCCACGTCGTCGGTCCCTTGTAGTCATACAAGCCGCCGGCATCGGCATAGACCGCGCCCTTCAGACCCACTTCTTTCGGCAGGAACCAGAACGGCATCTGCAATTCGAACGAAGCGCCCCAATACTTGGTGCCGCCAAGCGCGTCCTGCGTACCGAAGGGATTGAGGTCGCGCGGGCCGATGCCGTTCGGCGCAAAGCCGCGGACGAGATTCGCGCCCATCTGGAAGTGGTCGAGCATGCGTAGATCGTCGCCCATCTTGGTCAAAATGCCGCCCTGAAGGTGGACGAGGCCGACGATGTCCGAAACCAGCGGAGTGTAGTACTTTCCGTCCGCCACGGTCTTCAGGTAGGAGACGTCGCCGCCGACGCCGGCAAAGTCCTGACGGAAATCGACGAGCAGGCCGTCGGTCGGGTTCTTGTTATTGTCCAGCGTGTTGTAGGACAGCGTGTAGCCGAGCGCGGAGGTCAGCGTCTTGCCGTTGGCAAGCTCCTTGCGCACCGGCAGCGAGGCTTCACCGTCGCTGTAGCAGCCGAGGCCATTGGTCGAGCTCAGGTCGATTGCCGGCGTCTGCGACGCGGCGAAGGCCGGGCTCGGGTTGAAGGCCGACGAACCGACGATGTTGTTACAGTTCGCCAAGTAGGACGGCAGCGTGATTTCCTGCCGGTAGATCGAGTAACGCAGCTGCAGCGACAGATCTTCACGCAGGGAGAAACCGAGGCGCGGCGAGAAACCGAGCGTCTTGGTGCCATAGGAGATGTAGCTGTTGGACTTCTGCTCACGCTGATAGAGGTCGAGACCCAGCGCGACACGGTAGTCGAGCAGATAGGGCTCGACGAACGACAGCGAGTAGCCGCGCGCATACTGGCCGTAGGTCACAGCCGCCTTGGCGAACAGGCCGCGGCCGAGCAAATTGCGTTCGGAGACCGAGACTTCGGCCAGCGCGCCGTCCGTCGTGGAGTAACCGCCGGAGACCGAGAAGTCGCCGGTCGATTTCTCTTCCATGTCGACGAGCAGGATCACGCGGTCGCTCGACGAGCCGGGCTCCGTCGTGATCTTGACGCTCTTGAAATAGTCGAGGTTCTTCAAGCGGCGCTCGGCACGGTCGACCAGCGCGCGGTTGTAGGCATCGCCCTCGGAGACGTCGAACTCGCGACGGATCACGTAGTCGCGCGTGCGGGTGTTGCCGCGAAGGTTGATGCGCTCGATATAGGTGCGCGGGCCCTCGTCGATGTTGAACACGACCGACACGGTGTGCGCCTCGAAGTTGCGGTCGCCGCCGGGACGGACCACGGCGAAGGCATAACCGCGGCGCGAGGCCTCGATCTGCATCTCCTCGACCGACTTCTCGACCGATTCGACGTTGTAGAGCGAACCGACATTGACGCGCGAATAGTTGCGCATCGAGGTGGGATCGAAGTTCGGAATGCTGGAGCGGAAGTCGATCGCGCCGACGCGATATTGCGAGCCTTCCTCGATCTTGAAGGTGACGTTGAAGCCCTTCTTCTCCGGATCGTATTCGGTGAGCGCGGCCACGACCTGGACGTCGGCAAAGCCGTTCTTGAGATAGAAGCGGCGGATCAGGTCGCGGTCGGCTTCGACGCGATCGGGATCGTAGATGTCGCTGCTGGCGAGGAAGCTCAGCAGGTTCGATTCGTGCGTCTTGATGACGTCGCGCAGGCGGTACGACGAGAACGCGCTGTTGCCGACGAATTCGATCGACTTGACGCCGGTCTTGGCGCCCTCCTCGACCGTGAAGATGAGGTCGACGCGGTTGTTCGGCTGCTCAATGACCTCAGGCGTGACGCGCACGTCGTAGCGGCCGGAGCGGCGATAGATTTCGGCGATTCGCAGCGTGTCGGACTGCACCATGGCGCGGGAGAAGGTGCCGCGCGCCTTGGACTGGACTTCGCCCGTGAGCTGCTCGTCCTTGATCTTCTTGTTGCCCTCGAAGGCAATGCGGCCGATCACCGGGTTTTCCACCACGGAGACGACGATCTGGCCACCGGCGCCGCGGTTGATCCTCACGTCCTGGAACAGGCCGGTCTCGATCAACGCCTTGAGGCCGTCGTCGATAGCGCCCTGATCCAGGCGACCGCCCGGACCCGGCTTGAAATAGGAGCGGATCGTCTCCACCTCGACACGGCGATTTCCCTCGACGGAAATCGACTGCACGGTCTGAGCGAGCGCCGACGAAGACACAAAAGCAGCCCCAACCGGGGCAAGCACCGGCGCGCCGAACATGATCAGGGTTGCGAGCAAGCCCCCCCGGAGTCGCAGTCCAAACTTCATTGCGCAACGCGCCCTTATCATTCCGCACCAGACCCAACCCCAACGCCGGTCTGGAGATTCCCCAAGTTCACGCCGCTTGTAGCCAATTTCACCGACGCCGCAAACGGTCGAGCGCGCCGTAATTTCATTTTCATTCCAAGACGTTGCCCAAGAGCAACGCCAAGAGCAACGCCACGAAAAAGCCCCTATCAGGACGCGGCCATCCGCAAGATGTCGTTGTAGGTGGCAAACACCATCAGCATCAGCACCAGGCCGAGCCCGATTCGGAACCCCATCTCCTGAGTCCGCTCGGACAGAGGCCGGCCGCGGGCCACCTCCGCCGCATAGAACATAAGGTGACCGCCATCGAGCAGCGGGATCGGGAACAGATTCAACAGGCCGATCGACACCGACAGCACCGCGCAGAGGTTGATCACGAACTGGAACCCGGCGCTGGCCGCCTGCCCCGACATCTTCGCAATGCCAAGCACGCCGCTGACCTCGTTCGGATTGCCGTTTCCGACGAACAGTGAGCCCAGGAACTTGAAGGTGCTGGTGATGATGAACCAGACCTGCTCGACCCCGATCTTGAGCGCTTCGCCGACGCCGACCGGCGATGTCGAGGCTTCACCGGCCTGAGATTTGTGCTCGACGCCGAGCACGCCGAGGCGGTGGCTGTTGCCGAAGGGATCCTTGCGCTCGAGCAGCGCCGGGGTCGCGGTCAACGACACGATGGTGCCATCCCGCTTGACCTCGAAGGCAAGTGCCGAACCCGCATTCATCGCAACGATTCGCTGCATGTCGGCAAAGCTCTCGATCGGCTTGCCATCGATCTGGACGACGACGTCGCCGATCTTGAAGCCGGCCGCGGCAGCAGCCCCGTCGACGACGACACCATCGACGCGCGCGATCGTGCTCGGCTTGCCGTAATACAGCGCCATGGCGGCGAAGATCAGCGCGCCCAGGATGAAATTGGCAATCGGTCCGGCGGCGACGATGGCGGCGCGCGGGCCGACCTTCTTGTGATGGAAGCTGCCGGCACGCTCCTCGGCCGTCATGGCCGCGAGCGTCTCGGACGACGGCGTCGAAGCCTCGCTCTCGTCCCCGAAGAACTTGACATAGCCGCCGAGCGGGATCGCCGAGATCTTCCAGCGGGTGCCATGGCGGTCGTTGAATCCGACCAGCTCAGGTCCGAAACCGAGCGAAAAAGTTAACACGCGAACGCCCGCCCAGCGCGCGACCAGGAAATGGCCGAGCTCATGGAAGAACACGACGATGGTCAGGACGAACAGGAAGGGAACCGCATAGCCGAGGAGCCCATGGCTCAACGTATTGAAACTATGGATGAAAAAGTCGATCATCGAATTCCCTCATCCAGCGCCGCAAGGCCCTGGCTCCGAACCATCTAGGATGCCTTTAAGGCAATTTGAGGCAATAGGGCGGCAGCTCTATTTCGCGCAACATGGTCAACAGAGATTGCATCGTCGGCTGAGGTCAGGGGCGCCTGGTTCCCGCCACGGATCCAGTCGTCCAGCGTCGCCTCCACCAGCCGGGCGATTGCGCCGAACCGGATCTTGCCGGCGATGAAGGCGGCGACCGCGACCTCGTTGGCGGCGTTGTAGACGGTGGTTGCCCCCTTCCCGGTCCGGAGCGAATCGAAGGCCAGGCGCAGCCCGGGGAACCGTTCGAAATCCGGCGCCTCAAAGGTCAATTGGCCGATCTTGGCCAGATCGAGCCTGGCCGCCGGGCCCTTGATGCGGTCGGGCCAGCCGAGGCAATGCGCGATCGGCGTGCGCATGTCGGGTGCCCCGAGCTGGGCCACGACCGAGCGATCGGAGAACTCGACCATGCCGTGGATGATCGACTGCGGATGAACGAGGACGTCGATCTCGTCCGGGCTCAGCGCGAACAGATAGGAAGCCTCGATCACCTCGAGTCCCTTGTTCATCATCGAGGCGGAATCGATCGTGATCTTCTGGCCCATGCTCCAATTCGGATGCTTCAGGGCTTGCTCGAGTGTCGCCTGCTCGATGTCGGCAGGTTTCCAGGTCCGGAACGGGCCGCCGGAGGCCGTGATGATGACGCGGACGAGTTCGTCGCGATTGCCTGAGCCGAGCGCCTGGAACAGCGCATTGTGCTCGGAATCGGCCGGCAGGATGCAGGCACCCGCTTTCGCCGCGCGCTGCATGAAGAAGTCGCCGGCGCAGACCAGACATTCCTTGTTGGCGAGCGCGACATGCGCGCCGCGATCGACCGCCGCCAGTGCCGGCTTCAGTCCGGCGGCGCCACTCACGGCGGCCATCACCCAATCGGCCGGACGCGCGCCGGCCTCGATCACCGCGCTTTCGCCAGCGCCGCATTCGGTGCTGGTGCCCGCGAGCGCAGCCTTGAGCTCGGCAAGCTTTGAGGTGTCGGCGATCGCCACGTAGCGCGCGGAAAACTCCTTCGCGAGCTTGGCCAGCGCTGCGACATTGCCGTTCGCCGTCAGCGCCTCGACACGGTAGCGCTCGGGAGAGGCGCGCAGCAGATCCATCGTGCTGTCGCCGATCGAGCCGGTGGCGCCGAGAACCGTGACGCTGCGGACGGTCGACGTCGCAGCCTTGTTGTTACGCAATGGAACCGCGCTCATATCCTCACCAAACCATAAGACCGCTTCCGGCGCTATGCACACCATGGCGGAGGAAGCCGATAATCCATGCCACCAG
Source organism: Bradyrhizobium nivariense (assembly GCF_029846695.2). NCBI lineage: Bacteria > Pseudomonadati > Pseudomonadota > Alphaproteobacteria > Hyphomicrobiales > Nitrobacteraceae > Bradyrhizobium > Bradyrhizobium nivariense. Next base: position 135,134 of record NZ_JARWCR020000013.1, on the reverse strand, counting down.
GACGGCGGCGACAAAACCGTCCAGACGGTCCAATAGGCCGCCGTGGCCGGGAATTAAGTGACTGGAATCCTTGACACCGAAGCGCCGCTTCACCGCGGATTCGAACAGATCGCCGCATGCCGACACGACCGACAGGATGGCGCTGACCAGCAGCAATGGAACCATCTTTCCGAGCCCGCAAGCGGCAAAGGCGGCCGCAACCAAAAGACTCGCTGCAAAACCGCCGACCGCGCCGGACCAGGTCTTCTTCGGGCTCACGCGCGGCCACAGCTTCGGTCCGCCGATGCCGCGGCCGGCGAAATAGCCGCCGATATCGGTCGCCCACACCACGAGCAGCACGAACATCAGCGCGGCGAAGCCGTTCACGAGATCCTGCCGCAGCAGGATCGAGGCCAGCAGCGCCGCCGATGCATAGGCGAATCCGGAGGCCGCCCAGATGAACTTGCCCCGCGCGATCACCGCCACGATCGCACCGCCAATCAGGCCGGTGACGACGGCGGTCTTCAGCGCGCCGAAGGCGACGCAGGATCCCATCATGGCGATGACGATGGTCCCTGCCCCCGTCAGCACGACCGATCCCGCTCCCACCACCATCAGCCATTCCGCGAACAGTCCGATCGACACCAGGGTGACGAGCAGCGCCCACAGCCAGCCGCCGGCATAAGCGAGCGCAATGGCGAGCGGCGCCAGCACCAGCGCTGCGAGGATACGCATCACGAGATTGCTCGGGGCAGGCTGAGAGCCGGCCGGTGCGGCCTCGGGTTCGCTCACGAGGCGGTTTTCGCGACCAGGCCGCCGAAACGGCGCTCGCGCCTGGCAAATTCGGCGATCGCGCCTTCCAGCGCCGCTTTGTCGAAATCGGGCCAGTGAATCGGCACGAAGACGAGCTCGCTATAGGCGGCCTGCCACATCAGGAAGTTGGACAGCCGCTGCTCGCCACTGGTGCGGATGATGAGATCAGGATCGGGAATGTCGGGCGCGTCGAGATGCGCCCCCAGTGTCTCGGCATCGATCGTGTCGGGATCGCGCCGACCCTCGGCGACTTCGCGCGCGAGCTTCTGCGCCGCCTTCGCGATCTCCTGCCGCGAGCCGTAGTTGAAGGCGACGACGAGCGTGAGGCGCGTGTTGTCGCGCGTCAATTCCTCCGCCTCGTTGAGGAGTGCGCAGATGTCGCCTTCCAGCCCGTCCCGCTCGCCGATGATGCGGACCTTGACGCCATCGCGATGCAGGCTCGCCAGATCGTTGCGGATGAAGCGGCGCAACAGGCCGAAGAGATCGCCGATCTCGCTCGCCGGGCGCGACCAGTTTTCCGAGCTGAAGGAGAAGATGGTGAGATGGCGGATGCCGAGCTCATGCGACGCGCGAACCACGCGGCGCAGGGCCTCCACGCCGCGGCGATGGCCTTCGGCCCGCGGCAGGCCGCGCGCGGCCGCCCAACGCCCGTTGCCGTCCATGATGATGGCGACATGCGCAGGCGCGTCGGACCGATCGGGTCCTTCCGTTGCGGGCGCGGCGGCGTTGGACATGAGGCTGCCTCAAAGCATGATCCGGAAAAGTGCGAAGCGGTTTTCCGAAAAGATCATGCGCGAACAATAACCTAAAGCGCGATCCATCGCGCTTTAGACGGTGAGGATTTCTTTTTCCTTGGCGGCCAGCAACTGGTCGATCTCGGAGATCGTGCCGTCGGTCGCCTTCTGCACCTCGTCGGCGTGGCGCTTCTGATCGTCCTCGGACATCTCGTGATTCTTCTCGAGCTTCTTGAGAACGTCGAGGCCGTCGCGGCGGACATGGCGCGCGGCGACCTTGGCGGCTTCCGCGTATTTGTGCGCGACCTTGACGAGCTCCTTGCGACGCTCCTCGTTGAGCTCGGGAATGCGCAGGCGCAGCACCTGGCCCTCGGTCGCCGGCGACAGGCCGAGATTGGAATCGACGATTGCCTTCTCCACCGCCTTGACCATCGACTTGTCCCAGACCTGCACCGAGATCAGGCGCGGCTCCGGCACGCTGACGGTGGCGAGCTGGTTGAGCGGCATGTGGCTGCCATAGGCGTCGACCTGCACCGGATCGAGCATCGAGGCGGAGGCGCGACCGGTGCGCAGGCCGCCGAGTTCGTGCTTGAGCGACTGGATGGCGCCCTGCATGCGGCGCTTCACTTCGTTGAGGTCGAAATTATCCGTGGCCATCACGTTTCTCCTTCAAAATCCCGGCGACCTCTCCGCACCCTTACCTAAAGGGCGCAACGACGAGCCGTCAGCCGGCGACAATGGTTCCGTGGCCGCCGCCACGCAGTACAGCGCCGATCGAACCCGGCTCAGCGATCGAGAACACGATGATAGGCAGCGACGTCTCGCGGGCAAGCGCGAAGGCGGTCGCATCCATCACCTTGTAGCCGCCCTCGATCGCCTGCGAATGCGTCAGGCGGTCGAATCGCGTCGCCGTCGGATCCTGCTTCGGGTCGGCCGAGTAGACGCCGTCGACATTGGTCGCCTTCAGCACCGCCTGGGCGCCGATCTCGGCGGCGCGCAGCACCGCGGTCGTGTCGGTGGTGAAGAACGGATTGCCGGTTCCGCCGCCGAGCAGCACGATCCGGCCCTCGGCAAGGTATTTGTGCGCCGCGGCGCGCGTGAACAGCTCGGAAATTTCGGGCATGACGAAGGCCGACAGCGTGCGCGCCGGCGTGCCCTTGCGCTCGATGGTGGCTTCGAGCGCGAGGCAGTTCATCATCGTAGCGAGCATGCCCATGGTGTCGCCGGTCGGGCGCGACACGCCACGCGAGGAGACCTCGACGCCGCGGAAGAGGTTGCCGCCACCGATCACGACGGCGACCTCGGTGCCGAGATGGCGAGCTGCGATCAGATCGTCGGCAACCCGGTCGATGGTCGGCTGATCGATGCCAAAACCCTGCGGTCCCGCGAGATATTCGCCGGACAGCTTGATCACGACGCGACGATAGACCGGATCAGTCATGAGCACTTTCCTTGTCCGGGTGCCGCTTCCGGCGGCACGCCGGAAGGAACGTTCCGGCGCTTATTTCTTGCCGCTGGCCGCCGCGACCTCGGCCGCGAAGTCGCTTTCCTGCTTCTCGATTCCCTCACCGAGAGCATAGCGCACAAAGCCCGCGATCTTCACCGCGCCGCCGACCTTGCCTTCGGCTTCCTTCACCGCCTGCGCCACCGACTTGCCGGTGTCGTGGATGAAGGCCTGCTCGAGCAGACAGACTTCCTTGTAGTAGGTCTTGAGGCCGGACTCGACGATCTTCTCGATCACGTTCTCGGGCTTGCCCTGCTGGCGATATTTGTCGGCGAGCACGTCCTTCTCGCGCTTGACGACCGCCGGATCGAGGCCGGACGGATCGAGCGCCAGCGGATTGGCGGCCGCGATATGCATCGCGATCTGGCGGCCGAGCACTGCGAGATCGTCGGCCTTGCCCGGCGATTCCAGCGCCACGATCACGCCCATCTTGCCAGCGCCCTCGATGACCGCGCCGTGAACGTAGCTCGACACGACGCCCTGGCTCACCTCGAGGGATGCTGCGCGGCGCAGCGTCATGTTCTCGCCGATGGTGGCGATCGCGTCATTGATCGCAGCTTCGACCGTGACCTCGCCGACCTTGGCGGCCTTGACCTTCTCGACATCGGCGCCGACGTCGAAAGCGACCTGGGCGACCATCTTGACGAGGCCCTGAAACTGGCCGTTGCGCGCGACGAAGTCGGTCTCGGAGTTGACCTCGACCACGACGCCCTTGGTGCCCTTGGTGAGCGCGCCGATCAAACCCTCGGCGGCGACGCGGCCCGACTTCTTGGCGGCTTTCGACAGGCCCTTCTTGCGCAGCCAATCCTGCGCCGCTTCCAAGTTGCCGTCGTTTTCGGTCAGCGCGGCCTTGCAGTCCATCATGCCTGCGCCGGTCGACTCGCGCAGGTCCTTGACCATCGCAGCTGTGATCGTTGCCATCGTTGAAAATCCTTTTTGCCTGCCGGTTCGCCGCGGCGTGGCATTGAATTGCCCCGCCGCGGTCCATCTCAGGAATTCGCGTCAACTGAAATGGTGGCCGGAGCTTATCCGGCCAACCCATCGCTCTTTTTGACTATTCCGCTTCCGCGGTCAGCGCCTTGGCCTTGGCCACCCAGGCATCGGCCCGGCTCGGCAGACCGACTTCTTCGCCGATCTTGTGCGCGGTGTCGTGATCGAGCTCGGCGAGCTGCCAGAAATGGAAGATGCCGAGGTCGTTGAACTTCTTCTCGATCGCACCCGACACGCCCGGGAGCTTCTTGAGGTCGTCGGAAGTGCCACGCGGACCAGCAAGGCCCTGGAAGCCGCTCGGCGACGAAGCCGGCAGCTCTTCGGCGAGCGGACGCACCGAAGCACCGACGTCGATGCCGGAATCGCCCTGGGCGCGCGAAATGCCGTCGATCGCCGCGCGCGCGATCAGATCGCAATAGAGCGCGATGGCGCGGCCGGCGTCGTCATTGCCCGGCACCACATAGGTGATGCCCTTCGGATCCGAATTGGTGTCGACGATCGCGGCGACCGGGATGTTGAGCCGCTGGGCTTCCTGGATCGCGATGTCTTCCTTGTTGGTGTCGATCACGAAGATCAGGTCGGGCAGACCGCCCATGTCCTTGATGCCGCCGAGCGAGCGGTCGAGCTTGTCGCGCTCGCGCTGAAGCGTCAGGCGCTCCTTCTTGGTGTAGGAGGAGGCGTCGCCGCCGGCGAGCACGTCGTCGAGGTGACGCAGGCGCTTGATCGAGCCCGAGATCGTCTTCCAGTTGGTCAGCGTGCCGCCGAGCCAGCGCGAATTGACGAAGTACTGCGCGCAGCGCTTGGCCGCGTCGGCGACGCCGTCCTGCGCCTGGCGCTTGGTGCCGACGAACAGGATGCGGCCGCCCTTGGCGACGGTGTCGCTGACCGCCTGCAAGGCGTTATGCAGCAACGGCACGGTCTGCGCGAGGTCGACGATGTGGATGTTGTTGCGAGCCCCGAAAATGAACGGTGCCATTTTCGGATTCCAGCGGTGAGACTGGTGACCAAAGTGCACGCCGGCTTCGAGGAGCTGACGCATAGTGAAATCGGGTAGTGCCATCGTTCTAATTCTCCGGTTGGTTCCTCCGGAAGCGTGTGAGCAGAACGGAGCGTTGTCGCCCCGGCTGCCACCGGACGGCCTTGTGAGCCATGCTTCCGTGTGAGATGGCGCGGTGTATAGCGCGATTTCGGCCAGAAGCAAGGAAATAAGGGCCTTTCGGGGCGGCTGTCGCCCGCGAGAGGCCCCCTTCCGTAAAGACCACGCTGCGCCCTAGCATCTGCCTAGCATTTGGGCTGGTTCGGCGGGCACTTCTTTGCCGCCGGCGGCGGGGCCGCGGGGCGCGGCGGAGGTGCTGCCGGGCGCGGCGGAGGCGCGACGGCCATCCGGGGCGGCGGCGGTGGCGCCGGCCGGGCTACCGGCGGTGGCGGCGCGGGTCGGGCCATTGGCGGCGGCGCCGGCCGAGCGGCTGCCACGGGCGGAGCCACCCGGGCCGGCGGAGGCGATGCGACACGCGGTGGAGGCGGCGGTGTCGGACGCGCCACGGCCGCTGGCGGCGGAGGCGTCGGTCTCGCCACGGCCTGAGGCCGCGGCGGTGGTGCCGACGGCCGGGCGGCCTGTGCGGGAGCAGCCGACGGCTGATTCTGCGGCCTGATCGGCTCGCGCGCGGCCGAGGGCGGCGTCGTGACCGGTCGTCCAGCTGCGCCAGGAGGCGTGCGGGCAGCAGGCGGCGAGCCAGCCGGCTCGCGGGTCGCGGACTTGCCATGTTCCCCAGGCCCGGTCCCAGGCGCGGTCTGGGCCACGGGCGGCTTCTGCGGTTGGCCGGGCGCCGCGGCCGGGTTCGCCGTGGACGGCGTAGCTGTCGTCGGCGCGGCAGCGGTTGGCGCACCGGGATGAGCCGGCAGCGTGGTGCCGGGAGCAGCAGTCGTCGGCGCCCCCGGATGCGTCGGCGGCGGTGCGCCGGGTGCAGTGGCCGTCGGCAGCCCGGGTCTGCCGCCCGGCAGATGCCCGGCCCCCGCTGGCGGTACAGGCGGACCGCCATGGGTGCCGGGAACCGGCAGCGTGTTGGCCTGGGGCAACCTGGCCGGTGGCGCGGCCGGTGGCGTACCGGTCGGCGCGACATTGGCCGGCGTTGCCGGAGGCGTTCCTGGCCTCACCGTCGGCTGGATCGTCGCGCTCGGCGGCATCGGCGCCTTGCCCTGCTGGATCAGGGCGGCGCGCTGCACGGCCGCCTGCGGCATGGCTGGACCGGCCGGGTTGGCGCGGCCGGCAACGGCCGGCGTGAGATTGCCTGGTCCGGCACCCGTACCCGCACCCACCGGCGGCGCCGGCGGCCGGTTGATCACCGTGTTGATCACCGTCGTATTATGGATGTTCTGATAGATGATGTTGTTCGGCGGCGGCGCGACATAGACCGGCGGCCTGAAGAACACCGGGATCGGCACGAACATCGGCTGCGGCAGCACGAACAGGCCCACCACCGGCATCGGCGGCTCCAGCACGACGAAATCCGGAGGCGGCGGCGGCAGATAGTAGACCGGCGGCGCCGGTGGCGGCGCGAAGCCAAAATCGGGATCGCTGAAATACAGCACGGGACGGTCGACATAGACCACCTCCTCCGGCGGCGGTGGGGGCACGTCGTAGTCGATCATCGCGAAGCTCGGCGGCGGCTCGGCCGGCGCGGTGAGGATCGCCAGGCGCCGGCGCGCATCACCCGCATGCGGGCCACGTGGATAGCGGCGCAGATACGACCAATAGGCCTCCGGCGTGTCGTTCCGGTAGGTCCGCCGCCAGGTGATGGCCTCGCGGCGCGCCGCCACGATCGCCATCACGCGCTTCGACATCGGATCGTTAGGGTAGGCGCCGAGAAATTCCTCATAAGCCGGCAGCGTGTCGCGCGAGAGCGCGGCAGCATAGGCGTCCTGCACGCCGAGATCGCGGATCGGCTTGTTGCGAATCGCAGCGACCTGGTCGGGTGCCGTCTCCGGCGGCGGCGCGTCGGGCCCGCGCTCGAAGAACGAGAATGGCGCGGAAATCTTCTGCTCGTTCCAGGGTACCTGCGCGCCCTTGCTGGCCTCGTTGACGCGCAGGCGAACGCGATCGAACACATCGGGTAGCGGCAGGCCGCCGGTGCGGATCATCTCCGCCAGCGACTGCGCGTAGATGCCGTATGGCCCCGGTTCCTCCGGCGCTACCGTGCCGGGGGCGGCATTGAAGGCGATCAGCATGTTGGCGTCGGGCTCGACCAGCGCAAGTCCGCTGGCGATCTGCTGGCCGCCCTCCACGAAGGGCTGCGCCCGCGCGGCATCGAGCACGACGATGTTGGCCTTGAGCGGAACGGAAGCGAGCTGGCGCGCGTAGTCGCTGATGCGCAGGCCCTCGGTCGGAATGTCGGTGTCGCGGGTGATGTTGGAATCGACCGGGATGAAATAGTTCTCACCCGCGAGCTGCACGCCGTAGCCGGCGAGATAGATCATCGCGACGGTGCCGGGGCCGGAGGCCTGCGCCTTCTGGATGAAATCGCGAAAACTCTTGCGCAGCGTGTCGCCGTCGAGATCGCGGGCGCCGACGACGTCGAAGCCCGCCGCCTGCAGCGTCTGCGCGATCAGGCCGGCATCGTTCGCGGTCGTCGCCAGCGGCGACTTGGCATAGGCGCCGTTGCCGACCACGAGCGCGATGCGCTTTTCCTGCTGCTGCGCACGCGCCGGATCCGGCGCTCCCGCGGCAAGGACCGCGATCGGCAGGAGAAGGCAGATGAAGACTCTGAGCGTCCCACGCATGGCTTACTTGCCCGCTATTGTTGTTGAGGTGCCGCCACACATCAGACGCGCGCCCGGCTGAACGGCACTTGAACGAAAGGCCTGGCTAACGAAAGGCCTAAACAACGAAAGGCTTGGATTGAGGCAGTGGCATGGCGCCCGGCGCCGACGCCAAGCGCCTGCGTCAGGCTCGCGTCAGCTTCGCGACGACGAACCGGCGCGAGGCGATCAGGTCGTCAGCCCTGCGCGATCAGGTCGACCGTTCCCGTCGTGAGCCGGTAGATGCCGCCCACGACCTTCAGCTTGCCCTGCTCCACGGCCGCATTGAGAATCGGCGCCGCCGATTTCAGCTTCGCGACGTTGTCGATCACGTTCTGCCGGATCGCGTTGTCCTGGACGTCCCCACCCTGCTGCATCGCAGCCTTGGCGGCGGGCGCGATCGCATCGACCAGCGAGGGGATGTGGCCCGGCGGCGGCTTGTTGTCCTTGATCGCCTTCAGCGTCGCATCGATGGCGCCGCAAGAGTCATGGCCGAGCACCAGGATCAGCGGCGCGCCCAGCACCGCGACCGTATATTCCATGCTGGCGATGGTCTCATTGCCGGCGAAATTTCCGGCGACGCGGCAGACGAACAGATCGCCGCGGCCGGTGTCGAAGGCATATTCCGGCGCGATGCGCGAATCGGCACAGCTCAGCACGGCGGCGAACGGGTTCTGCCCGCCGACCAGCGCCTCGCGCTCGTGCTTGAAATCGTGCCGCCGCGACACGCCGTCAACGTAGCGCGCATTGCCGTCCATCAGGCGCTTCAGCGACGCATCGGGCGACAGCACGTTCTGCGGCTTGGGCGGCGCCTTGGTCTCCTTGGCAAAGGCGGCTCCACCCAGGGCCAGCCCGAGCGCGGAGACAGTCAAGTGGATGAGCGACCTCCGCGAAGGCCCGATGTGGACACCGCGATCACTGACGCAATTCTCGCACATGTTTTGCTCCTCCCCACCCGGCCGCCTTCGTCGATGCCGCGGCAGCCTTGCCGCGCATCCTAGTCGATGGCTTGCAACTCGGCGAGCTTTGTTCGCGCGGTCGCCTCGTCGAGCGGAACAAGCTCCGCCGGCCCGGGATTCGCCTCGCCAGCGGTCGCGACGGAAACGATCGCAAGCCCGGCCAGGCCGCCGAGGACCGCTCCGCCCGTCGCGGCATCGTGCCTGGGACTGCTCTTGACGAGGTAAAATTGCGTGCGGCCGGATTCCATCACGATCTCGCGCCTGGTGTCGCCGGGAAACAGCAGCTCGGTCACCAGCACTTCGTGGCGGCCGGCCGGACGGTCGGCATAGGCATATTTTCCGGCCACGACCTTCCCGAGCGGCGCACCGTCGAGCTTCACCTCGCAGGCGCAGATTGCCATGCTCAGGCCCTGCCGCTTGTCCTGCAAGAAAACCACGCGCGACTGCCCCGCGCGCGGAGGACCGACCTTTCGTGACACAGAAGCAAAGTCGGTTCCGACCTGATCGCTGACACAGCCCGTAAGCCCTGCACCAACGGCGAACAACAGCACGCCCAGTCGCAGCATAACGCCCCCAATTCATTCCCCGGGGACATGCTAGCCAAAAACAGCGGAAGGTTGCAACGGATCCGACATCCCTACTTTGTCGAATGATCGACCGACTGCAACAGCGAATGCGGCTACAGCTGCTGCACGTCCACCACGCCCGCGACCGCCTTGATGGCGCCGGCGATCTGCGGCGAGACCTTGAAGCGGCCGGGCAGCTTCATCTCGACCTCGGTTTCGAGGTCGAGCATCATGACCAGCGAGACCTCGCCGTCGCCGTTGGAGCGTGGCGCGGTGCCGGGACTGCCGATTTTCGGCGCGGCGCCGTTCGAAGCCGCCATGTCGGGGCCGGCGAGACGCTTGGCGATCGATTCCAGCGGCTTGGTGTCGCGCACGAAGATGCGCAGGCCCTTCTGCGTCTTGGCCGCGGCGTCGTCCAGCGGTTCGGCGTGGAGCACGCGCGCGCGCACGTCCTCGCCCTGGAGCTCGGCGCCGAGCTGGAGCAGCACCGCGGCGCCCGGCTCCAGCACGTCGCGATATTGCGCGAGGCCTTCCGAGAACAGCACCGCCTCGAAATGTCCGGTCGGATCGGACAGGCCCATGATGCCCATCTTGTTGCCGGTCTTGGTGCGTCGCTCCATGCGCGACACCACGGTGGCCGCGACCTTGCCGGCGGTGGCGCCGGTCTTCACCGCGCGCGAGAACTCGGCCCAGGACTGCACGCGCAGCCGCTTCAGCACGGTGGCGTAATCGTCGAGCGGATGTCCCGACAGGAAGAAGCCGATCGCGTCATATTCGCGGCGCAGCCGCTCGGCCGGCAGCCACGGCTCGATCTGCGGCAGCATGATGGTCGGCGCATCGGCGGAGCTGCCGAACATGTCGTTCTGGCCGACGGTTGCAGCTTCGTTCGCCCGCTGGCATGCGGCAAGGATCGAGTCCGCGCCGGCGAAGACTCGCGCCCTGTTCGGCTCCAGCGTGTCGAAGGCGCCCGCGGCGGCGAGGCTTTCGATGATGCGCTTGTTGATCGCGCGCGGCGACACCCGCGCGGCAAACTCGGCGAGCGAGGTGAACAGGCCGTTCCTGGTCCGCTCCGCGATGATCTGCTCGACGGCCGCAATGCCGACGCCCTTCAGCGCCGCGAGCGCGTAGTAGATGGTCTTGTCGCCGACCTCGAAGGTGGCGCCGGACCGGTTGATATTCGGCGGCTCGACCTTGATGCCGAGGCGCTGCGCCTCGGAGCGGAATTCGGAGAGCTTGTCCGTGTTGTTGAGATCGAGCGTCATCGACGCCGCGATGAACTCGACCGGGTAATGCGCCTTCATGTAGGCGGTGTGGTAGGACACCAGCGCATAGGCCGCCGCGTGGCTCTTGTTGAAGCCGTAATCGGCGAATTTCGCCAGCAGCTCGAAGATGGTGTCGGCCTGCCCCTTCGGCACGCCGTTCTTCACCGCGCCCGCGACGAAGATCTCGCGCTGCTTCTCCATCTCGGTGCGGATCTTCTTGCCCATGGCGCGGCGCAGCAGGTCGGCGTCGCCGAGCGAATAGCCCGACATCACCTGCGCGATCTGCATCACCTGTTCCTGGTAGATGATGACGCCGAAGGTCTCTTTGAGAATCGGCTCCAGCACGGGGTGGAGATATTCCGGCTCCTCGTCGCCGTGCTTGCGCGCGCAATAGGTCGGGATGTTCGCCATCGGGCCCGGTCGATAGAGCGCGACCAGCGCGATGATGTCCTCGAAACGGTCGGGGCGCATGTCGACCAGCGCGCGCCGCATGCCCTGGCTTTCAACCTGGAACACGCCGACCACCTCGCCGCGCGCCAGCATCTGGTAGCTTTCGGCATCGTCGATCGGCAGCGTCGCGAGATCGACGTGGACGTCGCGCGGCTTGAGCAGCTTGATCGCGACGTCGAGCACGGTCAGCGTCTTCAGCCCGAGGAAGTCGAACTTCACGAGGCCCGCGGGCTCGACCCATTTCATGTTGAACTGGGTCACCGGCATGTCGGATTTGGGATCGCGGTAGAGCGGCACCAGCTCGCTCAGGGGGCGATCGCCGATCACGATGCCGGCGGCATGCGTCGAGGCGTGGCGGGTCAGGCCTTCGAGGCGCTGGGCGATGTCGAAGGCGCGCGCCACCACCGGGTCTTCGTCACGGAACGCCTGAAGCTTCGGCTCGCTCTCGATCGCGGCCGCAAGCGTCACCGGCGCGGCCGGATTCTGCGGCACGAGCTTGGTCAGCTTGTCGACCTGGCCATAGGGCATTTGCAGCACGCGGCCGACGTCGCGCAGCACGCCGCGCGCCTGCAGCGTACCGAAGGTGATGATCTGCGCGACCTGGTCGCGGCCGTAGCGCTGCTGGACGTACTGGATCACCTCGCCGCGGCGGTCCTGGCAGAAGTCGATGTCGAAGTCCGGCATCGAGACGCGTTCCGGATTGAGGAAGCGCTCGAACAGCAGGCCGAACTTGATCGGGTCGAGGTCGGTGATGGTCAGCGCCCAGGCGACCAGCGAGCCTGCGCCGGAGCCGCGGCCCGGCCCGACCGGAATGCCCTGGCCCTTCGCCCATTTGATGAAGTCGGCCACGATCAGGAAGTAGCCCGCGTATTTCATGCGCATGATGACGTCGAGCTCGAACGCCAGGCGCTTGTTGTAGTCCTCTTCCGTGGTACCCAGCGACAGGCCGTGCACGCGCAGGCGGTTGGCGAGCCCCTCCTCCGCCTGCCGCTTCAATTCGTCCGCCTCGACCGCGGCGGCATCGGAGCTTGCGGCAGCACCGACCGTGAAGAACGGCAGGATTGGCTTGCGCGTCATCGGCCGGAACGAGCAGCGCTCGGCGATCTCCACCGTCGAGGCCAGCGCCTCCGGAATGTCGGCGAACAGCACCGCCATCTCGGCGCGGGTCTTGAAGCGGTGATCGGGCGTGAGCTGCTCGCGCTCGGTTTCCGCGATCAGCCGCCCGCCGGCGATGCAGAGCAGCGCATCATGCGCTTCGTAATCGTCGGTCGCGGCGAAATACGGCTCGTTGCTCGCAACCAGCGGCAGGCCCTTGGCGTAGGCAATGTCGATCAGGCCGCTTTCGACCCGCCGCTCCTTCTCGGTGTTGTGGCGCTGCAATTCGACGTAGAGGCGATCCCCGAACAGGGTGGCCAGACGCTCGCAGCGCGCCGCCGCGAGCTCGGCATAACCGCCGGCAAGCGCCAGCGAGATCGGCCCGTCCGGACCGCCCGTCAGCGCGATCAGGCCTTCGGTCTCGCCTTCAAGCCAGTCGAGCTTGATATGGCAGGCATGGGTGTCGGGAGTCTCCAGAAACGCGCGCGAGTTCAGCCGCATCAGGCTGCGATAGCCGCGCTCCTGCGCGGCCAGCAGCACCACGCGCGAGGGCAGAAGCGCGTTGCGCGCATTGGGATCCTGGTCGCCGAAATCGATCGCGAGCTCGCAGCCGACGATCGGCTGGATTCCGGAGCCCGCCATCTTGTCGGAGAACTCCAGCGCACCGAACATGTTGTCGGTGTCGGTCAGCGCCAGCGCCGGCTGATGGTCTTTCTTCGCAAGCTCGGCGAGCTTGGCGATCTTGATCGAGCCCTTGAGCAGCGAATAGGCCGAGTGAACGTGAAGGTGGACAAATCCGGCGCTCGGCATGGTCGCGTGACGGCCTCTTGCACATGAGATGGAGCGGTCGCCGGCACCGGAGGCATCCTGCCCTCGCCCGGCCGACTCGCCTCACAATGGTGGGGCGTCGCCGCGCCAGAGTCCACGCCGGAGCGGCCGATCGGCCACGTCGTCCCGCTTTTCCCCAGGGACGCTCAAAGAGGGCACTCGAGGGGCCCGCCCCCTACAGCTGCGGGATCACCTGCGCCCAGATCGCGATCATCCCGACGAACAGCGCGATCGAGGCCAGCGCGGCGGCTTCTTCGACGAAAATCCTGAACATGGCTTGCTCCATGGCTAGAACGTATGAAGAACATTGTTCTCATTTCGTTCTCGGGAGTCAAGACGTCTCAATCATCTCGAAATGGAATGGTTAACTCGCTGAATTCGAACAACAAAAAAGCCCCGGCCGATGGCCGGGGCTTTCGCCAACCGCTCGAAGTCGAGCGATCAATATGAGGCTTCTACTCAGTACCGGCCGAGGATCGGGCCTCCGAACTTGTAGTTCAGGCGGACGAGGCCCATGTCGACGTCCTGACGAATGCGGTCGGTCGAGGGCACCAGCGCGAAGGTGACGTTCTTGTCCTGCAGGAAGATGTGGTTGTACTCGACGCCAAGCGACCAGTTCGGGGCGAAACCGTACTCGAGGCCGGCACCGATCGTGCCACCCCAACGGGTCTGATCGTTCGAGGACAGCAGTGCGCCGCCCGTCGTCAGGACTTCGTACTTGCCGCCGGCCACAGCCGCACCGCCCTTGGCGTAGACGAGGACGTTGTTCCAGGCGTAGCCGACCTGACCGGTGATCAGACCGAACGAATCGATCTTCGAGCGGTTGCGCGTCGCGAACAGCGCGCTGGTGTTGTCGCCCGAGAAGTCAGCCCAGTTGCCCTGACCTTCGATGCCGAACACCCACTGGCCCGACTGCATGCGATAGCCGATCTGACCACCAACGGTGCCGCCGGTCGCATCGTGCGAACCCTCGCGGCCACCGCCGACGAGATCCCAGGTCGAATGCGCGGAACCGCCGCCACCGTTGATGCCGATGTAGAAGCCGCTCCAGTCGTAGATCGTCGCGACCATCGCGGGCGCCTTGGTGTAAGGCCGCGCAGCGAGGTCAGCAGCCACCGCCGGTGCAGCCGCGCCGAGCGCGACAAGGCTCACAGCAGCAAGCAACAGATTCTTGTTCATTTGATTCCCGTTCCAGTTTCGTCGTTAGGCCCCCGGGCCGTGGCGTCGTCATAACAGCGCTCGACGGAATTGCTGTAACCGCGACGCCACAGTTCGCTCCAAAGGCCCCTGCTCAGTTAACGGATGTTTAGCAACGCGCGCTGGAAACCCTTTGAAACAAGAGTTTTCAGGAGTTCCAATGTCGATTACACGACATATGCAGGATGCGCGCGTAACAACGTCGCGCGCACATTCGCGTGATTGGAGAATCGTAATGCGCAGACAAATTGCCCTCCCCATTGCCGCCATATTTTCGCTCGCTCTCGCCACATTTGCGCTCATGCTCGGCGCAAGCACGCCCGCGCGCGCGTTCGGCACTCACCATGCTTTCTGTCTCACCGGCGATGAATGGCCGGGGCTGAGCAATTGCACGTTCGACAGTTACGCGCAGTGTCAGGCGAGCTCGTCGGGCCGCTCCCTCACCTGCATCGCGAACCCGTATTTCGCAGGAGAGAGCGATGATCCCTATGCCTATCAGAACAGGCCTCGCGCCCAGGTGCCCGGTTATCCGCCGGGCTATTTCCTGCGCTGAGATGCGCCGCGCTCACCGGGACGCTGATATGCGGCCTGCCTTGCGTTGAGCTTCCAGTGTTGACGGCGACCGATCCGGGGTTAAGTACGACAGAGAAATCTTGCAGGGGTGGCGACGTTCGCTGGGCTGGTTCCCGTTGACGCCACCATTGCAGGACACATGACAACATCGCAGCAAGCGAACTCGCCCCGCGCGACCGCAGCCTCCGCGCCCCCTCACCTCGCCATCGTCCTGATCTCGCTCGCGATGGGCGGCTTTGCGATCGGGACCACCGAATTCGCCTCGATGAGCCTGCTGCCGTTCTTCGCCGCCGACCTCGGAATCGACGAGCCGACCGCGGGACACGCGATCAGCGCCTACGCGCTCGGCGTCGTGCTGGGCGCGCCGCTGATCGCCGTGCTTGGCGCCCGGTTGGCGCGGCGCGCGCAGCTATTGGTCCTGATGGCCGTATTCGCGCTCGGCAATGCCCTCACCGCGCTGGCGCCAGGCTTTGGCTGGATGATCGCGGCACGTTTTCTCTCGGGATTGCCGCATGGCGCCTATTTCGGCATCGCCGCGCTGGTCGCAGCCTCACTGGTCCCTCAACATCGTCGCTCGCAGGCGATCGGCCAGGTGATGCTCGGCTTGACCGGCGCCACCATCATTGGTGTGCCCCTGGCCAATCTGATTGGGCAGGCGGTCGGCTGGCGCGCGAGCTTCGGCCTCGTGTCGGTGCTGGCGTTGCTCACGGTGCTGCTGTGCGCCCTGTTCGCGCCGCGCGACCAGGCAGGCCAGTCCGATCCGCTGCGAGAGCTCGGAGCGCTGCGAAGCGGCCGCGTCTGGATCACGCTGGCGATCGGCGCCATCGGCTTCGGCGGCATGTTCGCCGTCTACACCTATCTGGCGACGACGCTGATCGAGGTCACCAAGGTCAGCCCCGCGGTCATTCCGTTTTTTCTGGCCGTGTTCGGCATCGGCGCCACGCTCGGCAATCTGTTCGTGCCGCGCTTCGCAGACCGCGCGCTGATGCCGACGGCCGGCGTCATCCTGCTGTTCTCAGCGGTCGCGCTCTCAGTGTTTCCGCTTGCCGCCGGCAATCCTTGGACGCTGGCGGCGGACGTCTTCGCGATCGGCGCCAGCGTCTCGCTCGGAGCCATCCTCCAGACGCGGCTGATGGACGTCGCCGGAGACGCGCAGGCGCTCGCCGCCGCCCTCAATCATTCGGCGTTCAACACCGCCAATGCGCTCGGCCCGTTCCTCGGCGGCCTCGCCATTCGCGAGGGGCTGGGCTGGACCTCCACCGGTCCCGTCGGCGCCGCGCTGGCGGTTCTGGGTTTCCTGATCTGGATCGTCGCCTATCGCGACGCCAGGTCTGCTGACGCCAGGTCTGTTGACGCCAAGTCCGCTGACGCCAAGTCTGCTGAAGCCAGGTCTGCTCCGGTCGATGTCAGCTCAGGAAGCAACGCGGCCCCACCGGAGAATCCTCGGGCGAGACGGGCCCCGCCGCTGGCGCCGGATGATCGAAGCCGTTCGGATGCTGCCCGAGATCCGGTGGCTTGAGGCTACCTCCCGTGCGTCGATGCGAGAGGCGTCTCGGGCTCTGACCTGGGCGGCCTTAGCCGGCCAGCGTAACGATCAAAGGTCCGCTTCGGGTTGCGATCACGGTGTGTTCGTATTGAACGGTCGGCGCCTCGGGGCTGCTGTAGAGCGTCCACGGATCATCGCCATCCTGTGCCCATTCGGCGCCAAGGGACAGGAACGGCTCGACCGTGAACACGAGGCCTTCGCTCATGACGCGGCGTTCGGAGCGGTCGGGCCATGTTGCGATCTCCGTCGGCTCCTCATGGAGCGACAGTCCGACGCCGTGACTGGCAAGGTTCCTGACCAGGCTGTAACCGTTCTTCCGCGCAAACGTCCCGATGGCCTGACCGATCCCGGCAATCGGTTTGCCGGCGCCAACCTGCTGCAGGCCCGTCCACATCGCGCGCCGGCCATCCCTGCAGAGACGTTCGACGGCGCGGATTGCGGGTGGAACGGCGAACGAGGCTCCCGTATCCGCAAAGAAGCCGTTCTTCTCGGCTGACACGTCGATGTTCACGAGATCGCCACGCGCGATCCGTCGCTCACCGGGGATGCCATGAGCGATCTCTTCGTTCACGCTGATGCAGGTCGCTCCGGGAAAGTCGTAGGCCAACTCCGGCGCCGAACGTGCGCCGGCAGCCTCCAGGAGTTCTCGCCCGATCAGGTCGAGCTCGGAGGTGGTCATGCCCGGCTCGAGCGCCTTCCCCATTGCCTCGAGCGTGTTGGCGACGATTCGGCCGATCTCCTTGAGGCGCGCCAGATCGTTATCATCAGAGATCGTCATATCATGGCTCTTTCCGAAACAGCCGGACATAGCGTTTGTGAGGCCGGCTTGCAAACGGAAGAGAGAACGCGCCGAAAAACACGCCGGCGCAATCGCGCCAACAATTCCTTGCAGCCCGGCATCGATCTTGAACCGTTTACTGCCAGGGTGGTGCGCCTAGCGATGGCGCAATCTCGATGGCCCTTGCCTCGCCACGCTCCGCCATGCCGTCACAGAGCGACAGAGCGGCGTCATCCAGGGCGCGGTCCGGCTCGCGCGCCGCGCGCCAATCATCCCAAGCCGATATCTCGATCTTGGCGACTGCGAGCAGATCGCGCGCCAGGTTGATGCGGGCAAAGAACAGCCCGGTCGTCGTCCCGTGACCAAGCTGAGCCGGGTCGATGGCGCCGGTTCGGCATCGCTTCCACGCCTCGATGCCCGCGATAAACTCCGTACGAGGCACGTCGGCCGGCTCGAAATCGAACTTGAGGAGACTGCTATGCAGCTCGTCGAGCTGAGCATCGACCAGCACCCAGCGTTGCTCGTCCCGGGCCCAATACTCGCTCACCCAATGATCGTCGAAGCGATGCCCGGCAAAGTAGGTGCCGAAACCGCAGCGTATGCGGGCGGGCACGCCGCGATGCCGCAGGACGGCGCACAACATCAATGCAAAGTCCCGGCACGTCGCCAATGCCCTCGACGCGGCCGGTCGGGCGATGCTCAGCGGCCTCGGATCGATCGTCAGAAGTTGCTCCAGGCGCTGGGCCACAGGCAACGTGGCGCGGATTTGACCGGAGAAGTCAGCGGGGTCCAATCCCTGCCTCTCGATCCATGCTTCGTGGATCAGGAGACCCTGCAAGGTGCGACACAACGCCGGAATGTCTGGCGGCAGCCCGCCGATCACGGCGGCGTAAGCGCCGGGGTCGGTGAACACGCTCTGGCTGGCGTAATCGTCGGACGTCGCGAGTTCGGTCACGGACTACTTCAAGGCCAGGCTGGTGCAGTACCAGGTGAGTTCTCGGCTTTGCCAACCCAGCAACATTCCGGTTCCCGTGCACTCGGCGTAGGTCTTGAAATGGTAGATGTTCCTGCACGTTGACGACAACGCGGGCCAGCCGGAAGACGAGCATCCACGCCAAGGCGCATTGCCGGTCCTGAAGCTCGTTTGGCAGCCGTCGACGCAACTGCCCGAGATCCGTTCGAGGCTCGCAAGCTTCGCCATGACCGACGTCGGTGCCGCCAATGTTGTTGTCAGTGAGGGTGCACTGGTCGGCGATGTCCGGCGCGGCACGGCCCTGCCAACTCCGCGCTGCCTCTGCTGACTGTGCCTGGGGACTTCGTTCGGCGCTTCGACCGTGATGGTGGGAAGCGTACTGGCGGGACTGGCCGACGACGTTGCAGCTTGTGAGACCGCCGTGCCGCCGATCAAGACGATGCATGAGCAAGCAGCGCCTAGGCTAGACAAAGACCTCATGGCGATGTCCTCGCAGTGCAGGGGCAGCGAACTCTACCCGCCCCCTCTCAATTGACAATAGCATCGTGTCCGCGACACACGCACAATTATCAGGCATGTCAGCCGTGTGTCAGCTAAGCGGAACAAGGAGACGCACGCCGACCTCCAGCATGCTGCCGTCGCGCATTTTTGGCGGCGTCGATTGCAGCAATTCCGCGCAAGCGGAAATGCCAACCTGGACGTCGGCGAAATAAAACAGGCACCGGCATGCCACTGCAAGTTGTGACCACTCCGATCATCGTATAGCGTCAGGATCGGTCTTCACTGCGCGTAGTCGATCGTTTCATGCTCGTCCGTATTCTGCCTCTCGTAGCCTCGCTTTTGCTTCCCAGCGCATTGCTTGCAGAAGGGGCGCCGGCCGAGAAAGCCGGATTTGCGTCCCGCCTGACGGTCTATCTGGCCAAGGGACCGCCCGACGCGTGCGGGCCGGGCTGCGACCGCTGGATCGCCATCGAGGGCGAGATCGACCAGGACGCTGCGCCGCGTATTCGCCGCTTCCTCGCCGGCGTCAAGGACACGCAGCGCCCGATCTACCTCTATTCACCCGGCGGAAACGTGGAGCAGTCCTACGTCATCGGGCGGTTGCTGCGCAGCCGTAAGGCAATTGCCCGGGTTGGCCGGACCATTGCGACGGCGTGCGCCGCGGGCACGCAGATGGACGCCGCGTGCCTGAAGATCAAGAACGCAGGCGGCGAGGTCGAGGCCGAACTCACCACCTACCATGCGATGTGCAACTCGGCCTGCGGTTACCTGTTTCTCGGGGCGACATCGCGCGAGGTTGCCCCCGACGCCGCGCTAGCGGTCCATAACTCCAGGCTGGTCCTCGCCTTTCACGGGCATCCGGCTCCGGCGGCGGTCGCGGAATACAGACAGCGCCGGATGGCGACGGCCGATCGCGATCGCGCTGCGTTCATCGTGGCGATGGGGATCAGCCGCGAGCTTGACGATCTGATCCGGACGGTGAAGTTCGAAAACCTGCACATGCTGACGCGAGCCGAGCTCTATCGTTTCGGCATCGACACGCGTTCGCTTGCCGAAACGGCGTGGAAACTGGAGAAGGAAGCGCACCCCTTCGTCCGCAAGATCGCGATGCTGAAGCAGGAGAACGGCGCTTCGTTCCGGTCTATGGAATGGCGCCTGTCCTGCGAAAGCGGGAAACGCGTGCCGCTGACATTCGCGGGCGAGATCAACGAGACGGCCGTCGCCAAGAGCACCATCCTGGTGACGGCGGACGCCGACACGGACAAGGCGGCCGGAGGGTCGCCGCTGCGGGCCGGAAAATACGAAGTCTGGCGCGGCAGCATCGATCCTGACATGGTCAAGGCGATACTGGCGTCCCGCTCCCTGCATGTCCGCGAAACCACGCCGATGCCCGACGACAAGGCGGTCATCGCGAAATTCGACATCAACTTGACGGGCCTGACGACGGTGTGGACGCAGCTTGTCGCGTCGTGCGCGTCGGTGGCATCGGCTCCGAAAAGCCCTTGGCCAGCGGTACCCTGGCAGTCGACTGCCTGGCCGACGAGTCCCTGGACAGCCAATCCCGTGCCGAACGTCAGCACAACGCCTTCGGCGACGCCATCGCAAGCGCAAGGGGCGCGATGAGCAGGCCCGTTGATCAACCTTCAGGCTGCCTCTCGGCCCGTCGTCAGCTTCCGCCCTTCACCGGCGTATAGATCACCAGCTTCAGCGCGGGATCGTCATTGGCCTGAAAACTCGTGTGCTCGAAACGGAGCACGCCCCTGGTCGGATGGTTCATGGTCTTGAGGCCCGCGGCGGTGCTGCGGATCTCGTGTGCCTCCCACCATTTGACGAATTCCGCACTGCCCTCGCGCAGCCGCGTGAGCAGCTCCGTGAAAGCAGGATCGCCCGCCCAGACGTCGTGGGTCGCGCGAAACATCGCGACCATGCTCTTGGCGACGTCGGCCCAGCCGGCACCATAGAATTTTCGCGTCTGCTTGTTCGTCATCACCAGCAGCAGCGTGTTGCGGTCCTGCTCGGGCAATTGTCCGAACCCGAAGACCTCCTCGGCCGCCTCGTTCCAGGCCAGCACGTCCCAGCGCCGCCCCGTGACATAGGCCGGCTGTGCCAGGCTCTCGATCATCCGCCGGACGGGCGCCGGAACGATCTCGCGCGTGAACGCGCGCTTGTCACCGTCGCGTGCCAGCGCCTTGAGATGGGCGTGCTCGGTCTTGCTGAGGCGCAGCGCGCGGGCCAGCGCGTCGACGGTGGTCACCGACGGGCTGACGGTGCGGCCCTGCTCGAGGCGGATGTACCAGTCGACGCCGATGCCGGCGAGCTGCGCGACCTCCTCGCGGCGCAGGCCCGCGGTGCGCCGCCGCCTGCCCGCGGGAAGCCCGACCGTCTTCGGCGACAGCTTTTCGCGGCGGGACCTGAGGAAGTCGCCGAATTCGACGCGGCGTGGGTCGGCCATGGTGACGTGCCTCGATGGAGGGCCTAGATAATACTAGGATAATACCAGGCCTTCTCGGGCCTGGAAAGGCGGCGCATATCGGCTTCATCCGAACATGAGGTGACCACCATGAAAGCCGCCGTACTCAAATCCTTTGGATCTCCGCTAGCGGTCGAGAATGTCCCCGAACCGGTGCTCGGGACCGGCGAGGTGGTTGTCGACATCGTCGCCACGCGGGTGCTGTCCTACATGAACGAGGTCTTCAGCGGGGTGCGCAACTATGCGCTCGACCTGCCGATCATCCCGGGGCCTGGCGGCATCGGCCGGATGCGCGCCATCGGCCCGGACGCGACCAAACTCGCAATCGGCGACTGGGTGTTCTGCGACCCGACGGTGCGTTCGCGCGATGACGCCGCAGCGCCCGACATCGCCCTGCAAGGACTCACCGCCGCCGGTGCGGGCGGCATGCGCCTGCAAAAGCATTTTCGCCACGGCTCGTTTGCCGAGCAGATGCGGGTGCCGACCGAGAACGTCAAACGGCTCGGCACGATCACGCCGGAGGACGCCACGCGATGGTGCGCGCTGGGGACGCTGCTGGTGCCCTATGGCGGCTTCCTCGCCGCAAACCTTCAGCCTGGCGAGACCGTGCTGGTGAGCGGGGCCACCGGAAATTTCGGCAGCGCAGCGGTCTCGGTCGCGCTCGCGATGGGCGCGGCCTGCGTGGTCGCCCCCGGCCGCAACGAGACTATTCTCGCCGACCTCGTCCGCCGCTTCGGCGATCGCGTGAAGCCGGTCAGGCTCTCCGGCAACGAGGACGACGACCGCGAGAACATGAAGCGCGCGGCGCCCGGGCCGATCGATTGCGTGTTCGACATCATGCCGCCCTCGGTGAGCACGACCGTCGTGCGCGCGGCGATCATGACGGTGCGCCCCTATGGCCGCGTCGTGCTGATGGGCGGCGTCGGCATGGCCGGCGGCGCGGGCCTTGAGCTGCCCTATCCCTGGATCATGCGCAACTGCATCAGCATCCACGGCGTCTGGATGTACCCGCCGGATGCCGCAGGCCGCCTGATCGCGCTGGTGCGCGCCGGACTGCTGCGGCTCGACGAATACGAGACCACGGCCTTCGATCTCGACCACGCCAACGAGGCGGTGGACCATGCCGCCGCCAATGGCGGACCGTTCAAATTGACGGTGATCCGGCCTTGAACGCCCCGGGAGCGCCGTCGCCATTTTTTTTCGCCAGTCCTGCCAAGCACTTGGCTACTGTGCATGGGGTTGTTTTCGCGCTTTTTACTCGAGCTCGACCACCTGGCCGTTCGACAGCGACACGCGGCGGTCCATGCGGCCGGCGAGCTCCATGTTGTGGGTCGCGATCAGCATGGAGACCTTGGTCGCCTTGACGAGCTGCATCAGGGCCTGGAAGACGTGGTCCGCGGTGTGCGGATCGAGATTGCCGGTCGGCTCGTCCGCAAACAGCACCCGCGGTGCATTGGCCACCGCGCGTGCGATTGCAACGCGCTGCTGCTCGCCACCCGACAGCTCGGCGGGGCGATGCGTGATGCGGTCGCCGAGGCCGAGATAGCCCAGTATCTCCTTGGCGCGCTTGACGCTCTCGGACTTCTTGAGGCCGCGGATCATCTGCGGCAGCATGACGTTCTCCAGCGCCGAGAACTCCGGCAGCAGCCGGTGGGACTGGTAGACGAAGCCGATATCGGTGCGGCGAAGCTGGGTGCGCTCGATATCGGGCAGTTGCGAGGTCGGCGCGCCATTGACGTAGACCTCGCCGGAATCGGGCGCTTCCAACAGCCCCGCAATGTGCAGCAGCGTCGACTTGCCCGAGCCCGACGGCGCCACCAGCGCCACGGATTGCCCCGCCCATAGCGCCAGCTTGGCGCCGTCGAGGATCGTCAGCGGCACCTCGCCCTGCAAGTACTGCCGCTTTATCTCGTGGAGATAAATGACCGGTACATCTTCCGCCCCCTGCTGGCTCTCCATCAGCCCCTCACTCGTACCGCAGCGCTTCGACGGGATCGAGGCGTGCGGCCCGCCAGGACGGATACAGAGTCGCCAGGAACGACAGCGTCAGCGCCATGATGACGACGGCCGAGGTCTCGCCGACGTCGATCTCGGCGGGCAGCTTCGACAGGAAATAGAGCTCCGGCGAAAACAGCTCGGTGCTGGTCAGCCAGGACAGGAATTGCCTGATCGACTCGATGTTGAGGCAGATCAGCAGTCCGACGAAGAAGCCGACCATCGTACCGACCACGCCGATCGAGGCGCCCGTGATCAGGAAGATGCGCATGATCGAGCCTTGCGAGGCCCCCATCGTGCGCAGGATCGCGATGTCGCTGCCCTTGTCCTTCACCAGCATGATCAGGCCGGAGACGATGTTGAGCGCCGCGACCAGCACGATCATGGTGAGGATCAGGAACATCACGTTGCGCTCGACCTGGAGCGCGTTGAAGAAGGTCGAGTTGCGCTGGCGCCAGTCCACCAGGAACACCGGCCGGCCCGCCGCCTCCGTCACGGCCTGGCGGAAAGCGACGATCTGATCCGGATTGGTGGTGAAGACCTCGATCGAGGTGACATCGTTGCTGCGGTTGAAATAGGCCTGCGCCTCCGCGAGCGGCATGAACACGAAGCCGAGATCATACTCGGACATGCCGATCTCGAACACCGCGGCGATCTTGTACGGCTTGATGCGCGGCGTCGTGCCCATCGGCGTGACTGCTCCCTTCGGCGCCACCAGCGTGATGCTGTCGCCGGCGTGCAGCGACAGCTGGTCGGCGAGGCGCCGGCCGATCGCGACCCCCTGCCCGTCGTCAAAGCCCTCGAGCGAGCCCTGCTTGATGTTCTTGGCGATCGAGGTGAGGTTGTTGAGGTCGTCGGAGCGGATGCCGCGTACCAGGACGCCGGAGGCGTTCCAAGGCGATGACGCCAGCGCCTGGCCGTCCACCACGGGCGCGGCGAGCCGGATGCCCTGGACCTGGCTGAGGCGGTCGGCGACGTCCTTCCAGTCGGTCAGCGGCGATTCCAGCGGCTGGACCAGGATGTGGCCGTTGAGCCCCAGGATCTTGTCGAGCAGCTCCTTGCGGAAGCCGTTCATCACGGCCATGACGATGATCAGCGTCGCCACGCCCAGCATGATGCCGAGAAAGGAGAACCCGGCAATGACCGAGATGAATCCCTCCTTGCGGCGCGCCCGCAAATAGCGCGCTGACAGCATCCACTCGAATGGCGCAAAAGGCGCGGTTTGTACGGTTTCGGTCATGGTCTCATCCATCGCTCGATAATCCCATGATTCGGGGTCAAATGTGGCCGGATTGGCGGCCGCGATCTCGGGCGATGAACAATATTCAGCCGACCAGCCGGGCGACCGCGTCCGCAGGCGACATAGTCTCGCGGGCGCCGTCACTTCGCCGCTTGATCTCGATCTTGCCGTCGGCGAGCCCCTTCGGCCCGATCATGATCTGCCAGGGAATGCCGATCAGGTCGGCGGCGGCGAATTTGGCCCCGGCGCGCTGGTCGGTGTCGTCGTAGAGCACGTCGACGCCCTTGGCGGAAAGCTCCGCATAGAGCTTCTCGCAGGCCGCATCGACCGCGGCATCGCCCTGCTTGAGGTTGAGAATCGACACGCGGAACGGGGCAACGGCCTCCGGCCATTTGATGCCGGCATCGTCGTGGCAGGCCTCGATGATGGCGCCGAGCAGGCGGGAGACGCCGACGCCGTAGGAGCCGCCGTGGATCGGCACGTCGACACCGTCGGGGCCCGCCACCAGCGCCTTCATCGCGTCGGAATACTTCGTGCCGAAATAGAAGATCTGCCCGACCTCGATACCGCGGGTGTTCACGCGCTTGTCCGCGGGCACTTCCTGCTCGAAGCGCGCGGCGTCGTGAACGTCTTCCGTCGCCGCATAGACCGAGGTCCATTGCTTGATGATCGGCGTCAAATCGCTCTCATAGTCGACGTCCTCGCCCGGCACCGGCAGGTCCAGCACGTCGCGATTGATGAACACGCCGGATTCGCCGGTCTCGGCGAGCACGATGAACTCGTGGCTGAGATCGCCGCCGATCGGACCGGTCTCGGCGCGCATCGGGATCGCCTTCAGCCCCATCCGCGCGAAGGTGCGCAAATACGCCACGAACATCTTGTTGTAGGCGACCCGCGCCGCGGCTTCGTTGAGGTCGAACGAATAGGCGTCCTTCATCAGGAACTCGCGGCCGCGCATCACGCCGAAACGCGGACGCTGCTCGTCGCGGAATTTCCATTGGATATGATAAAGATTGAGCGGCAGGCTCTTGTAGGACTTGACGTAGGCGCGGAAGATCTCGGTGATCATTTCCTCGTTGGTCGGCCCGTACAAAAGCTCGCGTTTATGGCGGTCGGCGATGCGCAGCATCTCGGGGCCATAGGCATCGTAGCGGCCGCTCTCGCGCCAGAGGTCGGCAAGCTGGAGCGTCGGCATCAACAGTTCCAGCGCGCCGGAGCGGTCCTGCTCCTCGCGCACGATCTGCTCGATCTTCTTCAAGACGCGGAAGCCGAGCGGCAGCCAGGCATAGATGCCGGCGGCCTCCTGCCGGATCATGCCGGCGCGCAGCATCAGCCGATGCGAGACGATCTCGGCCTCTTTCGGATTTTCCTTCAGGATGGGCAGAAAGAACCGCGACAACCGCATGGCAATACTCGAGGAATCAGTGACGGCTTGCAGTGAAACCGGATTGGGAGCCAAAACACAAGACCGGGAATGAGGAAAAGCCGCTAACACAGCGGAATTCCTGTCATTTTTCCGTCGACTTCAAGTTCGGCGTGAAGTGCCGAAGAGCCGGGTTCAGGGCGGTGCCACCTCGAGTTCGTCTTCGAGCGTGATCTTCTCGAAATCGGTCACCAGCGCGTCGATCCGCATATGCCAACGGCCCGCGAAGGGTAGCTCGACCTTGCGCACGTGCCAGTAGCCGTCGGGCCCGAGCAAGGCGTTCCGCTCCATCGGCTCGATGCCGCGTTCGGGCAGGCTCAGCGTCAGCGTCGCCTCCTTGGCCTCAAGCACCGCTCCCTCGCCGGTCATGAGCTGCAGCACGAAATCGTCGATACCCGCCTTACCCGGCGAGACCAGGACCTGGAACATCGCTCTGTCAGTGTGGATGTGGATCGCCAGCGGCGTCTCCGGAACGATCGTCCGCGGCGGCGGCGTGAAGCGCCAGCCGGCCACGATTGCGAAGATGCCGAGCGCAATGGCGCATTCGAGCACGATCGAGCGCTTCAGGGCCGGCGCGGCCTTGTGATCCCCCGCGAGCGCCGGGGTCAGGCGAAAGCGGTTGAGCGCGGCAAGCGCCAGCAGCGCGAGAACCAGCGCGAGCTTGATCGAGAGGATCAGTCCGTAGCGGGTCTCGACCAATGCTGACAGCTTTTCAAGCTGGACGAAGGCGAGCGCGAGGCCGGTCAATGCGAGAACGCCAACGACCGGCGCGGCGATGCGGGAGAAGCGATTCACGACTGGCAAAGCCGCGGCTGGCGACTTCGATACAAGTGCAGCGAGCGGGGCCAGCGCGCCAATCCAGAAGGCAACCGCGAGGCCATGCAGGAAGATCGCAGGCCGCGTCAGCGCCTCGGGCGGCGCCGTTGCCGCGTGGCCGGTCATGGCCAGCGACAAGCCGACGCCGACAAACGCGATGAGCGTAAGAGCACGCGCGTGCCAGCCGCCACGCAGCGCCATCAGCGCGAACAACATGGCGAGGATGGCGACCAGCAAGGCGGGGCCCGCACTGGTCGCGGATGCGATCTTCCAGGGAGCGGATGTTGGGAGAGCTGATAGCGGTAGCCCAAGGAGATCAAGCCCCAACGCACCAAGGGACACCACCGCGCTCGGGAGGCCGATCGCGAGCGCCACGCGCGGAACGGTTATGCCAGTCGTCGACCACGCAACCCAGCGCGCGAAGAATACGCCGCCGACCCCGACGAACAGGCCGAGATAGAGGCCGACCCGCGCCAGCCAGATCAGCACGTTCAATCCGCCCTCCGCGTTTGCGGGAGGTTGCGTTCCCGTCGGCATGCCGATCGAGAAGATCACCGATCCCGCGACGGGATGGCCGTCCTGCGAGATCACGCGATAGCTGACGACCGCGGTGCCCTGCGGCAGATCCGGCGGCATCGCAACCGAGATGGTCTCGCCCGATGCGTCAACGCGCACATCATCCCGCGGCCTGCCCGCGCCGTCGATCAATTGGATCGCGCCGGGCGTGACCGCCTCGTTGAAGCGCAGCTCCACCGCCTGCGGCGCGCTCGCGAGCATGCTGCCGCTCACCGGCTCGACCGCGACGAGCGCCGCATGCGCCGAGGCGCCGGTCGCGAAGCCGACAAAGAGGAGCAGCGTCGCGAGCGCGGCGAGCAGGCGCATCAGGGTTTTGGCAGGAGTTTCACGCCTGGTGCCGGCGATTTGCCTTCCTGCGAATGCCCCGCCCCCTCCGCCGGAATCTCGATCCAGCGGCTGACGCCGGTCTCGCATTCCTGAACGACAGGGAAGTACAGGATCGTGTTCGGCTTGAGCGTGTCGGTCAAGGCCGTGTGCATGACGAACTCGTCATAGTTCTTGTCGGGCAGCTTGCCGCCGGACCAAGTCACCTCCTTGACGCCGGAGGAGAGCTTGTTGCCGTGATAGTCGTATTCGCCGGCGTATTTGCCCTCGACGACATCGACGTTCCAGCCTGCCTTCGGCATCGGCTTCACCGCTATCACGCCTTCCGGAATCTGCACCCGGATTTTCACAGTGGGTGAGCCGGCGCAACCGTGCGGCACGGCGAAGACGGCTTTGTACGATCCCCCCACAGTCGCCTGCTTGCCTTCGAGGAAGACGTGCGCAGTCGCCGGCGTTGCCGCAAATGCGCCCAGAAAAATCAGCCAAATTCGCTTCGACATGTTCGGTCTCCCGAAGGTCCAGATCATGGGCGTCACATCTTCATTCCCGAATGATCGGGCATTTTCTTCATCATGTGCCCGCCGTCGCCGGGCGCCTGGGCGCCGACGCCCTGGACGTCGAGCGAGACGGCGACCTTGCCGGCCTTCTCGAACTGAAGCGTCACCGGCACCTTGTCGCCCTGCTTGAAGGGGCCCTTCAGCTCCTGAAGCATGAGATGATAGCCGCCGGGAGCGAACTTCACCGTCTTGCCGGGATCGATCACGAGGCCCTTGTCGAGCAGGCGCATCTTCATCACGCCGTTGTCCATCGCCATCTCGTGGACCTCCGCCTTCCCCGCGATATCGGCGGAAACGCTGACCAGCTTGTCGGCCGCTGCGCCCTTGTTCTCGATGGTGAGATAGCCGCCGGCGACCTTGGCGCCGCCCGGCGTCGCCCGGCTCCAGGCCTGCGAGATGACAAGATCGCCCGCCTTGACGTCGTCGGCCGATGCGGGTGCCGCGCAGAGCGCGAGAGCGAACGCCGCGAACAGCACATCTTTCAACATGGTCTTCATATCGGTCTTCCCGTTTGTAGATTGACTTTCAGTGTGTGGAGAGTTGTAGCGCCGACCATTTTTCGAGGTCGGCCATCTCGGCCGAACCTTCGATCGTCGTGATGGTCCCATCCCGAGCGACGAGCATTGTCCGGGGAATGTCACCCTGCCAGGCAGGATCGATCTCGAACCGCAAACGCTCGACAAAGCCGTCGTAGAAGATGAAGTTTTCGGTCGACGACAGCCCCGCTCTGTCGAGCATCGATTGCGTCGCCGCCGGCAGGTTCGGCACGAGATCCGCGCTGATCGTGACGACGTCGATCCCGGGATGGTCCTTTGCAAACTGCCCAAGCAGCGGCAGTTCGACCTTGCAGGGCCCGCAGGTTACCCCCCAGAAATGCACGAGCGTCGGGCGACCCGCATGCCCCTTAAGCACGCTTTGCCACGTGCCGCGCTCGAACGGCTTCAGGGCTGGCGCCGCTCCTAGCACAGACACTGATGCGATCAAGATCCCGAGGCCCAGAAGGCCCACAAACCGACGTTTCATGGCTGGTCCTCGATTGCTGTGAGACGATAGCCGTCCGCCTTCGTCATCCATGACAGGTAGGTCTGTCGGCCATTGGAAACGAGCAAGGGATGATCGGATGTATCGGTCGTGCTCGATATCGACTTCGGCGGAGACCACGTCTCGCCGTCGTCACGAGAGATTGTCATCTGGACCGAGGTCTTCTCGCCATCAAACTCCTTCCAGACCATCACCGTTCCCGTCGCGCCCGCAAGCACGTAAGGGCGTGTCGGATTGCGGCCCAGCTGCCCCAGTACCATCGGCGCCGAGAAGGTGCGGCCTTCGTCGCGCGAGTGGGCATAGAACAAGCCCTTCCGCGCCTTCCCGTTCGTGTACCAGGCGACGTGATAGGTCCCATTCGGCGCAACGGTGAGGCTCGGCCCGTGATGCGGACAGGCGTTGATCTGCCAATCGTCATTGCTCACCCGATGGATTTCACCCGGCGTCGAGACGTCGGTGAACGTCATGACCGCGTGGTCGCGCACGCCACCCTCGAAGATGTTCCTGAAGATCACGACCGGCCGCCCCGGCGCCGCGAATGTCAGCCCCAATCGGCAACATTCGCAGGTGTTGTCACGCGCGAGACTGGCCTCGGCGTAGGTGGCGCCGCCATCGCGCGACGAGGCAAAGAACAGCCCAGCCCCTTCGTATTTCCGTCCCGCTTCCTTCGCAGGGACACGATTGCGCTTGTCGAGCCAGGCCGCGAAGACAGTGCCATCCTGATCGAGCGCCAGCGCCTCAAAACGCTGGCTCTCGTTGTTTGCGGTGATCGGCTTCGGCTCCGCAAAGCTCTTTCCCCCGTCGGCCGAGCGCGTGTAGAGCACCTGACCGTTGAATGCCTCGTCTCTGAAGATCGAGAATGCGAGGGCGATGCCGCCCTTGCGATCGACCACGATCTTCGGCCGGGCATCCGGCCCCCAATCGAGGTTGAGCCGCTTCGTCGTGACCTGGATCGGGGCCGAGAAGGTTCGCCCTGCATCCTGCGAACTCGCAACCGAGACCTGCCCGCCCGCCATCCAGGCGAGCCACAGCGTTCCGTCCTGACCGAAGGCGGGCGTGACCTTGGTCGCGCAACGCAGCGTCGGCCCCTCACACGCCGCTTCGGATGCATGCTGACCGTGCATCTGCGCGAGCGCCGCACCTTGCAGGAACGCAAGAGCGACCATCCCGCGCAAGCCACTTCGGGTCATGGTCCTACTCCGTCCGAGAGCCCGGATCATCTGAACGCCACCTTCATACCCGCAACGAACGTGCGCGGCGAGCCCGCGTAGATGGATCCCGTTGTGTTTGCGAGCACACTCGCAGGATTTTGAAGGCCGGCCGTCGTCACCGTATTGGTGATGTTGTTTGCCGAAGCAACGTAGGTACGGTCGAGTACGTTTCGGACTTCGAGAAACAGGTTGAGGGATCTGAAGGTGTCGGACACTAGATCGGTCTTGTAGTGAACGTTCACATTGACCAGTTCATAGCCGGGCGCCTTAAGCAGATTTGCATTGTCCATGTAGAACGAATCCTTCCACTGGACCTCGACGAAGCCCCCAAGACCTGCCAGCGGCCCGGCGAACTCATCGTAGCCAACCTGTGCCGTCAGCTCGTTAGGCGAGATTCCGGGGATCTTGTTGCCTGCCCGGTTGAAGCTGAATATACCGACATTGGTGATGTTCTCGACATACTCGGTGTAGACCTCGTCGAGATAGGTGTACGCCGCCATGAACCGCCAGCCCGGATAGAACTTCCAGTCGGCCGCAAGCTCGATGCCACGATGCTCCGAGCGCGGCGCGTTGAACGTATAGCTCGTGTTGGGCGAACCAGCACGCGTTGCCTGCGATACGAGCTCGTCGCGGAAAAACTCGTAGAAGCCGGTCGCGCTGACCTTGAGCGTGCTGTTCGGCGTCCAGTCGAAACCGAGGTCGTAGCCAAGATTCTTCTGAGCCTGGAGCTGGGTATTGTTGCCCGACAATCCCGTCTGAACGACGAAGAGATTCGAGACCTGCGGTGTGCCGTACCCCGTGGCAACCCGGCCCCTGAGCAGCCATTCGCTGTTGACCGTATAAAGCAAGGCCAGTTCAGGCGCCGTGTTCTGGAATTGCCTGTCCGCGGCGGTAATCTTCGGAGTATCCAGCACGCCCGTCGGACCGGAGTAGCTGTATGCCGTGTTTATTCCCTTCAGCACGGTCTGCTCCCAGCCGATGCCGGCAACGGCGAGCAGCGATGGTGTCAACCTCAGTTCCTCACGCGCGCGCAAGCCGTAATTAGACGTTTCGCTGTAGAGGTTGTTCGTGATCCTGCCGAGCGTGGCGTTTCCTCCCGGCATCACATTCCGCGTATCGCTCGAGGCTGTCAGGGTGTTGTAGAAGGCACCGAAGAACGTGGTCGACTCCAGGCCGACAATCTCGCCCCGCTTGGTGAGGTCGCTCATGAAATTGTACGAGGGGAAATCTCCGATCGCGCTGGTCGTGCCGGTCGGCTGGCTGATGTTCCTGTCGTCAAAGACGAACTGGTTTCGCCAGGTCGTCGTATTGTCGAAATCGTGCTCCCATCGACCACCGACGATGGTCCGCCGGTCGTTGCGGCCGAGCCCGGCCTGCACAGCCGTCTCCTTGTCGGTTCCCGCGGTCGCGTTGAAGCCGTTGTTGTTCAGCAAGATCGTACCACATCCAGCCGCGGCCGAGACGCCAGTCGCACATCCCTGCTGGAAAGGGTTCTGATAATACTGGTTCAGAGACTGCCGGATCGGCAGCCGTGCGCTCAGGTCGTTGTTGATGATCTTGACCGTGAAACGGTCGTCCGGCGTCGCCTTGAGCGTACCGAGGAAGTTGACAGTCTGCGTATTGAACCAGCTATTGCCGATGTAGCCGTCACCCCGCGTGTCGCTTGCGAACAGCGAGCCCTCGAAATTCCCGACCCTCTTGCCGGCGGCCAGGTAGTTGTTGAGATAACCGTAGCTGCCGCTGTCGACGCCATATTCGACGCCGTCGATCGTGCTGCCGGGCCGTGTTCGGAAGTTGAGCGCACCGCCGGTCGCGTAATTCCCGTAAAGCGCCGACGAGGGGCCGCGGACCACATCGATCGCGCCATAGGCATGAGGATCAATCAGGTCGCTCCGCGACAGGCCGTCCGGCTGCGTCACCGGAAAGCCGTCGTCGAAGATCACGAGATTGCGGATGCCAAAGC
This sequence comes from Bradyrhizobium nivariense, assembly GCF_029846695.2. NCBI lineage: Bacteria > Pseudomonadati > Pseudomonadota > Alphaproteobacteria > Hyphomicrobiales > Nitrobacteraceae > Bradyrhizobium > Bradyrhizobium nivariense. The sequence continues at coordinate 102,975 of NZ_JARWCR020000013.1, read as the reverse complement.
CGTTCCGGGCGTTGGATCCGCGAATCGAGATGCCGAAATCGCGCGGGCCATTCCCCTGCTTGATCGAGATGCCCGGACTGTCCCGCAGGACGTCGCTGACCGAAAACGACGGGCGATTGTCGAACTGGCTGCGATCGATGGTCGTCGCAGTCTGTCCCGCAGGCGCCTGATTGAGACCATCTCGGGCTGCACCGGCAGTCACTGCCCTGCTTTGCGTCGGTGCGCTGACGTTCGCGTTCGGCATAACGGGCCTCGCGGCGCGGCCCGCCGAAGCGGAGCGAAGTCGCGATGGCCGGGTCACCGCTGGTTTGGGACGGGCGGCCGCCGGCGCATCGACGGTCACCGCCGGCAGCTCCGTATTGCCGCTTTGGGCAAAGACTCCGCTCGACGACGCAAGCAGCGCGGCCTGAACGGCGACAACGCTCACGCCGCGGCGGGCATGACAACGTAACATGGGGCATTCCTGACGCCGGCAACCATCGCCGGCCAATTGACAACATCAATCGCCGGCGGACGGGGCCGCGGCGACACCGAGGGTCGTCAGGAAAATTGCGGCGGCGCGCGCGCCTGGGCGTTTGTGCCTTTATGCACCGCGACGGTGGATGCCTCCGCCGCGTGCCACACCACGCGCTCGGCATGGCGGAAGGGAATGGGGAGCGCGGCTTGCGGCGGCGAATCGAGTGACGCGCCCACCTGCGCCAGGCAGCATAGTGCGCAGGCGCCTCCATGCGCGGCCGGTGCACCGTTCTGGTCGTTCAGGCCGCCCTGCTCGCTCGGGCTGTGGCAGATGACGGCGGCAGAAAGCGGATTGGCCACGGCCTGGCCGGCCGCCAGACAGGCAGCAATCGGCGCCAGCACCTGCAGCACCAGGGCGAGCAGGACCAGGGGTAGGAATTTTTGCAGCCGTGCGCGCATCCACCGAACCATTCGTTCGTCTGCCAACTAAACACCAAGTAGGGGCAGTGTCGAGATCGTATCTCGGCCCTGATTGCCTCAGGACAATCTCCTCGGGAATGACTGTCCTTCAGCCTTGCCAGGCAAGCCGCGCGTGAGCCGGTGCTGCACCGGTAGGCTCTTCCTGTCATTGATTCACATCACGAAGTGAATGGCGGGGTGCAGCGTGCCCAGCAGCCCAACAATGGCGATGACGGCAAGGCCAAGGGCCAGCTCGATAGCGCTGTTGCGTGTCAGCGACCGCAGCCCACCCGCGCCAGGCTGGGCAAGCCGAGGTGTCAGCAACAGGCGGTTGATCGTCGCGAGCGCCAGCATGATCGCGAACACAGCGAGCTTCAGCAGCAGCACTTGTCCGTAGCTGGTGGCGAAAAGTACGCGAAAGGAGCCAACCAGGATGGCGGTATTGATCAAGCCCGAGAGCATGAGCGCCATCACGCTAATGATGCCCAGCGTCGAAAACCGCTCGACCGCATCGCGGGCGAGCGGTTTGGCGTTGTCACGGCGGGCGGCGGCCAGCAGCAGGATCAGCGGCACCAAGCCGCCCAGCCATGCCGCGGCCGCAATCAGATGGACCGCATCTGCCACAAGATGCAAATAGCCCATTGCGCCGACCGTAGCGGCGGCATGGCCTGTCCAGGCAAGGCTAGCCGCGAACGCGAGTGAGGCTGTCAGTCCAAGCCGTTGTACGATTGGTCCGCGGTCGGAAGCCAAGCAAGCGGCTACCAAGATTGCAAAGCCCACCCGGATGATCATCACCTCGCCGAACTGCGTTTCGTTGACGACCGTAGATAATACATCCGCAGTCAATGCATCTTCGAGCGGCAACCCACTCATTGCGGCCGACTGAAGCAACAGCCAGATCACACCGGAGATCACGGCAACGGCAAGACTGAAGCACGAGACCCGTTGTGCCTGGGTGCGGAACACGGCGGGCACTCTGGCTTCGGGGTACAAAGCGGGCTCGGCGATCACGGTACGAAAGAGGATATTTCCCGCCATGATCGCAGTTGCCGCGAAATGCACAGCACGCGTTGCAACCAAAGGCGCCCCAGCTGCGGACCAATCCATCGGCAATAACGCCTTAAGGACCAACCTCGAAGGTGAAGCTCCCATCGGTCGTATGGGTATCCACCGACAACACGCGCCAGTTCACGTGGTAGGTGCCCGCACCACCACCCTTCAGTGAGACCGACATCTGGTTGCCGCCGACGCGCGCCTTGCCGGCATCGACGCGTTGTCCGGAAGGACCGGTCACCGTGACGAAACTGAAGGCCGGTTCCAGTTTCTGCGTGAACCAGAGTATGACCTCTCTCGGAGGGCTTCCGACCTTGTTGCCGACACGCGGCTCGGCATGATCGAGAAAAGCGTGGGCGCGTGCTCCGCTAGCCGTCAGGAAAGTCAGGAGCAGCAGGCCCGGAATTAAGCGCAGCATGGATCAATTCCTTGCAAAGGGGCTTGCGGGCTGGACGGCTCCCCCGAAAATCGGCTTGCCGATCCCGCGCGGGTCGATGTCGTCCAGATACAAATGCAATTGAGCGATAAAGCCGACATTGGTTCCGCTTTGCCGATTGATCGGGATCAGCGCCTCCATGGCAACTTGAAATTTGTTGCCGACCCAGATTACGCCGGGATTGATCGTTCCCGTCGTCGTCGTGCCCGAGGTGATGGTGTTCGCCATCGGTGTCTGCAGGTTGGCTTCGACGAGTGGAATCAGATGGTCGATGAAATCCGGCAGACCGAGATCGACGACCGCCGATTTCAGATAAGGCATGCTGTACTGGATGGTGCCGCCCCAGTTCAGCACGCGTGGATGGAATTCGGTGTCGGCGGTGCTCAATCCCGTGTCCGGGTCGATCCCGAAGCTGGTGGTGAAGTTCCGACCCGGGATGGCGTAGCCAACCTGGCCCGTGATCGCGACCGGCCGAAGCCAGGAGAGTGTGTCAGGAAGATCGCCAAGGCCTTTGCCGAAATAGATCGTAGGCGTGTAGGTGTTGAACGGATCCGCTCCCACGCTTTGCGCGCCCGTCCCGCCCCATTCCACGCTCAAACCTACCGACATCACGAATTCATGCGTGGGATCCTTGAACACCCGGTACTTGAACGTGGTCTCCAAATTCTGGAACCCGTTGGCCCCGGGCACCGTCGCGTCGATCGGACCGAGGAAGGTGTAGGTCGAGCCAAACGAGATCGCGAAATCCTCGGTGATTCGCTTCGAAAACTCTCCGGACACGTCGCGCTGCCGAACGGGCGGAACATCGCCGGTCTTGAAGCTGTCGAAGGTGGGAAGCGAGAGCTCGTCGTTGACGCCGGGATCGTCGATGCCGAGCGTCGCCGGAAAGAAGCGGTTGCCGACGATTTCGTGGGCTACGCCGCTGGAAAAAGGAATGAGCGCGATCGCGGCGCCCCAAAGGCCCGCACGCGCGTTAGAGATCGACATCGAAGGTCTCCGCAGATTGACGTGTCAGTTCGAGCAGCCAGGGTCTGGCCGCGAAGCTCTCACGTCGCCTGCGGTGGTGCGCGCGCCTGGGCGTTGGATCCGTCGCGGAAAATGAAGATGACAGCACCCGCGTCGCGCCACATCACGCGCTCGGCGTGGCGGAAGGGAATGGCGAGCGCAAGCTGCGGCGGCGAATCGAGCGACGCATTGGCCTGCGCCAGACAACAAAGCGCACACCCAGCGCCATGTGCGGTCGGCGTTCCGGTCGGGTCGTTCAGACCGCCCTGCTCGCTCGCGCTGTGGCAGATGACGGCGGCAGAAAGCGGATTGGCCACGGCCTGGCCGGCCGCCAGACAGGCGGCAATCGGCGCCAGCACCTGCATCACCAGGGCGAGCAGGACCAGGGGTAAGAATTTTTGCAGCCGTGCGCGCATCCGCCGAACCATTCGTTCGTCTGCCAACTAAACACCGCGCAGGGAGCCAAGTCGAGGTCAGTTCCACCCTCTTCTTGGCCCAGCTCTTGGCCCAGCGCAAATTTATCAAAAACTGTGATCGGACCGCCCCACGGCGGGGGACCTCCGGCATTTGAGGCAGTCGCGCAACCTGCCCCATCCACAGATTTCTTATGTTTGTCATATGCTTACGAGACCGAAAGCCCGATCATTTCGTCAATTGCTCGAATTTTGAACATTCGTTGCTGAAAATGATGACAAGTGAGAAAAGTTGATCTAGCATCCCTCTTGTTCAGACCGACCGCGAGGTCGAAGTCTGGTGGTCCAAGTCTCGGGAGGAGCCCCTGACGCGCAAAACGTAGCGTCGCCCCGCCAATCAAGATCAAATCTTAGAATCGGGGATAATAGGGTCGACACAATTTTCGAGCGGGGCTAGGGCCCCGCTCTTTTTTTGCCTGCGTGGCTGAAGCGCCGATGAATGCTTCTCCCAATCCGATCGAACGGAGCTTTGAACTCGCGGCCTTGCGCTGCGCCGATCTCACGCCGCTCGTCTACCAACGGCTGTTCGAAGCGCATCCCGAAACGCGGGCGATGTTGCGCACGCAAGGCAGCGAGCTCGTGATGGGATCGATGCTCGCGCTGACCATCGAGGCGATCCTCGACTTCGCCGGAATGCGTCGCGGGTATTTCCGGCTGATCGCCTGCGAGGTCGCCTCGCACGATGGCTACGGCACGCCGCGCGAGCTGTTCATCGCCTTCTTCGCCGTCATCAGGGATACGCTGCGCGACCTTCTCGGCGATGAATGGTCGCCGGACATCGCGCAGGCATGGGACCGACTGCTCATCGAGATCGACGCGTTCGCGGGCGTCCCGGCCTGACGCTTTGCGCTGCACCAACGCGGCTTGCTGCGATCCCACCGTTGATTGCAGATTGAGTGCCACCAACTCTTGTGAGACACTTTCCGTATCGGTCGCGCAATCAATGACGCGCCGACGATAAAATTTTATGGGAGCGAGCGATGTCCGGGACGAAAGATTTCTCGACGACCAGGCGCGATCTTCTTCAGGCGGCAGCGACCGCCGGCGCCGCAACTGCCATCCTCGGCGGCATGGGCATAAACCCTGCCCTTGCGGCCGAAGTCGGACGATCGGAGAAGCCGCTGAAGGCGGCCTTCTCCAATGCAGGGCTCCAGGCGACCTGGTGCGCACAGGGCAAGCAGGCCGCGGAGTTCTGGGGCAAGCTGTTCAATGTCGAGGTCACCTGGTTCGACGGCCAGCTCGATGCCGTGAAGCAGCGCGCGGCAATCGACAACATGGCCTCGCAGAAATGGGATTTCGTCGCGATCCAGGCTTTTGGCATCGGCACCCTCACCCAGCCCGTGCAGAAGATGATCGACGCGGGCACGCCCGTCATCGACATGGATACGCTGATTGCGCCGCTCGACCAGATCAACGTCCACTCCTTCCTCGCCCCCGACAACGAGTTCATGGGCGCGTCCGTGACGCAGGCTCTGTGCAACGCCATGGGCGGCAAGGGCAAGATCATCATGACCCAGGGCGCGCTCGGCCATACCGGCGCGCAAGGACGGGCGAAGGGCTTCAACAATGTCGTGAAGCAATTCCCTGGGATCGAGGTGCTCGACACCCAGCCGGCCGACTGGGATGTGTCCAAGACCGCACGTCTCTGGGAAACCTACCTGACGAAGTATCCGCAGATCGACGCGGCGTTCTTCCACAATGACGACATGGCGCTCGCCGCCGCCAACATCATGAAGGCGCGGGGCCGCACCAACATCCTGATCGGCGGCGTGGATGCGATGCCGCCGGCGATCCAGGCCGTGAGCGAAGGCCGGATGTTCGCAACCGTGCGCAATCCGTCCTGCCGTATCCACGGCGGCGCCGTCATCGCGGGCGTGTCAGCGGTCGCCGGAGGCGAGAAGAGCGGGCAAGGCATCCCCAAGAACGTCGTCACCGACGGTCCGGTCGTGACCAAGGCCAACGCCGCCGGGATGCAGTGGATGCAGGATCACTTCCTGATCTGAGCCTCCATGCGAGAGGATCGTTCGCCCATCCTGGAACTGCAGGGCATCACGAAGAGCTTCGGCGGCGTCGAGGCGCTTCGTGGTGTCGACTTTGCGCTCTCACCCGGCGAGATCCATGGTCTCGTCGGCGAGAACGGCGCGGGAAAAAGCACGCTGATGAAGATCATCGCCGGCGTGCACACCGAATTCTCCGGCCGCTTCCTGATCGACGGACAGCAGACGCATTTCCGCTCGGCCCGCGATGCGCACGCCGCCGGCATCGCCATGGTGCATCAGGAGCTCTCTGTCGCGCCCGACCTCACGGTCGCTGAGAACGTGTTTTTGGGCAATCAGCCGACCAACCGGCTTGGCCTCGTGCAATGGCGGCGCATGGCGCGCGAGGCCGGCGAGCAGCTCGCCCGCTTCGGCATCGACGTCGATCCGATGTCGCGGCTCGGCGACCTCCCGATCGGGCTCCAGCAGCTGATCGAGATCGCGCGCGTGCTGTTCTCCGGCGCGCGCATCGTCATCCTGGACGAGCCGACCTCCGCCCTCTCCCCGCCCGAGGTCGAGCGGCTGTTCGCAACGCTGCGGCGCTTGCGCGAGGAAGGCACGGCAATCGTCTTCATCTCGCATTTCATCGAGGACATCTTGCGCGTGTCCGACACGGTGACCGTGTTCCGCAACGGGCGCAAGGTCGCGGAAACAGCAAGTGCTGCGACCAGCAAGGGCGCACTGATCGAGGCCATGATCGGCCGCGGCGGCGAAGCGCTCGAGCACAGCTATAGCGACGATCTGATGCTGCCGCGGCCGAGCGGCAGCTCGGTGGTCCTGAAAGTCGACCAGCTGTCGCTGGCCCGCAGCCTGAAGGACATCTCCTTCGAGGCCCGCGCCGGCGAAGTGCTCGGCATCTACGGTTTCATGGGCTGCGGCCAGCAGGAGCTGTCGCGCATCCTGTTCGGCAAGCTGAAGCCGGACGGCGGCACGCTCGCGGTCGAGGGCAAGGCCAAAACCTTCGCCAGCACGGCCGCGGCGCGGCGCGCCGGCGTGGCGCTGGTGCCGGAGAGCCGGCGCGACATGCTGTTTCACCAGGAGCCGGTCTACAAGAACATCTCGATCAGCATTCTCGATCGCATCTCGGCGTTGCTGCTCAAGCCGGCGCAGGAGCGCGACATCGCCCAGCGCCAGGTCGAGCAGTTGCAGATCAGGCCGCCGGTGGTCGGCCTCGATCTCGGCATGCTCTCCGGCGGCAACCAGCAGAAGGTCGCGCTGGCGAAATGGCTGACCTATCCGCCAAAACTGCTGGTGCTGTGCGAGCCGACCCGCGGCATGGATGTCGGCGCCAAGAACGACGTCATCAACATCGTCCGCGATCTCCGCGCGAGGGGGCTCGCGATCATCGTGCTGTCGACCGAGCCGGAAACGGTGCTGTCGCTGGCCGACCGCATCCTCGTGCTCAAGCGCGGCGCAATGGTGCGGGAATTCAAGAACGAGCCAGTCAGCAAGGACCGCCTGCTGGAAGCGGCGTGACGGAGAAGTATCATGGTGAGCAGTGAGACGGCTTTGGCGACAGGTCGGCGAGCGCGGGGCCTTGGGCCCTTCCTGCGCTCGCAGATGCGCAACATCGCCCCGTTCCTCACCCTGATCTTTCTGTCCGGCTTCTTCGCCCTCGCCAGCCCTTCCTTCGCGACACTGGACAATCTCGGCAACATCCTGACGCAGGTGTCGGTCACAGGAATCATCGCCGTCGGCCTCACCTTCGTGATCCTCTGCGCCGAGATCGACCTCTCGATCGCCAGCATCGCCAACGTCACGGGCATCGCGGTCGCCTACTTCACGCTCCAGGAATCCTACGTCAACATTCCCAACATTCCCCTGCCCGGCGCCGCCGCGATCCTGCTGGCCATCCTGCTCTGCGCGTTGCTCGGCCTCGTCAATGCGCTGGGGCTGACCGTGATCGGCATCCCCTCCTTCATCATGACGCTGGCGATGATGCAGATCGCAGCCGGCATCTCGGCGCTGCTGGTGCGCGGCCAGATCGCCTACAAGGTGCCCGGCCTGATCACCACGCTCGGCTCGGGCTCGATCGGTGGCATTCCCTGGATTGTCATCGTCGCCGCCATCATGCTGCTCGGCGGCCACCTGGTGCTGACCTATACGCGCTTCGGCCGCTACGTCTACATGGTCGGCGGCAACCGCGAGGCGGCCGAATATTCCGGCCTCAACGTCAAGCTCATTCTCGGCGCGGTGATGGTGATCTCGGCGGTGTGCTCCGGCATCGGCGGCATGCTCGGCGTCGCCCATTTCGGCAGCGCGCAGCAGAACGAGTTCGACACCTATCTGCTCGATTCCATCGCCGCCGTCGTGGTCGGCGGCACCAGCCTGTTCGGCGGCCGCGGCGGCATCGGCAACACCATCGTCGGGCTCTTCGTTCTCGGTGTTCTCAACAACGGCCTCGACCACGTCAACATCGACAGCTTTTTGAAGATCCTGATCCGCGGCCTGATCCTGTTGGCGGCGCTGGTCATCAATGTCTATGCCCAGCGGCTGCGGGAAAAAGCGGCGGATTAGATGGCCCGCAAAACAAAAAACGCGAAAACAACCCCATGCACAGTAGAAACTGTGAGGAAGTTCAGCCGCTTACCAAACCCGCGATTGAGTGAGTGCGACCGCGCCGACATTTGACTCGTCGGGCAAAACAGGAGCACGGTGTCATCATGGTGGTGGGCGTCGGTCGGCTCAGGACCACGCACCAAGCTCCGTCATTGCGAGCGCAACGAAGCAATCCGCGGCCATCTTGATCGCGGGTACGGAAACGCGGCTTAACTCTGCGCCGTCGCATCCAGCGGAAGCCGCGAGAACCGGAAATTGCAGTGGCTCGCACCGCCCGCCAATGTTTGCGTCCTTTCCAGGCGGATGCCTCGCGCTGCGTAGGCGACGAAATCGAGCCCGCAGATGTTCGGCAGAATATCCTTGTCGCCATGGCGCCCCGCGAGTTTGCAGAAGCCGCAAGCCTTGTAGTTGATGCCAAATTCAAAGCTGTCGCCCGTATCAGGCTCGACGAAATCGTAGACGAAATCTTCCGGAAAATCCTTCTGATGGCTTTCAGTAATGCTTTCTGCCGCCTGCTCGCGCAGCAGAGCCTGGTTCTCTGGCGACATGAATTGACGCCCCGAGGCGAGACGCTCCGCTTCTGATACAGTGAGCAATTGCGCCTTGTAGGTTTCCCGCTCGATCTCGCCGATCACAGGCAGCGGCACGCCGTGCCGCCGCAGCACCCGGCTGATGGCCATGAAGCCCAAGAGACGCATGAAGAAATCGCTCATGCGGCTTGCCGCGCCACCGACATAGGGCATTTGGGCGAGCACGATTTCGAACTCGTCCATCACCTCCCGCCTGATCCCGTCGATGCCGGTGAGATGCGCGCGCTCGCGCAACATCGCATCAGCAAGGTCGAGCCGATCGCGCATGGCGGCTTCCATAATGCCCCGATGCGTCTCGTAGAAAGGATGAATGTTCGCAGCCATTGGACACCTGATATCATCGGCTCATTGCAAGGTCGGCGAAGCCGGTTTCATTCCGCGGCGATCGCCTCGATCTCCAGCAGCCATTTGCTGTCGACGGTCTCGGCGATCACGACCGTCAGCGCGGGCTGGTGTTCCCCCAGCATCGCGCGACGGATGGTGCGGTTGGTCACGAGTTGATTGCGGTCGGTCAGGAACGTGTTGACCTTGACCAGATGCTCGACGCCAAGGCCGGCGGCGGCGAGCACCTCCATCACGTTGCGCCAGGCCTGCTCGCACTGCGCCTCAAAACCTTCGGGCACGGTGCCGTCGGATCTCTCGGGCACCTGGCCGCTGATGAACAACAGGCGGCGATGCTGCGTCAGTTCAAGTCCCATGCTGTAGCCGCCGGCGGGAGCGTGGACCGTTGCGGGATTGTGGCTGACGAGGTGAGCTGGGGGCATAGGGTTTCTCCGGATTGCGGATCGACCGTATCCGGCGACGTCACGGCTTCGCAAAGCATCATTGCTGCGGCTCAGCGCAAGAAAATCTATTGCAAGGCCACGGCCCGTCAGTGTCAAAATGGTGCGCGATGACCTACATCCTTCCACCACTCAACGCGCTCCGCGCCTTCGAGGCCGCTTCCCGGCATCTCAGCTTCAAGCTCGCCGCGCACGAGCTGCACGTGACCCCCGCCGCCATTGGGCAGCAGGTGAAAGCGCTGGAGGCGCGCCTCGGCGTGCAGCTGTTCGAGCGGCTACATAAGCAGCTCATCCTGACTGCGGCCGGTCAGGCCTATCTGCCCGGGGTCTCTGAAGGCTTTCGCCACATTGCGGAAGCGACCTCGCGATTGAAACCGGCAGGTGCGGTGCTGCTGCAATTGGGGGTCCATGGCAGCTTCGACCTGCGCCGCCTCGATCTGGCGGCGTTTCGCAGCGCGCATGCGGGGATCGGTTTGCGCGTGCTGCAGCCCGCCGGCCTGCACGAATTGGTCGAGGGCAAGGTCGACCTGCTGATCGCCCGCGGTCTCGGCCACCATCCGGGCTATCGCTGCGACCGTGTCAATGAGGGATCGGGCCCCGGTGATAGGCTGATTGCGCCTGAAGGCACCGCGGATTGCCCCGAGATCGTCAGTTTACGCGACTGGCTGCGCGCCCTGCCGGCCGAGAACCGGTTGGCGGACCGCCGCCCTCGTCTGGTCGGCAGCAGATGATGGGCCCGACCGGCAATTGATAGTCTCGCCGCGACGACGTTTGATACCTCGGGCAAGGCACCGGCACAATTCCATCATGGCGCCGATCGCGTGCCGGGGGAGCGCCAAGTTAGTGATGGGGTGGCCTGAAAGGGGCCGAAGCAATTAGGACGAAGGCCGCCAACCATGCGACGAGAAATATTGCTTTGGCGGGTCTGATTTGCCGGCGGACAAGCGGCAATTGCTCAAGTAATTCTGCTGGAAGATTTTCAAAGTCCTTAGTCGGGCACGCCCCATTGTCAGCAGATTTCGGCCTTCGGCTGCTGACCCAACTGAGACATTCGCGCGGGGCTTCTGTCCCGCGTTTTGCGGTTACGACCACGGCGGCTCTTCGCTCTCCCCGACCGCCTTGTGGTGCATCGTGACACCCGCCGAACGCAAGCAAGTCAGCAATACAGTTCTTACAGCGGCCGGATCGAATCCAATATCCTTCGCGTTTGGTGGATGTGCCTCGCTACCCTTCAATCGGAGCGTCAAGTGCAAGTGCTCGCAAAGGTGCTGAACGACGAGATTGATCTGATCGTCGGTCATGATCTGCCTCTCCCATGTTGCTACCCAACTAGGTAGCACACATGAAAATAGGGCGTAAGCGATCGGACTGTCCCAAGGATCAACCCCGCGCGATTGCCCATGGGCGGGCTCCCAAAATCGTTCGCCTATCGGGTGAGACCGGAAGTGACTAGCGGGCGACTAGAACGGCGCGATTGACCCACAACGGAGACGCCCTCAATCCTAGGGATGCCCTCCCTCGGCCGAGGCCAATACCATCTGCCCCGCAATCTCCTCACTTCGCCAACACCTCACCGCGTGCCCGTCAGCTCGCGTTTCCAGCGACGGACCCGGCTCGCTCCGACACACAGCCTCGGCGTACCGACACCGCGGGCTGAACGCGCATCCATTCGGCGGATTGAGCGGATTGGGAAGGTCGCCACCTGTCGTCGCCAGCGGCGCGTGGTGCAGCGGATCGGGAATGGCGGCGATCAGGGCTTGCGTATAGGGGTGCGCGGGACGTTCGAAGATCTCGCGCCAGTCGCCGTTCTCGACGATGCGGCCGAGATACATCACGGCGACGCGGTCGCTCATGTGCTCGACGACGCCGAGGTCGTGGCTGATCATGATGTAGGAGAGGCCGAGCGTGTCCTTCAATTCCAGCAGCAGATTGATGATCTGGGCGCGGATCGAGACGTCGAGCGCCGACACCGGTTCGTCGCAGATGACGATTTTGGGGTTGAGGATCAGCGCACGGGCAATGCCGATACGCTGGCGCTGGCCGCCGGAGAATTCATGCGGGTAGCGGTCGGCCTGTTCGGGCCGCAGGCCGACATGCCGCAGCATGGTCGCAACGCGGTCCTCGATCTCGCTTGCGGCGGTCACGCCGTGCACACGCAGGGGATCCTCTAACGTGCGGCGAACGGTCTGGCGCGGATTGAGCGAGGCGTAGGGATCCTGAAACACCATCTGCACGGTGCGGGCCAGCGCCTTTCGATCGCCAGCAGGCCGGCCCGTCACGACCTGCCCGTCCACCACGATGCGGCCGCGCGTCGGCGTCTGGAGACCAAGGATCGACAATGCGACCGTGGATTTGCCGGAGCCGGACTCGCCGACGAGGCCGAGGCATTCGCCCCGTTTCAGCGTGAGATCGACTCCGTCCACGGCGCGGAGAACCCGCCGGTCGCGGCCGAGCCAGCCGCCGCCCACCGGAAAATGAACCGCAAGATCCTCGACACTGAGAATGACGTCATCTGCCCCGCCCCTATGCATCAGGGCAATCGCATATCGTGTGCACGATGCGGCGGCGTCGGCACTGGGCTCCCTCTCCCGCTCGCGGGGGAGGCAAAGGCGGCCTACGGCCGCCGTTCTCTAAGAGAACGCCGATGCGGAGCATCGGCTGTGGGTGGGGGTGTCTCCGCGTTGGGATTGTCGGCAATTGCGGAGGATATCCCCGTGGGGTGAGAGCCCTCACCCGCCGCGCGCGGGACGATGCTTCGCATCGCCCGGGGCGCGTCGGCCTCTCCCGCAAGCGGGAGAGGCGGAGCAAGCTCGCGCGGTCCTCGTGAAATCCATACGCGATTGCCCTGCCCTCATCCATGGTGGTGACACCTCACCAGACCGCCCGCCTCCAGCAAATCCGTCGCCGGCGCGACTGACCGGCAAACATCAGTCGCCTGCGCGCAGCGCGGATTGAACCGGCAGCCATCCGGGAAGCTCGTGATCGCCGGGACCACGCCTGCGATCTCCTTCAGCCGGCTGCGGCCAAGCGCGGCGCGGCTGCCGAGCCGCGGCAGCGAGTCCACGAGCCCCTGCGTATAGGGATGCGCCGGCGCGCGGAAAATATCGGCCGAGCCGCGCTCCTCGACGATGCGGCCGGCATACATGACGGCAACGCGGCGACAGACATTGGCGACCAGGCCGAGATCGTGGCTGATCATCAGGATCGCGGTTCCCCGCTCGGCGCAGAGATTGCGCATCAGCTCGATGATCTCCGCCTGCACGGTGACGTCGAGCGCGGTCGTCGGCTCGTCGGCGATCAGGAGATCCGGACCGCAGGCGAGTGCTATGGCGATCATCACGCGCTGGCGCATGCCGCCGGACAGCTGGTGCGGATAGTCGTTGACGCGTCGCTCGGGCGCGGGGACGCGGACGCTCGCCAGCGCCTCGACCGCCAGCCGGCTGGCTTCCCGCCAGCTCTTGCCCTTGTGCAGCACGAACATCTCGGCGATCTGCCGGCCCACCGGCGAGACCGGGTTCAGCGCCGTCATCGGCTCCTGGAAGATCATGGCGATGCGATTGCCGCGCAGCTCCCGTTGCTTACCGGCTGAAAGGTGCTGGATCTCCCGCCCCTCGAACCGGATCGTGCCGCCGCCGATCGACAACGGCTGCCGTAACAGGCCGATCAGAGCGAGCGCCGTGATGCTCTTGCCGCAGCCGGATTCGCCGACAAGGCCAAACGTCTCGCCGCGATCGATCCGGAATGAAATGCCCTCGGCCGCCGCAACGCGCCGCGATCCGTCGTCGAGATCGATGCGCAAATCCTCGACTTCGATCAGCGGCGTGCCCGTCATGTGCGCCGGCTCCGCGATTGAGGATCGAGAATGTCGCGCAGGCCGTCGCCGAGCAGATTGAGGCCGAGCACCGTCAGGAAGATGGCAAGGCCGGGAAAGACCGAGAGCCACGGCGCCGTCGTGATCTGGTCGCGGGCATCCGACAACATGCTGCCCCAGCTCGGAAACGGCGGGCGGACGCCGAGGCCGAGGAACGACAATGCGGCTTCGGACAGGACCGCGCTGCCCATGCCGAGCGTGCCGATGACGACGATCGGTCCGAGCATGTTCGGCAGCAGCTGCGTGATCATGATGCGCAAATCGCCGTAGCCGAGCACGGTTGCCGCCTGCACATAGCCCTGACTCCTGAGCGACAGCGCAGACGCCCGTGCGATCCGGCACGTGAAAGACCAGTTGGTCAAGCCGAGTGCGATCAGCAGGCTGGTCAGGCCGGGACCAAGCACCGCCATGATGGCCAGCGCAAAGATCAGCGATGGGATCGCGAGCATGACGTTGGTCAGGCCGTTGACGACATCGTCCCACCAGCCGCCCCAATAGCCGGCGCTCAGGCCCAGCGCGACGCCGATGACGCTGTTGATGAGCTGCGAGACGATGCCGACCGTCAGCGAGACGCGGGCGCCGTAGGCGACGCGGGAATAGATGTCGCGGCCCTGGTCGTCGGTGCCGAACCACCAGGTCCAGCTCGGAGGCTCCTCCGCGTTCAGCAGATTGGCGTCCAGCACAGGATCGGTATGCGCCAGCCAGGGCGCGAGCAGGCCGACCAGGATCGCGAGCGCGAACAGCGCGCCGCCGATGATGAGATTGGCGCGCAGCTTCATGCGTATCTGATCCTGGGATCGATTACGCCGTAGAGCAGGTCGATCAGCAGATTGATCGCGAGAAAGGCCAGCACCACCACCAGAATGGAGCCCTGGACGGCCGGAATGTCGCGCTGCAGGACACTGTCGACCAGCAGCGAGCCGATGCCCGGCCAGGAGTACAATTTCTCGACGACGACCGCCTGCCCCATCAATGCGCCGAACTGCAGGCCGACGGTGGTGAGAATGATGACAAGCGCGTTGCGCATCACGTGCCACTTCACGACCCTTGTCTCGCTCATGCCCTTCGAGCGCGCCGTGCGCACGAAATCTGCCGTCATGATCTCGAGGACCGCAGCGCGGGTCGTCCGGGCGAACAGCGCCATCGGCGAGACGCCGAGCGTCACGGCAGGCAGGATCAGATATTTCAGTCCCCCATCGCCATAGCCAAAACTCGGCAGCCAGCCGAGTTTCAAGGCAAAGAAGTACATCAGCACCAGTCCGAGCCAGAATTTGGCAATCGAGAGGCCCGAGACCGCCACGACCATCGCCAGCGTGTCGACAATGCCGCCGGGCTTCAGCGCGGCGATGAAACCCAGGGGAACACCGATCACGACGGAAAACGCCATGGCAGCGAAGATGAGCTGCAGCGTCGGCCACATCCGTTTGGCAATCATGGTCGTAACCGGTTCGCGGGTCCGGAACGACGTTCCGAAATCACCCGTCGCGAGCTTGGCGATGTAGGCGCCGAAGCGCACATAGACGGGATCGTCAAGGCCGAGCTGCTTCTTCATGCGCAGCTCGACCTGCGGATCGCTGTCGTCGCTCATGGACGAGACGATGCTGCCGGGAACGACGCTGAACAGCACGAATACCAGCAGCACGACGGCCAGCACGGTCGGAATGGTCTGCAGGAGACGACGGAACAGGAAGGAGAGCATCGGCACTTTTCCTCTCTCCCCCCATCGATCATGGCGATGGAGGGAGCGCGAGAGCGCATGTCACTTCGCGGGCGAGGTCTCGTCGACCCAGAGGTCTTCGACGTTCTGATGGGTCAGCTCCGTCGCATTCAGCTGAATCCCCTTGAGCCACGGCTGCACCGCCATGACCGCCTTGTTGTAGTTGAAGAACCAGACCGGCGCCTCTTCGTAGAGGAGCGCATTGGCCTTTTGCAGCAGCTGGGCGCGCTTGGCTGGATCGTCGGCCTGCCCGGCCTCATCGACCAGCTTGTCGAAGTCGGCATTTTTGAAGTTCATGTAGTTGCAGGCCGGTTGCGGCGTCGCCGAGTGGAAGCATTTGAGGGCGGCCTGCGGATCCGGGCCGCTCGCCTGGGAATAGATGAAGGCCTGGTAATCGCCGCTGCGAACCACCTCCGCCAACACCGCGGTCTCGACCTGCTTGACCTTCGCCTTGATGCCGACCTTGTCCAGCATCGGGATCACGGCCGAGACGATCGGCAGGCCCCAGCTCTCGTTCTGGCTGGTGGTCCATTCGAATTCGAAGCCCGTGGGATAACCGGCGTCAGCGAGCAGCTGCTTGGCCTTGGCGGGATCGAAGGCGTAGGGCTTCATGGTCTTGTCGTAGAGGGGAGAGGTCAGTGGCAGCCAGCTGGTGGCGCGATAGGCCTTGTTCTTGACCAGCTTGCTGATGATCAGGTCGGTATCGATCGCATAGTTGATCGCCTGCCGGACCCGCTTGTCGGCGAACGGCTTGAACGCCGGATTCATCCCCATGTAGCGGGTGAAGACCTCGGCGACTTCGACGACGGTGCCCTTGAGGTCGGCGTCGTTCTGATAGGCGACATATTGCGCGGGCCCCAGCACGGAGGTGTCGATCTCCTTGTTGCGGAAGGCGACATCGCGCGCCGCGGCCTCGCCCATGACCGACACGATGAGCTTATCGGCGTAGGGCTTGCCGGGCTTGTAGAACCGGTCCCACCGCTCCAGAACGATGCGCGATCCCGGCACGTGCTCGACGAATTTGAAGGGCCCAAGCCCGATCGGCTTCTGGAGAAAGCTCTCCTTGGCGGCTTCGTCGGCGGGATAGATCGACGTTATCGCGTTCCAGAAGTAGAAACCTGGATCGACTTTCTCGGTCAGTTTCATCTCGACTGTAAAGTCGTCGATCTTCTTCAGGCCGGAGATGTCCTTGGCCTGGCCCTTCTCGACCGCTGCCGCGCCCTCGATCACGCGGACATAGCGCGCGCCGGGATAGGCCTTGGTGCCGTCCATGATGCGATTGTAGGTCCAGATGATGTCGTCCGCCGTCATCTTGCGACCATGGTGGAAATAGGCGTCGTCACGCAGCTTGAAGGTGTGAACGAGACCTCCCCCCGAGACGACGTCCTCCTTGGCAAGCTCCAGAACCGGCTTGCCCGCAGCGGAGTCCCAGATGTAGAGCGACCGATGCAGCCCTTTGGCGTAAATCTCGTCCTGGGCGCGCTGTGTCGTATGAATGTCCAGGCTGGTGAAACTCGAGCCATAGGGCGCGGTCATGCGGATGGTTCCGCCCTTGCGCGGTGTCTGGGCCTCCGCCGTGGCGGCCAGTGCCAGTCCCAAACCAGCGACGATCGCCACTATCCTGAAGATCATGTTTCCTCCAACCATACAGGCGTGCTCCGGTCTGAGAGTTGACCATCCACGGCACGTCGAGCGCAAGCACCTTGGAGGGGTTGACGTATGCGAGCGTAGCGCTCGGGCCCCGCCGATTTGTGAGTACGCGCCCTAGCCGGTCGCGAACCCAGGCTGCCAGTCGTGCAATTTTCGCGCCGCAGCGGTGACGTCCGCGATGGTCGGAAACGCCCCCGTCTCCAGCATCATCGTCCTTGCCAGCCTCACGGCGCGTGCTTCGCTCACCGCCCGCTTGCGCGGATCCTCGATCAGCTCGAAGTCGATGTTATGGGCGAGACCGAAGATGCGGCGGATGGTTTTCGCCGCGGCGAAGCCGATAGCGTCGGCGAACAGGCGCTGCATGTAGGCCTGCCGCTCGGCCTCCAGGCGCGCCGCGCCTTTCTCTCCGGCGAAAAGCGAGGCGGGATAGGCATCGCCTGCGGCGCCGGCGCGCCAGAGGTCGAGGAATTTGCGGGCGAACTCGTTCCACACGGTCTCCACCGTCTGGAGCACCCAGGCCTCGAACGCGCGCCGCTCGCCGGGTGAGCGCTCGTGGCCGGCGGAGGCAAAATATGCCATCAGGAGGTTGGCCAGCACGGCGCCGATATCGAAACCCATCGGGCCGTAGAAGGCGAATTCCGGGTCGATCACCCGCGTCTGGCTGTCCGTGACCATGATCGAGCCAGTGTGAAGGTCGCCGTGGAGCAGCGCTTCGGGGCTTGCCATGAACTTCAGCTTCAGCCGGGAGATGGCGACGTGCAATTCCATGTCGTGGCGCAGGTCTGCGGCGAGCGCATCGAGATGCGGCGCGGTCCAGCGGTTCTGCTCGGCGATACGGTAGGGATCGGTGAAGATCAGATCCTCGGTGATCTTGCACAGCGCGTGGTTGCCGGCAAAGGCGGCAATGCCTTCCTTCTTCTCCGCAGCGGAGAGTGCGAGATCGGAGGTGAAGAACAGGGTTCGCGCCATGAAGGTCGTGATGTCGTCGACGAAACGCGGATAGTGCGTGCCCGCAACCATCCCCTTGCGCATGATGATGTGGGGCTCGAGCAGCTCCATCACCGTCAGCGCCAGCGCCGCGTTGTGATGCAGCAGGGCCGGCACGAGGCCGGGCGCGAGCTGGGCCTGTCGGGACAAGGCGAGGTATTCGTAATGGGCCCGGGACAGCGGCAGCGGCCAGCTCTCGCCGACGAGGCGGACGTAGGGCAGCGCCTGCTTCACGGCGACGCCGCCGCGCGCGCCTTTCACGATGAAGACGAGATTGAGATTGCCGTCGCCGACTTCGGTGATCGACCAGGAGGCCGGCTCGCCGCCGAGGGTCGCTGCGAGGTCCGTGACGCCTGCGAGATAGTCCCGCAAGTCGGCCTCATGCAGAATCCGATAGTCCCCCTGCCGCTGCGCCATGACGATCCCATCCCATGCTTAGCATGGCCGGATCGTTACTCCCGCTCCAGGAAGCTCGAGCCGATCTCGGCCTTTCTTTTGATCGGATCGTAATCACAATAGACGCTGTCCGCCACCAGCGTGTAGCTGGCGCTGACGGTGTATTTGTCTGTTTTGACCGAGTTCAGGCCGATGATTGAGGTGCTCTTGCCGCCGTTCCACTTGAACGGCGTGGAGCTCCTGGCCTGCTCGCAGGCCATCACGGCTTCGTTGAAGACGTAGCCCTCGACGAACGCCTTCAGCGTGCGCACCTGCACAGCCATCTTCCACTCGAAATAGCCGATGCCGCCAAGACCGGCGACGATCAGCACCAGAAGCGCAATGACGATCCTCTGAAAAGTCATTCGTTCCCCCCAAAACAATATCGTTAGCAAAGAACGTCTAGAACGGCATGCCCATCAATTTCGACAGGCGCTCGATCGAGAGATAGCCGGCCTGGTAGGCCGCTATGCCGAGGCCATAGATGACAGCGGAGATGATCGTGGTCCAGATCAGCTTGCTTCTCATCCGCGTCAGGATCGGCGCGCCGGGATCGGTGCCCGGTGCTCCCACGCCGTCCTCGTGCTGGCTGCGCACGCCGAACGGCAGCGTCAGGAACAGCGCGATCCACCAGATGACGAAGTAGATCGCAAGTGCGGTCGAGATCTGGATGGCCATGGTGCGGCCTTACGCCTGCTCGATTTCGACCAGGGCGCCGGAAAAATCCTTCGGGTGCAGGAACAGCACCGGCTTGCCGTGGGCGCCGATCTTCGGCACGCCGTCGCCGAGCACCCGCGCGCCCTCCTTCACCAGCGTGTCGCGCGAGGCGATGATGTCGACGACCTCGTAGCAGACATGGTGGATACCGCCGTCGGCATTGCGTTCGAGGAACTTTGCGATCGGCGAGGCCTCGCCGAGCGGCTCGATGAACTCGATCTTGGTGTTGGGCAGCGTCGCGAACACGGTGGTGACGCCATGCTCGGGCAGCGCGACGGCCTCCGAGATCTGGGCCCCGAATGCGGCGCCATAGATCCTGGCGGCCTTGACGGCGTCCTTGGTCGCGATCGCGACATGGTTGAGCCGGCCCAGCATGTTTCTTCTCCCTTAGGGCACGATCCGGAAAAGTGTGAAGCGGTTTTCCGAAAAGATCACGCCCAAATTAGACTGTCAGGACGTGTACCAGACAGGGGGGCTTTTTACCCCAATGTTCGTTGATCACGGAGCGGACGGCGCGTCGCACCGACTCCGCCAGCGCATCCGCATCGCGACGGCGCGCCTTCGGCAGACCTTCGATGGTGGAGACCACGGCGTCGAAGACGATGTCGTCGAAGGGCTCGCCCGCTTTGTTCTTCTCGGGGATGCCGATCAGATCAACCTCGGGATCGTCGACGAGTTCGCCCTGCTGCGTCATGGCGATGGCGACGAAGGCGCAGCCGGAGAAGGCCAAGCGGCGCCGCTCGATCACCGCGCGGGACTTGGAGTCCTCCAGAATCGTGCCGTCCTTGTAGAGACGGCCCGCAGGCACTTGCCCAATGATGCCGGGATCGCCGGGGCCGAGCTTGACCAGGTCGCCGTTGCGGCAGACCAGCACGCGCGGCACGCCGGCGGCGCGCGCGAGCTTGGCGTGCTCGTTCAGGTGCAGGGCCTCGCCATGGACGGGGATCAGGAGCTGCGGCCGGGTCCAGGCGATCATGTCGCGCAATTCGTCGCGGCGGGGATGACCGGAGACATGGACCAGATGGTCGCGGTCGGTGATGACCTCCACACCCTGTAAAACCAGGCCATTGATAATTGCCCCGACCGCCTTCTCGTTGCCGGGAATGGTGCGCGAGGAGAAGATCACGCTGTCGCCGCGGTTGAGCGTGATCTCGGGATGGTCGTCATTGGCGACGCGCGCCAGCGCGGCACGCGGCTCGCCCTGGCTGCCGGTGCAGAGCGCCAGCACCTTGTCCTGCGGCAGATGACCGTAGACCTCGGCGGAGCGGAAACTCTGCACGCCGTCGAGATAGCCGGTCTCGCGCGCGACCTGCACCACGCGCTCCATGGCGCGGCCCACCACAACGACCTCACGGTCGGCGGCCTTCGCAGCGATGGCGACGGCCTTGAGGCGCGCGACATTGGAGGCAAAGGTTGTGACTGCGACGCGGCCCTTGGCGGCCTTGACGATCTCGGTAATGGATCTGGCCACCTCGGCTTCCGAGGGCGAGCGGCCGTCGCGCACGGCGTTGGTGGAATCGCCGATCAAGGCGAGCAGGCCCTGGTCGCCCAGCTCGCGCAGCCGCTTTTCGTCAGTCGGGCGGCCGATGATCGGGGTCGGATCGATCTTCCAGTCGCCGGTGTGCAGCACCGTGCCGACTTCGGTGTGTATAGCCAGCGCATGCGACTCCGGAATCGAATGCGCCACGGGGATGAACTCGACGTTGAACGGACCGATATCGACGCGCCCGCCTGACAGCACCACCGTCACCGGGATCTTCGGCGCATTGCGCTCGGCGGCGCACTTGGCCTCGAACAGCGCGGCACTGAACTGCGTCGCATAGATCGGGCATTTCAGCTTCGGCCACAGGTCGATGATGGCGCCGAAATGGTCCTCATGGGCGTGGGTCAGCACCAGGCCCATCAGGTTCTTGCGTTCCTTCTCCAGGAAGCTGATGTCGGGCATGATCAGGTCGATGCCCGGCAGATGCTCCTCGTCGCCAAAGGAGACGCCGAGATCGATCGCCAGCCAGGCGCGCTGCTGGCGGTTGCCGAGGCCGTAGATCGACAGGTTCATGCCGATCTCGCCGACGCCGCCAAGCGGCGCAAATACCAGTTCTTCAGGCTTCGCCATCACGCAGCTCCCACGGAGGCGGCCGTGCCGAAGAACACCTCGCCCGCGGCCACCGGCACGCGCCGGCCCTCCGCGGTGCGGACGATCAGGCAGCCGGTGTCGTCGATCGTGTCAAAAATGCCTTCCAGCGTCGTCACTCCCGTGTGGATCGCGACCCGCTCGCCGAGGCCGGCGGCGCGCTCCAGCCACAGCTTGCGGATCTCGGCGAAGCCGCGACCATTGTCCCAGATGCCGCGGAACTCCACCCAGGCGTCCGACAGCGCCGAGAACAGCTCCTCCGCGCTGATCTGGACGCCGAGCGCAGCAAGCGACACCGCAGGCGTCGGCGTGCCCTCGGGCGCGGCGACGACGTTGGTGCCGATGCCGACGACGATGGCAAGGCGTTCGCCGATGGCTTCCGCCTCCAGGCCGATACCGACCAGCTTCTTGCCGCCGGCAAGCACGTCGTTCGGCCATTTCAGGGCGTAGCGGGGACGGCCCTCGCCGAGGCGCAGTGCAGCCTCCAGGCTGACCTTCTCCAGCGCGGCCTCCTCGGCCAGCCCGGCCGCAAAGCCGATCGTCGCGGCGACAGAAGGGGCGACGTCCAGGACTTCGAGGACGCTGGCGGCAAGGTTACCCTTTGGTGCGATCCAGGCGCGCTGGCGGCGGCCACGGCCGGCGGTCTGCTCCGACGTCACGAACCACATCGGGCCGCGTTCGCCGCTCCTCGCGCGCTCGATCGCCTCGGTATTGGTCGAGCCGATCCGGTCGAAAGCTGCGAGCTTGTAGCCCGCCGACGATGCGCGAGGACCGAGCGCGAATGCCATCCTAGAACAGCGACTTCGCCGCGGCGGAGGCGACGCTCACCACCGGGCCCGCGAACAGCGCGAACAGAATGTTGAACAGGCCCGCGACCGCCAGCACCGTCCGCACCTCGACCCTGACAGGATCGACCTGCCCGGCCGGCTCGTCGAAATACATCGTCTTGACGATGGTGAGATAGTAGTAGGCCCCGACCACGCTGGAGAGCACGCCGACCACGGCGAGCGTGAACAAATTGGCCTTGATGGCGGCGACGAAGACGTACCATTTGGCGAAGAAGCCGGCGAGCGGCGGGATGCCGGCGAGCGAGAACAGCAGCATCGCGAACATGAAGGCGAGCAGCGGATTGGTTCGCGACAGACCGGCGAAATCGCTGATCTGCTCGACCGGCTGGCCGTTGCGCTTCATCGCGAGGATGACCGAGAACGAGCCGAGCGTCATCGCGACATAGATCACGATGTACATCAGCACGCCCTGTGCGCCCTCGACGGTACCGGCGGCGAGGCCGACCAGGGCAAAGCCCATGTGGCCGATCGAGGAATAGGCCATCAGGCGCTTGATGTTGCTCTGGCCGATCGCGGCGAACGAACCCAGCACCATCGAGGCAATCGCCACGAACACCAGGATCTGCTGCCACTGCGAGAGGATGCCGGGGAATGCGGTGAGCGTCACGCGGGTGAAGACCGCGAGTGCGGCGACCTTCGGCGCCGAGGCGAAGAAGGCGGTGACCGGCGTCGGCGCGCCTTCGTAGACGTCAGGCGTCCACATATGGAACGGCACGGCCGAGACCTTGAAGCAGAGGCCGGCGAGCAGGAACACCAGACCGAAAACAAGGCCGACATTCGAGACCGTCGCGGCCGCCGCGATGCCGGTGAATGCGACAGTGCCGGTGAAGCCGTAGATCAGCGAGGAGCCGTAGAGCAGCATGCCCGAGGACAGCGCGCCGAGCACGAAATACTTCAAGCCGGCTTCGGTCGACTTGGCGTTGTCGCGATTCGAGGTCGCCACGACGTAGAGCGCCAGCGACATCAATTCGAGGCCGAGATAGAGCGAGATCAAATCGCCGGCCGAGATCAGCACCATCATGCCGAGCGTCGAGAGCAGCACCAGGATCGCGTACTCGAAGATGCGGCGCGACGGATCCGACAGGAACTCGGTCGACAGCACCAGCGTCACCGCCGAACCGATCAGGGCCAGGATCTTCATGAAGCGGGCAAAGTCGTCGAC
Organism: Bradyrhizobium nivariense; assembly: GCF_029846695.2. Taxonomy (NCBI): domain Bacteria; kingdom Pseudomonadati; phylum Pseudomonadota; class Alphaproteobacteria; order Hyphomicrobiales; family Nitrobacteraceae; genus Bradyrhizobium; species Bradyrhizobium nivariense. The sequence continues at coordinate 79,608 of NZ_JARWCR020000013.1, read as the reverse complement.
GATGAAGCTGCCGCCGAAGGTCACCTGCTTGCCCGCGGGCACCATGTATTCGAGCACGCCGACCACGATCAGGAGCAGGACCGCAAGCGTCGTGACCGTCTTGGTCGTCTCCTGCCCGCGATAGGCGCCCAGCATCAGCAGGGCCATGGCCCCGACCGCGAGCACGAGCTCGGGCAGCACCGGCGCCAGTTGATAACCTGCAGTCTCAAAGCTCATGGCGATATCCTGACCTGCCCGCTCACTGGAGCAGTGCGGCGGCCTTCACGGCCGTCACAGCGGTGTTGTAATTGTTGACGAGTTGCTGGACCGAGGCGGCCGACATGTCGAGCACCGGCTTCGGGTAGATGCCAAACAGGATCGTCAGCGCGATCAGCGGGAACAGCGTCAGGCACTCACGCAAGGTGAGATCCTTTATGCTCATCAGCGACGGCTTGACCAGCGCCCCGAACACGACCTTGCGGTAGAGCCACAGCGCGTAGCAGGCCGACAGGATCACGCCGAAGGTGGCGAAGAACGCGGTCGGGATCGAGACCTTGAAGGTGCCGAGCAGCGTCATGAACTCGCCGACGAAACCGGATGTGCCGGGCAGACCGACATTGGCCATGGTGAAGATCATGAAGGTCAGCGCGTAGAGCGGCATCCGGTTGACGAGGCCGCCATAGGCCGCGATGTCGCGGGTGTGCATGCGGTCGTAGACGATGCCGACGCAGAGGAACAGCGCGCCCGACACGATGCCGTGCGAGATCATCTGGAACACACCGCCCGCGACGCCCTGCATGGTGCCGGCGAAGATGCCCATGGTGACGAAGCCCATATGCGCCACCGACGAGTACGCGATCAGCTTTTTCATGTCCTCCTGCATCAAGGCCACCAGCGAGGTGTAGATGATCGCGATGGCCGAAAGCGTGAAGATCAGTGGCGCGAAGTCGTGCGAGGCCAGCGGGAACATCGGCAGCGAGAAGCGCAGGAAGCCGTAGCCGCCCATCTTCAAGAGGATCGCGGCGAGGACCACGGAGCCCGCCGTCGGCGCCTCGACGTGTGCGTCGGGGAGCCAGGTGTGCACCGGCCACATCGGCATCTTCACCGCGAACGAGGCGAAGAAGGCAAGCCAGGCCCAGGTCTGCAACGACCGCGGCACGGCGGTGTGCATCAGGGTCGGGATGTCGGTGGTACCGCCGTTCCAGTACAGCGCCATGATGGCGAGCAGCATCAGGACCGAGCCGAGCAGCGTGTAGAGGAAGAACTTGAACGACGCGTAGACCCGGCGCGGACCGCCCCAGACGCCGATGATGAGAAACATCGGGATCAGGCCGCCTTCGAAGAACAGATAAAACAGCACCAGATCGAGCGCCGAGAAGGTGCCGATCATCAGCGTTTCCAGGATCAGGAACGCCATCATGTATTCGCGGACGCGGTTGGTGATCGCCTTCCAGCTCGCGATGATGCAGAACGGCATGATGGCGGTGGTCAGGATCACCAGCGGCAGCGAAATGCCGTCCACGCCCATGTGGTAGGTGATGCCGGTGGCGAGCCAGTTCGCCTTCTCGACGAACTGGAAGTCGGCGCTCGACGCATCGAACCGCATGACCAGGATCACCGACACCGCGAAGGTGATCAGCGTGGTCCACAGCGCGATCCAGCGCGAGTTGCGCCGGGCCGCCTCGTCATCGCCGCGGCTGAGATAGACGATCAGCGCGCCGACCAGCGGCAGGAACGTCGTGACGGATAGAATTGGCCAGGTCGTCATCTACTGGCCTCCAAAGCCGAACATGAACCAGGTGATCAGGCCGGCGGCGCCGATCAGCATGGCGAACGCGTAGTGGTAGAGATAGCCGGTCTGGATCTTCACGACATTGCGGGTGATATCAAGCACGCGGGCCGAGATGCCGTCGGGGCCGAGGCCGTCGATGATGAAGCCGTCGCCCTTCTTCCAGAGCTGGTAGCCGATCCACTTCGCCGGACGGACGAAGATGACGTCGTAGAGCTCGTCGAAGTACCATTTATTGAGCAGGAACTGGTACAGCATCGGCTGCGTGTTCGCGAGCTCGACCGGCAGATAGGGCCGGCGGATGTAGAACAGGTACGACACCAGGAAGCCCAGCACCATCATCACCGTCGGCAGCAAGGCGATGGTCTCGGGGATATGGTGCATCTCCTCGATGATGTGCGGGTTCATCTTCACGGATTCGCGGAAGAACTCCTCGATGCCGTGGCCGGCGAACAGCTCCTTGAACGGGAAGCCGGCCAAGATGGAGCCGACCGCGAGCACACCGATCGGAATCAGCATCCAGATCGGCGCTTCATGCGCCGCTTCGTAATGATGCTCGTCATGCGGCTCGCCGTGGAAGGTCTTGAAGATCAGGCGCCACGAGTAGAACGAGGTCAGGCCGGCGGCGACGACCGTCATCAGGAAGCCGTACATCGCGAACGGATTGTGCGCAGCGTAGGCGGACTCGATGATGGCGTCCTTGGAGAAATAACCGGCGGTGAGCGGGAAGCCGGTCAGCGCCAGCGTGCCGACCACCATCACCGCGTAGGTGTAGGGGATCTTGCGCCAGAGGCCGCCCATGTTGCGGATGTCCTGCTCGTGGTGCATCGCGTAGATCACCGAGCCGGAGCCCAAGAACAAGAGCGCCTTGAAGAAGGCGTGCGTAAACAGGTGGAACATGCCGACCGAATAGGCCCCCGCTCCCATCGCCACGAACATGTAGCCAAGCTGCGAACAGGTCGAGTAGGCGACGATGCGCTTGATGTCGTTCTGGACGAGGCCGATGGTCGCCGCGAAAAACGCGGTGGTGGCGCCGAAGAACATCACGACGGCCTGCGCGTTCGGCGCGAGCTCGAACAGCGGCGACAGCCGTGCCACCATGAACACGCCGGCGGTAACCATGGTCGCGGCGTGGATCAGCGCCGACACCGGCGTCGGGCCTTCCATCGCGTCCGGCAACCAGGTGTGCAGCAGGAACTGCGCCGACTTGCCCATCGCGCCCATGAACAGCAGCAGGCAGGTCAGCGTCAGTGCATCGGCGTGCCAGCCGAGGAAGTCGATGGTCTTGCCGGTGAGGCTAGGCGCGGCATGGAAGATCGTCTCGAAATCGGTCGACGCGGTCAGCATGAAGATCGCGAAGATGCCGAGCGCGAAGCCGAAATCGCCGACGCGGTTGACCACGAAGGCCTTGATGGCGGCCGCGTTCGCCGACGGCTTCTGGTACCAGAAGCCGATCAGCAAATAGCTCGCCAGACCCACGCCTTCCCAGCCGAAGAAGAGCTGCACCAAATTGTCCGCCGTCACCAGCATCAGCATGGCGAAAGTGAACAGCGAGAGATAGCCGAAGAAGCGCGGCCGATACGGATCCTCGTCCATGTAGCCGATGGAATAGAGGTGCACGAGCGAGGACACGGTCGTCACCACCACCAGCATCACGGCGGTGAGCGTATCGACCCGCAGCGCCCAGTAGACCTGGAGGTCGCCGGAGAGGATCCACGGCAACAGCGGAATCCGCATGTCGTGATGCATGAAGCCGACATCGACCAGCGTCATCCAGGACAGCGCCGCCGACACGAACAGCAGTGCGGTGGTGATCAGCTCGGCGCCGCGCGACCCCGCCGCCGGGGGCTCGGCCGGGCCGTGGTCGTCGTGACCATCGCCGGGCTCATGGTGGCTCTCGTGGATGACCGATGCATCCTCGTTGATCGTATCGGACGCATGGGCATGCGCACCATGGCCGTGGTCGCCGTGATGTTTGACCTCGTCGCCCGAGGGGTTGCGGGCATGCGCACCGAACAGCGCGATCAGGCCGGCCAAGATGGCGCCCAGGAGCGGCAGGAAAACGATTGCCTGAACCATGACTGAGCTCAGCCCTTCATCAGATTGACGTCCTCAACCGCGATCGAGCCGCGGTTGCGGAAATAGACCACCAGGATGGCGAGACCGATCGCGGCTTCAGCGGCCGCGACGGTAAGCACCAGAAGCGCGAAGACCTGGCCGACGATGTCGCCGAGGAAGGTCGAGAACGCCACGAGGTTGATGTTGACCGAGAGCAGGATCAGCTCGATCGACATCAGAATGACGATGATGTTCTTGCGGTTCAGGAAGATGCCGAGGATCCCGAGCGTGAACAGGATCGCGCCGACCGCAAGATAGTGTCCGAGCCCGACCGTCATTTCACCCACTCCGCCGCGTCAGAGTCCTGGAGCCCCTGCCCCGGCGCCACCTTGCGTATCGCCATCGCTATTTCTGGCGTCCGCGCGTTCTGAACGTTGATGTCCTGCCGCTTCACGCTCGCCTTGTGTCGCAGCGTCAGCACGATGGCGCCGATCATCGCGACCAAGAGCACCATGCCCGAGAGCTGGAAGTAATGGATGTACTTCGTATAGAGCACCAGGCCCAGCGCCTCGGTATTGGAGACGTTGGTCGGGATCGCCGCCGTGATCGTCTTGGCGACGCCGGGATTGATGACCCAGAAGCCGACCGTGAGCAGCAGCTCGAACAGGAAGATGCCGCCGATCACGAGGCCGACCGGCAAATACTCGATGAAGCCCTCGCGCAGCTCGAGGAAGTCGACGTCGAGCATCATGATCACGAACAGGAACAGCACCGCGACGGCGCCGACATAGACGACGATCAGGATCATCGCCAGGAATTCGGCGCCCATCAGCACGAACAGGCCGGAGGCGTTGACGAAGGTCAGGATCAGGTACAGCACGGAGTGCACGGGATTGCGCGAGACAATCACCATCACCGCCGAGGCGACACAGACGCCGGCGAACAGATAGAAGAACAGCGCGGGAAGGATCATGCTCTCATCTCACCGGTACGGCGCGTCGAGTTCGATCGCTTTCGCGATCTCGCGTTCCCAGCGGTCGCCATTGGCGAGCAGCTTGTCCTTGTCATAGAACAGTTCCTCGCGGGTCTCGGTCGCGAACTCGAAGTTCGGACCTTCGACGATGGCGTCGACCGGGCAAGCCTCCTGGCAGAGGCCGCAATAGATGCACTTCACCATGTCGATGTCGTAGCGCACGGTGCGGCGGGTGCCGTCGTTGCGGCGCGGGCCGGCCTCGATGGTGATGGCCTGTGCCGGGCACACCGCTTCGCACAGCTTGCAGGCGATGCAGCGCTCTTCGCCGTTCGGATAGCGGCGCAGCGCATGCTCGCCGCGGAAGCGCGGCGAGATCGGGCCCTTCTCGAACGGATAGTTCAGCGTCGGCTTCGGCTGGAAGAAATAGCGCATGGCGAGGAAGAACGCCGAGACGAATTCCGACAGCAGAAGCGAGCGTGCAGTGGCGTTGATGTTAATACCCATGACGGCCCTCACTTCGGCGCGATGCCGGCGAAGTGCAGCACGCCGGCCACCACGACCACCATCGCCAGCGACAGCGGCAGGAATACTTTCCAGCCGAGGCGCATCAGTTGGTCGTAGCGGTAGCGCGGCACGATCGCCTTTGCCATCGCGAACAGGAAGAACATGAAGAAGACTTTGAGCGAGAACCAGATGATCCCCGGCACCCAGTTGAAGGGCGGAAGGTCCACCGGCGGCAGCCAGCCTCCGAGGAACAGGATCGTGGCCAGCGCGCACATCGTGACGATCGCGACGTATTCGCCGAGCATGAACAGCAGATACGGCGTCGAGCCGTACTCGACCATGAAACCGGCGACGAGCTCGGATTCCGCTTCGACGAGGTCGAACGGCGGACGGTTGGTTTCCGCCAGCGCCGAGACGTAGAAGATCACGAACATCGGGAACAGCGGCCACACATACCAGTTCAGGATCGTGAGCTGCGGCAGCCCGATCAGGCTGGCAAGGCCGCGCGCATGCTGGGCCTCGACCACCGCCGAGAGGTTCAGCGTGCCGGCGCAGAGCAGCACCGTGATGATGACGAAGCCGATCGAGACTTCGTAGGACACCATCTGCGCCGCCGAGCGCAGCGCCGCCAGGAACGGATATTTCGAGTTCGACGACCACCCGGCCATGATGATGCCGTAGATCGACAGCGACGAGATCGCGAAGATGAAGAGGACGCCGACATTGATGTCGGAGATCACCCAGCCGAGATTGGTCGGGATCACCGCCCAGGCGGCGAGCGCGAGCACGCACGACACCAGGGGAGCCAGCAGGAACACGCCCTTGTTGGCGCCGGACGGGATGATCGGCTCCTTCAGCACGAACTTCAGCAAGTCCGCGAAGGATTGCAGCAGGCCCCAGGGACCGACCACGTTCGGGCCGCGCCGGATCTGCACCGCCGCCCAGATCTTGCGGTCGGCGAGCAGGATGTAGGCGATCGCAACCAGGAGGACGACGAGCACCAGGACGCTCTCCGCGATCATGATGATCAGCGGCCAGAGGAACCCGGTCCAGAATGCGCTTTCGAAGAATTCCATCAGATCACGCTCACTCCGCTGCGGTCAGCATCTGCCCGGAGGCAAGCCGCGAGCATTCCGCCATCACGGCGGACGCACGCGCGATTGGATTGGTCAGGTAGAAGTCCTCGATCGCCGGCCTGAACGGCGCCTTCTCCGTCGTGCCGCCCTTCCCGGCCAGCTTCTTGATCTGGTCGGAGGAGCCGGCCTCGATCTGGTCGAGACGGATCAGATGCGGCACGGCCTTGAAGATCGCCTGGCGCAGGGCCGACAGCGAGTCATAGCCGAGCTTCTTGCCGAGCGCCTCCGACAGCGCGCGGACGACCGCCCAGTCCTCGCGGGCCTCGCCCGGCGGGAACGCGGCACGGCCCGTCATCTGCACGCGGCCTTCGGTGTTGACGTAGATCGCGGACTTCTCGGTGTAGGCGGCCGCCGGCAGGATCACGTCGGCGCGATGCGCACCGCGGTCGCCATGGGTGCCGATATAGACGACGAAGGTGCCGTCGGACGGCTTGATCTCGTCGGCGCCGAGCAGGAACAGCAGGTCCAGCGTACCGAAGGTGGTCATCTGCGCCGCGTTCAGCCCGCCCTGACCGGCGACAAAGCCGATATCGAGCGCACCGACGCGCGAAGCGCTCTCATGCAGCACACCATAGCCGTTCCAGCCGTCCTTGAGCGCGCCGACGTCGAGCGCGAGCTTGGCGGCGGCGGCAAGTATGGCGGCGCCATCGTGGCGCGAGGCGGCGCCCGCACCGACCAGGATGATCGGTTTCTTGGCGTTCTTCAGCACGTCCATGAAGGAGTGCTTGCCGGCCGCGAGCTCACCGAGCGTCTCGGTGCCTGCGCCGAGATGGTCATAATCGTAGGTCAGGTCGTCCTTGGCGCCGATCACGCCGATCTTGAAGCCGCCGGCGCGCCAGCGCTTGCGGATGCGGGCGTTGAACACGGCCGCCTCTTTCCGCGGATTGGCGCCGATGATGAGCAGCGCATCGGCCTGCTCGACGCCCACCAGCGTCGGATTGAAGATGTAGGAGCCGCGGCCGAGCGCGGGATCGAAGGCGTCGCCGCCCTGCACCGCGAGATTGCCCGAGCCGTACTTGGCCAGCAGGTCCTTCAGCGCGAACATTTCCTCGACACCGGCGAGGTCACCCGCGATCGCGCCGATGCGCTTGCCGTCGGTGCGCGCCGCCTTGGCGGCGATCGCAGCGAAGGCCTCCGGCCAGCTCGCCGCGCGCAGCTTGCCGGCTTCGCGGATATAGGGCCGGTCGAGGCGCTGGGTGCGCAGGCCGTCGACGACGTGACGGGTCTTGTCCGAGATCCATTCTTCGTTCACGGCCTCGTTGATGCGCGGCAGCACGCGCATCACCTCGCGACCGCGGGTGTCGACGCGGATCGCAGATCCCAGGCCGTCCATCACGTCGATCGACTGGGTCTTGCCGAGCTCCCACGGGCGCGCGGCGAAGGCATAAGGCTTCGAAGTCAGCGCACCGACCGGGCAGATGTCGACGAGATTGCCCTGCAATTCCGACGTCAGCGCGTGCTCGAGATAGGTCGTGATCTCCATGTCCTCACCGCGGCCGGTCGCGCCCATCTCGGGAGCGCCGGCCACTTCCGCCGAGAAGCGGACGCAGCGGGTGCACTGGATGCAGCGGTTCATCGAGGTCTTGACCAGCGCGCCGAGATATTTGTCCTCGACCGCGCGCTTGTTCTCGGCGAAGCGGCTGGTGTCGACACCATAGCCCATTGCCTGGTCCTGCAGGTCGCACTCGCCGCCCTGGTCGCAGATCGGGCAATCCAGCGGATGGTTGATTAGAAGGAATTCCATCACGCCTTCGCGTGCCTTCTTCACCATCGGCGAACGCGTGGAGATTTCCGGCGGCTCGCCCTTAGGACCCGGACGGCAGTCGCGCACGCCCCAGGCGCAGCTCGCGACCGGCTTCGGGCCACCCTTCACCTCGACGAGACACATCCGGCAATTGCCGGCGATCGACAGCCGCTCGTGATAGCAAAAGCGCGGAATCTCGGCGCCGGCCGCCTCGCACGCCTGAAGCAGCGTGTATTCGGCGGGGACATCGATCTCTTTGCCGTCGATGATGAGCTTGGTCATTCTCTCTACTCCGCCGCGACCATGTTCACGGGATCGCGGACGCCGATATCGTCGATGTCAGCCTTGTGCGAATACTGGTCGATGCGCGCTTCGATCTCGTGACGGAAATGCGCGATCAGGCCCTGGATCGGCCACGCCGCTGCGTCGCCGAGCGCGCAGATGGTGTGGCCTTCGACCTGCTTGGTGACCTCGAGCAGCATGTCGATCTCGCGCTTGTGGGCGCGGCCGTCGGCCATGCGGGAAAGCACGCGCCACATCCAGCCGGTACCCTCGCGGCACGGCGTGCACTGGCCGCAGCTCTCATGCTTGTAGAAATAGGAGATGCGGGCGATCGCGCGGATCAAATCGGTCGACTTGTCCATCACGATCACGGCCGCGGTGCCGAGACCCGAGCGCAGCTTGCTCAGGCTGTCGAAATCCATCGGCGTGTCGATGATCTGCTCGGCCGGCACCATGCGCACCGAGGAGCCGCCGGGGATCACGGCCTTGAGGTTGTCCCAGCCGCCGCGGATGCCGCCGCAATGCTTGTCGATCAGCTCGCGGAACGGAATGCCCATGGCTTCTTCGACGTTGCAGGGCCGCTCGACATGGCCGGAGATGCAGAACAGTTTGGTACCGACATTGTTCGGACGGCCGATGCCGGCGAACCATGCCGCACCGCGACGCAGGATGTCGGGGGCAACCGCGATCGACTCGACGTTGTTGACGGTGGTCGGGCAGCCGAACAGGCCGACGTTTGCCGGGAACGGCGGCTTCAGCCGCGGCTGGCCCTTCTTGCCTTCGAGGCTCTCGAGCAGCGCGGTTTCCTCGCCGCAGATATAGGCGCCGGCGCCGTGCGCGACGTAGATGTCGAACGGCCAGCCGTTGATGTTGTCCTTGCCGACCAGCTTGGCCTCATAGGCCTGGTCGATCGCGGCCTGGAGGTGCTCGCGTTCGCGGATGAACTCGCCGCGGACATAGATGTAGCAGGCATGCGCGTTCATCGCGCAGCTCGCGATCAGGCAGCCCTCGATCAGGAGATGCGGATCATGCCGCATGATCTCGCGATCCTTGCAGGTGCCGGGCTCGGATTCGTCGGCGTTGACGACGAGATAGCTCGGCCGGCCGTCGGTCGATTCCTTCGGCATGAACGACCATTTCAGGCCGGTCGGGAAACCGGCGCCGCCACGGCCGCGCAGGCCGGACGCTTTCATCTCGTTGATGATCCAGTCGCGGCCCTTGTCGATGATAGTCTTCGTGCCATCCCAAGCGCCGCGGCGTCGCGCGCCCTCGAGCCCCCAATCGTGGAGGCCGTAGAGGTTCTTGAAGATGCGGTCCTTGTCCTCGAGCATGTCAGTGCTTTCCGATCAACGGTTGGCTTGCTTGTAGGCAAGCCCGGCGGCGCAGACGGCGAAGGTCAGCGCCCAGAGCAGACTGGATTCCTGCGACGCGTTCATCATGAAGCGCTGCAGCAGGAAGATGAAAGCGGCCGCGACCGCGGCGTGCATGGCGATGAAGCCCCATTTCTTCACGGCCCCGCTCCTCTCCAATCGTGACGGGAGATCACGCATCAGGTGGTCTCCTTCAGCGTGGTCGGTCCGTTGATCGGCGCCGAGAACTGGCGGCCATTCTGCGGACCGGGCTTCAGCGGATTGCCGGAAGCGAAGCCGTCGAGCACCTTGCCAAAGCTCTCCTTGGTCAGGTCCTCGTAGGTGTCCTTGCCGATCATCACCATCGGCGCGTTCACGCAGGCACCGAGGCACTCCACCTCTTCCCAGCTGAAATTGCCGTCTTTCGACAAATGGAAGGGATCGTGATGGATCCGGTGCTCGCAGACGTGGATGAGATCCTCGGCGCCGCGCAGTCGGCACGGCGTGGTGCCGCAGACCTGGACGTGGGCCTTCTTGCCGACGGGAGCGAGCTGGAACATCGTGTAGAAGGTCGCGACCTCGAGCACCCGGATGTAGGGCATGTCGAGCATATCGGCGATGACGCGGATCGCGGCTTCCGACACCCAGCCATCGTGCTGCTCCTGCGCCCGCCAGAGGATGGCGATGACGGCGGAGGCCTGGCGTCCGGCCGGATATTTCGCGATCTGCTGCTTGGCGAACGCGAGGTTCTCCTCCGTGAACGCAAAGCTCGCGGGCTGGACTTCCTTCGGTGCTAATCGGCGAACGGACATCTCTTCAATCTCTCACTGCATGCGGCGCGCGGTTTTGGCATTCAGGGCTTCGATCCTGTCCTGCCAGAATGCGCTTGCGGTGCCGAAAACGTTGTAGCCGACGTGGGTCGAGACCTTGATGCGGTCGAGGATCGACAGCTCGGTCACCGTTTCCATACGCCGGGTGCCGGGATCGTAGACGATCAGCTTCAGCGGGGTGTGTTCGAGGATGTAGCGCGACACCGCATGCGAGCGGTCGCTGCCGTGCTCTTCGCACATGACGACGCTGTCGGCCTGGAGCAGCCGGGCGCCGCCCTTGATCGCCTCGATCTCGACGCCCTCGACGTCGAGCTTGATCAGGTACTTGCCGCTGCCTGCGACCTTGCCGTCGTCGATGAGATTGTCCAGCGCGATCACAGGCACGTCCTCGCCGCCCGCCGACGCATCACCGGCGATGCTGAAGGCCTCGTGCTTGGTGCCGGACAGCCGCGCGGTGCCGCGGGCCGCGCCGATCGCGCATTTCATGGTCTCGAAGCGGCTGCCGTTGATGCGGGCGTTGTTGCCGAGCTTCGGATAGTTCTGCCCCGACGGCTCGATCGCGATCGCCTTGTGCGAGCCGAACGGCTTGCTCGACACCAGCACCGACCAATAGCCGTAATTGGCGCCGCAATCGAGCAAGGTGTAATCGACGTCGATGGAGTCGGCGAACAACAGCTCCAGCTCGTCCTCATAGTTGTACGAGCGATTGAGCAGCTTGCTCCAATAGCCGTCGCCGTAAGGGAATTCGAACACGGCGTCGGGGTTGAGCTTGATCGCGATGTCGCGCTCGGGCAGCATTTTCCGCAGCAGATTGGCGCAGGCGATGTAGCCCATATGCGAGAAGTGCGACGAAATCTTCGATCCCGTCACCAGCGCCAACGCAGCCGTCCGCTCCCACAGGTTGGCCCCTTCAAGGGCCCCCGAGGCACGGTCAAACTGGATTGGCGCCTGCGCCATCACCGATCGACCTCTCCGAACACGATGTCGAGCGAGCCGAGGATCGCCGAGACGTCGGCGAGCAGATGGCCGCGGCAGATGTGGTCCATGGCCTGGAGATGCGCAAAGCCGGGCGCACGGATCTTGCACTTGTAGGGCTTGTTGCTGCCGTCGGAGACGAGATAGACGCCGAACTCGCCCTTCGGCGCCTCGACCGCGGCATAGATCTCGCCCGCTGGCACGCGAACGCCTTCGGTATAGAGCTTGAAGTGATGGATCAGCGCTTCCATCGAGCGCTTCATCTCGCCACGGCGCGGCGGCGCGACCTTGTTGTCTTCGACGACGACGGGGCCCTTCCCTTCGGCTGCGTTCAGCTTCTGGATGCACTGCCTCATGATGCGCACGGACTGGCGCATCTCTTCCATGCGGATCAGATAGCGGTCGTAGCAGTCGCCGTTCTTGCCGATCGGAATGTCGAAATCCATCTCGGCGTAGCACTCATAGGGCTGCGACTTGCGCAAATCCCAGGCCGCGCCCGAGCCGCGCACCATCACGCCCGAGAAACCCCACTCCCAGGCTTCCTTCAGCGACACCACGCCGATGTCGACGTTGCGCTGCTTGAAGATGCGGTTGGCGGTGAGCAGGCGATCGAGGTCCTCGACCACCTTCAGGAACGGATCGCACCAGGCGTCGATGTCGTCGACCAGCTTCTGCGGCAGGTCCTGATGCACGCCGCCGACGCGGAAGTAGGCCGCATGCATGCGGCTGCCGGAGGCGCGCTCGTAGAACACCATCAGCTTCTCGCGCTCTTCAAAGCCCCACAGCGGCGGGGTCAGCGCGCCGACGTCCATCGCCTGCGTGGTGACGTTGAGCAGGTGCGACAGGATGCGGCCGATCTCGCAATAGAGCACGCGGATCAACTGCGCGCGGCGCGGCACCTCGACGCCCAGCAGCTTTTCTGCCGCCATGCAGAAAGCGTGCTCCTGATTCATTGGCGCGACATAGTCGAGGCGGTCGAAGTAAGGGATCGCCTGGAGATAGGTCTTCTGCTCGATCAGTTTTTCGGTGCCGCGGTGCAAGAGGCCGATATGCGGGTCGACGCGTGCGACCACCTCGCCGTCAAGCTCCAGAACCAGACGCAACACGCCGTGCGCGGCCGGATGCTGCGGACCGAAGTTGATCGTGAAGTTGCGAAGGATTTCGGGTTGCTCGTTCATGTTCAGACCTTCGGCCCCGCCTTCTCATCCCCCGGAAGGACCGGATAGTCGGCCCCCTCCCACGGAGACAAAAAGTCGAACTTGCGGAATTCCTGGTTGAGCCTGACCGGCTCGTACACCACCCGCTTCTCCTGGTCGTCGTAGCGGACCTCGACGAAGCCGGTGAGCGGAAAGTCCTTGCGCAGCGGATGGCCTTCGAAACCGTAGTCGGTGAGAAGGCGGCGCATGTCGGGGTGGCCGACGAAGAACACGCCATAGAGGTCGTAGGCCTCGCGCTCGAACCAGTCGGCGCCGGGGAACACGTCGATCAGCGAGGGCACCTGCGTGGTCTCGTCGGCCTGGGCCTTGAGCCGGATCCGCGCGTTCAGCGTGGGTGACAGGAAGTGATAGATCACGTCGAAGCGCTTTTCGCGGTCGGGATAGTCCACTGCCGTAATGTCGGTGAAGTTGACGAAGCGGCAGCTCGGGTCGTCGCGGAGGTACTTGACCACCTCGACGATCTCAGCGGCCTCGACATCAACCGTGAGCTGGTTGAAGGCGACCGAGTGACCGAGGGCGGCGCCCGGAAGCGCGCTAACGATCGTCTGCCCCAGTGCGTCGAGCTTGGCGTCGTCCATGACGTAAAACCTTAGCGTTCGATGGTGCCGGTGCGGCGGATCTTCTTCTGCAGCAGCAACACGCCGTAGAGCAGCGCTTCCGCCGTGGGTGGGCAGCCCGGCACGTAGATGTCGATCGGCACGATACGGTCGCAACCGCGCACGACCGAGTAGGAATAGTGATAGTAGCCGCCGCCATTGGCGCAGGAGCCCATCGAGATGACGTAACGCGGCTCGGGCATCTGGTCGTAGACCTTGCGCAGCGCAGGCGCCATCTTGTTGGTCAGGGTGCCGGCGACGATCATCACGTCGGACTGGCGCGGCGAGGCACGCGGGGCGAAGCCGAAGCGCTCGATGTCGTAGCGCGGCATCGACACCTGCATCATCTCGACCGCGCAGCAGGCCAGACCGAAGGTCATCCACATCAGCGAGCCGGTGCGGGCCCAGGTGATGAGGTCGTCAGTGGCCGCGACGAAGAAGCCCTTGTCGGACAGCTCCGAATTGACCTCGAGGAAGAACGGATCATTGGCCCCGACCGGCTTGCCGGTCGACGGGTCCAAAATGCCCTTGGGGGCCGGCGCGAGAACCGGACCGGCGGACGACGTAGGGTTCAATCCCATTCCAGTGCGCCTTTCTTCCATTCATAGGCGAACCCGACCGTCAGCACGGCGAGGAACACCACCATGGACCAGAAGCCGGTCGCGCCAAGCTTGCCGAACGCCACCGCCCAGGGAAACAGGAACGCCACCTCGAGGTCGAAGATGATGAAGAGGATGGCGACCAGATAGAAGCGGACGTCGAACTTCATGCGGGCGTCGTCGAAGGCGTTGAAACCGCACTCATACGCCGACAGTTTTTCCGGGTCCGGCTGCTGGAACGCCACGATGAAGGGCGCGATCAGCAGCACAAGACCAATGAGGCCCGCCACCCCTATGAAGACGACGAGTGGAAGATAGTTCTGCAGAATGCCGCTCATTGGCGAGCCCTTTTTCCCGCGACGTCGGGGGAGCCGCGGATTCGTCCCGATTTGGAATTATTCTGAGCCTTAGCGCAGTGCACCAATGGGCGCAAGACACGCTCGTTTCAGGCCCTTTGCCGCCCCAGAACGGTGGAAATCCCGGAATCACCCCGCCGCTGGTATGGAGCAGATCGCCAAACCCAGCAAGGGTGACGGTCGTTTTGCACGGCTGCGGTTCTGAGATTGCGATGCACAGACCGCGGCAGCGACTTGCCGCCTGACATCGGGTCAAAATGCTCGGGTTTTTTGCTGCGGCAGCGTACCCAGAACCAGGCAATGACCGTCGCGGTGGCCCTTACCGTCACCGAGGTGACATATTGGCCGGCCGCGGCGGTTCTGCAAGGACAATATACACAGATGCGGATGGTCCAGACGAGCCATGCATCGCGACAGGACCAGGGCCCGTCTGGCGAATGCGTCGGTGCAGCACCCGCCGCGGATCGACCGCGAGCGCGGCAGCGGCGACTTGCCGGGTCGTCGCGTGCGCCGCGCACGCATGAGCTTCGGGCCGGGGGGCATAGCCGGGAGCTCATCGATCTCCCGGCGGAAGATCGGCGGTCGTCTGGTCGGCAGCGCAGGCAGACCGTCGAGATCAGGGACGTCCGGAGCTGCCCTCGCCTGTCCTCGTCCTTTGCCTCACCACTTGTACGAGACGCTCGCGGTGACGCGGCGCCGATCGCCGTAGAAGCACGATGTGGCCGAGGCGCAGCTCGCGACATAGATCTTGTCGGTCAGGTTGATGACGTTGAGGGCCGTGCGCCAGTTCTGCCATTCGTAGTGGAGCGCGAGATCGCCGAGCACCACCGCGGGAACCTCGAGGGTGTTGGCGGCGTCGGCCCAGGAAGACCCGACATAGCGCACGCCACCGCCGAAGCCGAAGCCCTCAAGCGGTCCGTCCTTGAAGGTGTAGTCCGCCCAGCCAGAGACCAGCAACTCAGGCGTGTTGGTGGGCGTCTTGCCTACCAGTGACGGGTCGAGATCCCTGCTGTTGAACAGGTGATAAGCCGTGAACGCACCGATCAGCTTCAGCTCCTTGGTGGCATTGGCCACCGCTTCGAGCTCGATGCCGCGCGAGGTCACCTCTCCGGTCTGGTTTTGCAGCAGCGCATTCGACGGATCGGTGGTCGCCACGTTCTGGCGCTTCAGGTCGAACACCGAAGCGGTGAAGTAGCCGTCAAATCCCTTCGGCGCGACCTTTACGCCGATCTCGGCCTGCTGGCCCGTCTCCGGCAGGAACAGCCGGTTCGTTGCAGTATTGATGCCGATGATCGGATTGTAGCTGGTCGCGTAAGAGACGTAGGGCGCGATGCCGTTGTCGAAATTGTAGATCAGCCCGGCGCGCCCGCTGAACTTGCTGTCGTCGCGTTGGTCAATGTTTGCGCCCGTGTCACGGGCGGCCTGCGTCGTCTCGACCCAGTCATTGCGGCCGCTCAGCACCAGCGTGAAATTGCCGAGCTTCATCTGATCCTGAAGGTAGGTGCCGGCCTGCTTCTGCGTGATCAGGAAGTTGCGGAACGGCGCGCCCGTGATCGGAACATTGATGCCGTAGACGGGATTGAAGACGTTGATCGACGGAACGGTGCCGAAGTTGAAGGCCTGATAGTCGTCGATCTGGTAGCCCTTCAAATCGACCCCGAACAGCATCGTATGCTTCACCGGACCGGTGTTGAAACGGTACTCGAGCTGGTTGTCGAGATCGGCTTGGTTGGCGGTGTCCTTGGCATACCAATTATAGCGGCCAAGCGTGGCCGTGTTGATGTCGGACCATCCGCTGCCGACATACCCGCGATAGGTCAGATCGATATGCGCGAAGCGGGCGTTCTGGCGGAATGTCAAATCGTCGGTGAGATTGCGCTCGAACTGATAGCCGAGCATCTCCTGCTCGCGCGTGAACTTGTCGACGCTGGGATCGCCAGCGAAGAAGCTGGTCGGGATCTTACCGAACGGCGCGTTGGTGGCCGTGCCCTGATAAGGCAGGAAGTTGATGCCGCGGGTATCCTGCTTCGAGGCCGACGCCAGCACCGTGAAGGTGGTGTCGGCATCCGGCTTCCAGGTGAAGGACGGCGCGATGAAGTAGTTGTTGTCGGGCGTAAAATTGACCTGCGTCGGGCCATTCTGCACTTGGCCGACGACGCGGTAGAACAGCTTGCCGTTGTCGGGCTGCGTCGCGACCGGACCGCCGACATCGAAGCCGACATAGGCGTTGCCGAAATTGTTGACGCCGGTCTCGATGTAGCGAACCGGCTCGGCCGGCGGCAGCTTGCTGATGACGTTGACGATGCCGCTGGGGCTCGATCCGCCATAGAGTACCGCCGACGGACCGCGCAGCACCTCGACACGCTCCATGTTCGGAGTCTGCAGCTTCCAGCTCGCGTAGGACGTGTAGAACAGCTGCATGCCGTCGAGGAACAGCCCGACATCATCGGACTTGAAGCCGCGGATCAGCCACCAGTCGTTGCGGGTGTCCGCGCCGAAGGTGCCGGCGCGGACACCCGCAGTATAGCGCAGAACCTCGTCGAGCTTGTTCGCCTTCTGGTCGCGGATCTGCTCCGCGCCGATCACCGACACCGCCTGCGGCGTCTCCATGATCGGCGTGTTGGTCTTGGTGCCGGACGAGCTGCGGCTGGCGACGTAGCCGTGCACCGGGCCGAGCGGGGTCTCGACGAAGCCGACGTTGCGTTGCGGCCGCGGCTTGTTTCGGTCGGCAGTCTGCTGGGAGGATCGCGAAGCGCGGCGCTGGGCCGAGGCGGCCGCCCGGCGGCGCGCTTCCGGCGCGGTGACGGTCACCGATGGAATGTTCTGCGCGCCACTCTGCGCAGGAGATTGTGCAAGCGAAGCCTGCGGCACCAAGACCCAAGCGGATGCGGTCGCCAACACGGCCGACCGCAGCATTCCAAGACTGTTCAACGCGCCACCCCAAAACTGCGTGTTTTGATTGCGCATGCCGTCAGTCCCATGACGGCATGCGCTTACGGTGACGCTTATGGGAGCGCGCGCGAATTTCCTAATTGAAAGCTTCTTAGAGAGGCTCTTAGAAGCGATCCAACATTTCCAGAGATTGCCGGGACATCAGCGTGAGACTTTTTCGGCCTCGAGCATCTCGGCGGCGATCGCCGTCAACTGATCGACCTGCTGCAGCAGCGCCTCGAACTCGGCTTCGCTCAGATGTTCGCGCAAACGCCGATTGCGCTCCTGCGCACCGGCGACGATTGCATCATGTGCAGCAAGGCCCGTTGCGGTCAGCGAGACCAGCACCTCGCGGCTGTCTTTCGGGTTCGCCGATTTCGCGATCAGCTTGCGCGACACGAGTTCCGCAAGCGCGCGGCTGATCTGGCCCTTGTCCTGGCCGACGGCTTCGGCGAGGCGGGCCACGCTCATCGGCGGCCGCCGGCCGAGCGAGGCGACAAGGCCGAACTCGACCGAAGACAATCCGGCGAGGCGCTTGTAGCGCAGGATAGCGCCGCGCTTGAGCAAATTGGCGAGCACCATCAGACGCGACGACAGCATCACGGTGATCGGCGCCGGCGGATCGTTCTGGTCCGTCTCGGGCGACGACCCGCCCCTGCTCGGTATCTGGCTCATGATCCACCTCTGCCAAGAAAGCCGGGGCCTGCCAAGCCCAGGCGGCCTGACAAGCCCAAGGCGGCCTTCGCTGACCGGGCCGGTCAAATGCGACCAAGAGGCATTCGGAATATCGTTGACATAGTCATCGATCTACCCTTCACTGGGTATAAGGCATAAAAAAAGGCCCGGCCACACGGCCACAGCGGGAGGACCGGCATGACCATCACCCAGCGGGATCGCGATCTCGGCACTGCCTATGCGATGAAGCCGGCGCACACGCGCACCGAGCTCACCTCGGTCGCGCGCGGCACGCCGATGGGCGAACTGCTCCGCCGCTACTGGCATCCGGTCGGGCTCATCAGCGACGCTACCGACACGCCGAAGAAGGTGCGCGCGCTGGGCGAGGACCTGATCCTGTTCCGCGACAAGCACGGCCGCGTCGGCCTGCTGCACGCCCGCTGCTGCCACCGCGGCACCACGCTCTACTACGGCAAGGTCGAGGAGGACGGCATCCGCTGCTGCTATCACGGCTGGAAGTTCGGCACCGAGGGTCATTGCCTGGAGCAGCCCTGCGAGCCCGACGGCGGCCAGTTCAAGGACAAGGTGCGCCAGCCCTGGTACCCGGTCGAGGAGCGCTACGGCCTGATCTTCGCCTATATGGGCCCGGCCGAGAAACGCCCGGTGCTGCCGGCTTACGACTGCCTGGAGACCATGGACGACGGCGAGTTCGTCGAGGCCGACGATTCCTCGATCGGCGGCGGCGGCCCGGCGATCATCCCCTGCAATTGGCTCCAGCATTTCGAGAACGTGGTCGATCCCTACCATGTGCCGGTGCTGCACGGTTCGTTCTCGGGGCCGCAATTCACTGACATGATGGCGTCGATGCCGGACGTAACGTTCGACAAGACGCCGCGCGGGATCGCCGTGCGCTCGCTCCGCAAGCAGGATGACGGCAAGGTGTTTTACCGCGTCACCGAGGCGGCGCTGCCCACCTTGCGCGTCGTGCCGAACCCGCGCGTGGCGCAATTCGCCCGCGTCGAGTCGATCGGCTGGACGCTGCCGATCGACGATACCTCGTTCCGCATCTACGTCGCCGGCCGCGTCAAGACTTCCGGCGACATCGGCCGCATGCGCTCGAAATTCAACGGCAAGTTCTGGTGGGACATGACCGAGGAAGAGCACCAGCAATTTCCGGGCGACTACGAAGCCCAGGTTGGCCAGGGCCCGCAGACCATCCATTCCG
This sequence comes from Bradyrhizobium nivariense, assembly GCF_029846695.2. Taxonomy (NCBI): domain Bacteria; kingdom Pseudomonadati; phylum Pseudomonadota; class Alphaproteobacteria; order Hyphomicrobiales; family Nitrobacteraceae; genus Bradyrhizobium; species Bradyrhizobium nivariense. The sequence goes on along the minus strand of NZ_JARWCR020000013.1, from coordinate 60,390 downwards.
AGGAACATTTCGGCCAGAGCGACCGCGGCATCCTGTTGATCCGGCGCATGCTGAGCGACCAGCTCGAAGCAATGGAAGCCGGCCGCGATCCGATCGGCATCTCCTTCGATGCAAGCGCGCCTCCAGTCGAATTCGAAGCGGGGAACTACATCCGCGAAGCGTGAAGCAGCCAGCTCCAATCAGAGCTGGACCGACAACGATAACAAAGACTATTTGGGGGAAGCGATGGTCGATGTGACGTCACAAATGTCGGTGCAAACGGCCGCCGCGGCAAAGCCCTCGGCGCGGCGCTATTACGTGCTGGGCCTGCTCACAATCATCTACGCGCTGAACTTCCTCGACCGCACGATCTTCAACGTCCTGATCGAGCCGATCAAGAAGGAGTTTGCGCTCAGCGACACCATGATGGGCCTGCTCGCGGGCTTCGGCTTCGCCCTGTTCTATTCCCTGCTCGGCATTCCCATCGCGCGCGTCGCCGACCGGCTCAACCGGCGCAATATCGTCGCCGTAGCCTTTGCGTTCTGGAGCGCGATGACGGCGTTGTGCGGCATGGCTTCGAGCGTCACCTCGCTGGCGCTGGCGAGGATCGGGGTCGGCATCGGCGAATCCGCGGGCTCGCCGGCCTCGCAGTCGATCGTCGCCGACCTCTTCGCCAAGAACGAGCGTCCGCGCGCGCTCGGCATCTACGCCGTCGGCACCTATCTCGGCGTCTTCCTCGGCTATTTCGTCGGAGGCTACGTCAACCAGCACTATGGCTGGCGGATGGCGTTCTACGTCGCGGGCCTGCCCGGCATCCTGCTCGCATTGATCCTGTGGCTGACGATCTCCGAGCCGAAGCGCGGCGCCATGCAGGAGAGCTTCGTGCCCGAGCCGCTCGGGCCGACGCTGCGCTTCCTGGCCTCGCAGCAGAGCTTCATCATCGTGCTGATCGGCTTCTGTCTCACCACTTACACGAACTACGCGACCGCGGCCTGGATCCCGCCGTTCCTGGCGCGCGTGCATCATCTGTCGAGCGCCGAGATCGGCACCTATGCCGGCACCTTCAAGGGTCTCGCCGGCATGGCCGGCACCCTGCTCGGCGGCTTCGTTGTGGCCCAAATCAGCCGCCGCGACGATCGCTGGAAGCTGTGGGCGCCCGCGATCACCTCGGGCCTAGCCGGCCCGGTGTTTGCGCTCTGCATGCTGACGCAGGACTTTGCGATGATGGTCGCCATGCTGGCGCTGACCTCGTTCCTGGTCGGCTTCCATCTCGGGCCGATCTTCGCAATCGCGCAGACCGTCGCCAGGCCGAGCATGCGGGCGCTGGCCTCCGCCCTCATCGCGCTCACCGCCACCTGCTTCGGCCAGGGCGTCGGCCCGCTCGCCGTGGGCGCCGTCAACGATGCCCTGAAGGGCACTTATGGCGCGGATGCCGTGCGCTATTCCCTGCTCTCGGCGGCGGTCACGACCACGCTGGGGGCGCTCCTGTTCGCCTGGGCCGCCCGGTCGATCCGGGCAGATATCAGCCGGGCGGCCGCCTGAGGGCAGTTTCGGCCACCAGCCCGGCGAAACCAACCGGGTGTATTAATGAAACCATTTTGCGGAACCCGCGAAACCATCCGGAAACAGACGATCCCTACAAGAGGAGCCATAGACGGCGGCAAAGCCCGTCGGGAGGCTCAGATGAACCACTCAATTCACTCTGCTGATCGTGCGACCCACCTGAAGATCGTGGTGGTGGCGCTGGTGGCCGGCATCACGGTGGCCGGCTTCGGCATCGCAGCCCGCACCAATGCCGATTACAGCCAGACCGCCCAGACCGCCCACGCGATCAAGGCCGGCAAGCCGGTCGTGGTGACCAGCGCCGGGACGTCAGAGATCCGTTAACGACGGAAAAGGTCCGGTTTGACACCAAACGGCCGCCTTCGGGCGGCCTTTTTGATTCAGGCGACGGGTGAGGACGCCACCGCCCGGCACATCGAGCGCGCCAGCCATGAATCGGGTCAATAGCTGCCGCAACAGTGCTTGAATTTCTCGCCTGAACCGCAGGGACAGGGATCATTGCGGCCGACATCGCTCTTCCCATAGCGCAGCCGGTTGAGGGCCTTCCTGTTCTGCTCGAGGATCATCTTGCGACGCGTCTCCTGCACCCCGATCACGGCAGCATTGTCGCCGGCATCCCAGAACGCCTGCGGCTTCAGATGGGCGAGCTTGCCGCTGACATAGACCGGGTAGAACCAGCCGAGCGTTCCGTCGCGCAGGCGCTGCAGCGTCGTCAGGTCGTAGAGAAAAAAACCCGCATCGAGCAGCATCGCGTTGATGTCCTGGAAGTCGTCAATGTCGGTCTCGCAGACGACCACGCTGCAATTCTCGAGCACGTCGCGCGCGCCTGTCAGCGCGGCCTGTTCCGCACCCTGCACATCGAGCTTGAGCAGGAATGGCGGCTTCAGCGACAGCTCCTTGACCAGCGCATCAAGCGTCGTCGCCGGCACTTTCACCTTGCTGGTGATCAGATCGTTGACCCGCGACCAGTAGACGTCGCCTGCCGGGCGCAGAGACGACCAGTAAGGATGCACCGACTCCGTGATCTCGATCTCGCCCTCATGATCGGTGATAGCGCAGATGCGATAGTGCCCGCCAAGCGCCTCCTTGATCGCCTTGAGGGAGTCCTCATAGATCCGATTGGCATCGACATTCAGTGGCACCGCACCGCTGAGGCACGACAGATGGTTGAGCACGAAGTGCCCATCGGCGCAGCCCAGATCGATGACGGTGCCGTAGCGCACGCCCTTCGCGAACAAATTCTGCAACGTCGCGCTGAAATCGGCTGCCTGCATGAAATCGATCCGAACAATACCGAATTCAGCGGTAGCATGCGATCAACGGCGCGATCAACTCGGCGTGGTACCAGCGCTGTACGCACGTTTCGGGCGCAACAGGGGGCATTGGGATGCACCAGGCCGCCACGGTGCGCCTGGTGGCCGTCGCGCGGACGAGGGAGTTTTGCGCGGGTCGAAGGCCAAAAAGCACGCAGGCGTCGAGTCGCGAGCGACCCGGGATGGAAGCGAGATGAGGATTTGAAGGTAAGGGTATGAAAGGATTGCCAAAAATGGCGCGAGAGACGGGGCTCGAACCCGCGACCTCCGGCGTGACAGGCCGGCGCTCTAACCAACTGAGCTACTCCCGCGTGACACGCAAATGTCTGCGGAACGAGGGGGGACTTAAAGGCCGGACCTGTTGAAGTCAAGGACGTTGCCATCCACAGCCTGAACGCGCGGATTTCCGCTGATGGCAGCAGGCACGGACGTGACCCGCAGCCCTAGCGGCGGCGTAGGCAGTCCGGTCCCGAATCGTCTACGCCTCCGGGAACTTGTGGGTTCAGGGATCGTCACCCCGATCACCGGCAAGAATCGAGGCGGCCAGACATCGAGGAGGCCAGACATGGCGAAGAAGGATCCGGCGAAGAAGGCAGCCGCTCCCGCCACTATTACGCTCAAGCACCTCGCCGCCGACATTGCGGAGAGCCAGGACCTGTCGAAGAAGCGCGCCGAGGCCGTCCTCACCGACATGGTCGACCTGATCACCAAGCACCTCAAGAAGGGCGACCGCGTCCGCATCGTCGGGCTCGGCATCCTCCAGGTCCGCAAGCGCGCTGCCCGCACCGGCCGTAATCCCGCCACGGGCGAGCCCATCCACATCAAGGCCAGCAAGAAGGTCGCCTTCCGCCCGGTCAAGGAACTGAAAGAGGCGATCTGACCGCTCACGTTTCGTTAAGCCTGATCAGCGTCGCCCGGCCTCGCCGCGGCCTGCTTTTCTGGTATACCGCCTCTCTCCCTTGACCCGGCGGTTTGACCAGAAATGTCCTCCCTCATCTTTTCGCACACCGTGACTGAGCGCTTCCTGCGCTACGTCACCATCGACACCCAGTCCGATCCGGAATCCCCGGCCTCGCCGTCGACCGAGAAGCAGAAAGATCTCGGCCGTGTGCTCGCCGCCGAGCTTAGGGACATGGGCGTTGAGGACGCCCATCTCGACGATTACGGCTACGTCTATGGAACGATCCCGGCGAACACCGACAAGAAGGTGCCCGTGATCTGCTTCTGCTCGCACATGGACACCTCGCCCGACTGCTCGGGCAAGGACGTCAAGCCGCAAATGGTCAATAACTATCGCGGCGGCGATATCGTCCTGTCAGGCGACACCAGCCAGGTGATCCGCTTCGCCGAGCATCCGGCGCTGAAGAACCAGATCGGCAACGACATCATCACCACCGACGGCACCACGCTGCTGGGCGCCGACAACAAGGCCGGCGTCGCCGAGATCATGGATGCCGCGCATTTCTTCATCAACAATCCGCAAGTGAAGCACGGCACCATCAAGATCCTGTTCACGCCCGACGAGGAGATCGGCCGCGGCGTCGACAATGTCGATCTGAAGAAGCTGGGCGCCGATTTTGGCTACACCATGGACGGCGAGAGCGCCGGCTGCGTCGAGGACGAGACCTTCTCGGCCGACGGCGCCACCATCACCATCAACGGCGTCAGCGCCCATCCCGGCTATGCCAAGGGCAAGATGGAGCACGCGATCAAGATCGCCGCCGCCATCGTCGAGCGCCTGCCCAGGGAAGGCTGCTCGCCGGAGACGACCTCAGGCAAGCAGGGTTTTCTGCATCCGATCGGCATCGAGGGCGCGCTGGAGCAGGCGACACTCTCCTTCATCGTGCGCGATTTCACCGAGGAAGGGCTGAAGGAGAAGGAAGTCCTGCTCGAGACCATCGTCAAGGACGTGATGAAGGATTTTCCGCGCTCGACCTACAAGTTCGAGGTGCGGGAGCAGTATCGCAACATGAAGCAGGTGATCGATCGTCACCCGCACATCCTCGAATACGCGGTCGAAGCGATCCGCCGCGCCGGCCTGCGCCCGATACACACCGCGATCCGCGGCGGCACTGACGGCTCCCGCCTGTCCTTCATGGGCCTGCCCTGCCCCAACATCTTTGCCGGCGAGCACGCGTTTCACTCGCGGCTCGAATGGGTCAGCCGGCAGGATATGGAGAAGGCGGTGCAGACCATCGTGCACCTGGCAATGATCTGGGAAGAGAAGGCGTAGCACCTCTCTTGGAGGCGAGACATGGCCGGGCTTGCTCCCGGCCATCGTCTGGGGCGCGTCCCGCCGTTGGTGTTGAACATGCAATTGATGCAGCACATTGTGTCTGGTCGCGCCAGGCTTGCAACCGAAGTTGCAGGTAGCGGCACTGCGATCGTCTTTCTTCATGCCAACGTGTGCGACCGGCGCATGTGGCGCGCCCAATTGAATGGAATTGGCGCCACTCACAAGACGGTCGCTTATGATCGACGGGGGTTCGGCGAAACTCGCGCCGAGCCGGAGGACTTTTCGGCACTCGCAGACCTGGTCGCGGTGCTGGAGGCTACCGCAGACGACCAGCCCGCAATCCTCGTTGGCTGCTCCCTCGGCGGCCGCATCGCGCTTGATGCCGCCCTCCAGCATCCGTCGCGTGTTCGCGCCCTCGTTCTGATCGCGCCGAATGTCGCAGGCGCAGCCGATCCGGTCTACACCCCTGACATCGAGATGCTGATAATCCAATCGAGGCAGGCCGAGGCATCCGGCGACCTCGATCGGTTGAACGCAATGAAGGCGCGCCTCTGGCTGGATGGACCGCTGGCGCCCGAAGGCCGCGTAGCCGGTGCCGCTCGCGATCTGCTCCTTGATATGAACGGCATCGCGCTCCGGTCCCCACCATTCGGATCGGAGGTCGACATTCGCCCCTTCTTCCACCGGCTTCATGAAATCGCGGTGCCAACCCTGGTCGTGTGGGGCGACCTCGATTTCCCCTACGTCCAGGAACGCTGTCGCCAAGTCGTCGCGTCAGTCCCAGACGCAGAGAGCCATGAAATGCGGGGCGTGGCACATCTCCCTAACCTGGAGCGCCCGGCGGAAATCACAACTCTCATTGCCGAGTTTATCCGCCGGCGTGCGGGGACAGACAGGTAGAGACCACGCCTGATCCGCTTACGGCACCGGCGTCGCGCGCGGAGTGCGATGAAAGCGGTTCGAGCTTGCCATCCAGTTCGGCAACGGTTCGCCATCGCGATGGCGGCCGCCGGCAACAGCCGCAGCCCAGGCCACCGCAGCGCCGATCAGGGCTGCTGCCGCCACCGAGAAGGCGACGATGACCGAATTGCGCCGTGCGCGGTTGATCGCCGTATGGGCATCCGCGATTACCGCATCGACCCGCCGTTCGGAGTCCGGCGCAGCCAAACCCGTCACCGCGGCGACCTGCTGCACGAGATAGGTTCGATCGTCGGTGCTGACGCCGCTATGACTCGACGATGTCATCAGGATGCGTCCGGCTTCGGCGCGAACTTCCCGGATGTCGGCGGCGGGAGGCCGCCGCGGCGCACGGAACAGCTTGTCGAGCTCGTAGCTCAACAGCGGCTCGGCGGAGGTTGCATTCGCGCTCGAACTGCGCATCGGCGAACGGTCGACCGCCGCAGCGCCGATCATCGCCAGCAGCGCCGCGCCGATCAGCACGGCCAGAGCCCAGGACGTCAACCCGTGAAGGCCGTCCCGCCGCTCGCCGTCGTCCTCGACCGTCGCCAGCGCGGGCGCCGGTCGCGTGGTCCGGCCGGCGATATAACCGCCGAAGCCGAAGCTGATGATCGCCTGGATCATCAGATACAGCCCGGAGAGCAGCGCCAGCGCCGCCGATGAATCGCGCCATGTCGGCGAGGCCGAACTGACACCAAGGCCGATGGCGACGCCAAAACCGATGAGGATGAATGACATCGCACCGGCGGCCAAAGCGCCTGCGAGCACCGAGCTCCATTGGATGGTGCGGCGATCTTCCGCGGAAGCCACGCCGCCCTCCCCTAAATTGTCCTGCACGCGCGTTTCCATCGCCGCTCTCTCAACGCAGGCCGAAGAAAGACAGGATCGCCATGATCACGACGATCAAGCCGATGAGATAAATCAGTCCGTCCATAGTCCCATCCTCCTCAAACAATCCTGACCGCTAATCGGGAGAACTGAGGAACGTTCCTAATTCGGCATCGGCTGCGGAACGAACCGGTGCGATGCGGATTGGCCGTTCAAGTCCCAGGGATCGTGCAAGTCCCAGAGATCGTGCAAGTCCCAGGGATGAAGTTTGTGAGCACAAGGGCCCCAGCCGGTCAGTCCCGGAGCTGGGGCCTTCCTTTTTGCGCTGCGCTCCCTGTCCTATGTTAAGGACGCCGGCTCTCCGATCATCAAAGATGCGATCGGGGCGGAACCTCCGGATCGGGAGAGCCGCGTGGATCGCAGAACGGCGTGCCTTCATCAGGCAGATGCATTTCGGGAAAAGGCGATCGCCGATCCCGAGCAGCACGACAAATGGATCGATGAAGCCATCAAATGGCTGGAGCGGGCGATGGAAGCGAGCTATCGCGCCGTTGTCACCGTTGAAGCCGGCGACATCTCCCCTGTTCCGCAGCCGGCAGATGAGCCGGCAGACGATACGGTTCGCCCGACAACGCGCCTGATTGCACGGCAATAAGAAGCGGTCGCGTCGTTACCGCTGCTGCGGCATTTGTTCCTGGGACGTAACGATGTTGCGGGTCGACACTGTTCCCGCCCCCATGCTAGGCCGGACGCAGACCGCAACCAGAGTGACCTCGTGCTCGCGAACCGCCAGCCCCCAGGATATTGCCGGCCGCTCAACTGGCGCGGGCTGCTGTCTGTGCTGATTGCGGTTGTCTATCTGCTCGCGGGCGCGCTGCACGGCCTGCACGACATCGACGTCACCACACCCGGCGGCGGCTCGGAGATCGCCGCGGTCATTGACGGCTCCACAGATCACAGCGACCACAAGGCAATCGGCGGACATCATTGCCATGGCTGCTTCTCGGTGACGCTGGCGCAGCCGGCGCCGCCGGCCGCGTCGATCGCGCTCGTGTCCGCACCGCGCCCGCAACGCCTATCCCGGCTCGCCGGCATTGTCCCCGATACCGACCCCCCGCCTCCCAAACAGATTGCCTGAACGGATTTGGTCGGGCGCCACGCGCGCCCATTAGGTTCATCCTTCACAGGTCGGTTTCATGTTTTGCAGCGGAATGGCCGCGCGCCTTGCGTGCGCGGCAGCGTGCCTGATTGGCGGATTGGCGCTTGCGCCGTCTCACGCCCAGACTCTGACGATGCGTAGCGCGCTCTCGCGCGCGCTGGCCACGAGTCCGCGGCTGACCGCGGCGGAGCGCGACGTCGGCATCGCGACGGGCCAGCGCATCCAGGCAGGTGCGCTTCTCAATCCGGAACTGTCCTACGAGCAGGACAATTCGTTGGGGTCCGGCATCTATCGCGGCACGCGATCGGCCGAGACCACGCTCCAGATCAGCCAGGCCTTCGAGCTGTTCGGCAAGCGCGACGCGCGCATCGCCGCGGGCGTTGCCGGCATCGAGGTCGCCGCGATCCAGCGCAAGGCCGTCAGGCTGGAGGTGCTGTCGGAGACCGCGATCGCCTTCCTCAGCGTGCTCGGCGCGCAGCGGCGCATCCAGATCCTCGACGAGCAGATCGCCGCCATTGACCGGCTGACGCCGCTCTTGCGCCGCCGCGTCGAGGCCGGCGCCTCCTCGCCGGCCGAGACCGGCCGTGCGGAAGTGGCCTCCGCGCTGGTGAAGGCCGACCGTGAGCGCTTCAAGGCCACGCTAGCCAGCGCCCGGCGCGAGCTTGCGGTGTTGATGGGCGACGCGGCACCGAAATTCGGCGAGGTCTCCGGCCGACTCGACACCATGGGACGGCCGCCGACGTTCCAGTCGGTCGTCGCCGCCATCGATGCCAATCCACAGCTGGTGCGCTGGACCGCGATCTATGCCCAGCGCAACGCCGAGCTGTTGCTGGCGCGCCTCAGGCCCTATCCCGACGTGCGGATCGCGGCCGGCTGGCGCCATTTCAACGAGACCAATGACGACGCGGCGCGCCTCACCGTCTCGGTGCCGATTCCCGTGTTCGACCAGAACCAGGGCAACATCCTCTCGGCGCAGGAAAGCCTCGCCAAGACCAAAGCCGAGCGCGAGGCCAACCGCAACACGCTGATCGTGGTCGCCGGCCGCGCCTACGACTCGCTCCAGGGCTCGCTGCGCGAGCTCGCGGTGCTGCGCGAGAGCGCCATTCCCAAGGCCACCGAAGCTTCGGACGCAATCGCGCAAGGCTACGGCCAGGGCCGCTTCACACTGCTCGAAGTGCTCGACGCCCAGGCGAGCGTCACCCAGGCGCGGCTGCGCGAGCAGGAGGCGCTCCAGAACTTCCATGCGGGGGTGGCGACCATCGAGGGTCTCGTCGGCAACCCCTTCACGCTGGCGCGGGAGAGCGCACGATGAAGACGTCCTCCACCATCCTCGTCGCAATCGTTGCCGCCGCACTTGGCGCCGCACTTGGCGCTTACGGCTATTCCCTGCTGGCCCCCGCGAGGGTCGCGCCCGCCGAACACGCCGCAAACAAGAAGCCGGAGAAGCCGAACGACCATGTCGAGCAGGACGAGCACGGCGCCGACCGGATCCGCATCTCCGACGTCAAGCTTGCAGCCGCAGGCGTGACGCTGGCGGAAGCCGCGAGCGTCACGCTGACCGACACGCTCGCCTTCAACGGCATCCTGCGCGCCAACCAGGAAGCCGTGGTGCAGGTGACGCCGCGTTTTCCCGGCGTTGCCAAATCGATCCAGAAGCGCATCGGCGACAAGGTCGGCAAGGACGATCTGCTCGCCGCGATCGAGAGCAACCAGAGCCTCACCGTCTACGAGCTCAAGGCGCCGATCGCCGGCACCATCATCGAGCGGCAGATCTCGCTCGGCGAATATGCCTCCGAGCAGAAACCGGCCTTCGTCGTCGCCGACCTCTCCACCATCTGGGTCGACCTCTCGATCTATCGGCAGGATCTGCGGCGCGTTCGCCTCAACGACGAGGTGCTGATCGATCCCGACGACGGCCGCGGCGAGATCAAGGGCACCATCTCCTACATGGCCCCGATCGGCAGCAGCGAGACCCAGACCGCGCTGGCGCGCGTGGTGCTGCCAAATCCGGACGGGCGCCTGCGTCCCGGCCTGTTCGTCACGGCACGGCTGATCCTCGCCGCCCGCAACGTCGCGGTCGCCGTGCGCCGAAGCGCGATCCAGACGCTGGAGAATAGGACCATCGTGTTCGTCCGCGAGGATGGCGACAAGATCGAGGCGCGCCCCGTCGAGCTGGGCGATTCCGATCCCCGCCATGTCGAGATCAGGGCCGGCCTTTCCGCCGGCGAGCATTACGTTGCGGAGAACAGCTTCGTCGTGAAGGCGGAGATGGGCAAAGGCGAGGCCGAGCATGATTGAGCGTCTCATCGCGGTCTCGCTGCAGCAGCGCTGGCTGGTCCTGCTGCTCGCGCTCGGCGCTGGCGGCTTCGGCGCCTGGAACTTCACCCGCCTGCCGATCGACGCGGTCCCTGACGTCACCAACGTGCAGGTCCAGATCAACACCCACGCGCCGGGCCTGTCGCCGCTCGAATCCGAGCAGCGCATCACCTTCCCGATCGAGACCGCAATGGGCGGGCTGCCCAAGCTCGAATACACCCGGTCGATCTCACGCTATGGCCTGAGCCAGGTCACCGTCGTGTTCCAGGACGGCACCGACATCTATTTCGCGCGGCAGCTCGTCAACGAGCGTATCCAGCAGGCGAAGGACCAGCTTCCGGCCGGAACCGAGGTCGCGATGGGGCCGATCTCGACCGGCCTTGGCGAGATCTATGTCTACTCCGTCGAAGCCAAGGCCGGCGCGAAGTCACAGACCGGTGCCGAGTTCACGCCGACGGAGCTGCGGACCATCCAGGACTGGATCATCAAGCCGCAACTGCGCACCATTCCCGGCGTGATCGAGGTCAACTCGATCGGCGGTTATGAGCGGCAGTTCCACGTGCTGCCGATCCCCGGCCGGCTGATGGCCTACAAACTCGGCTTTCGCGACATCATGACAGCGCTGGCCGCCAACAACGCCAATGTCGGTGCCGGCTATATCGAGCGCAACGGCGAGCAATATCTCGTCCGCGCCCCGGGCCAGGTCGCCAATGTCGCGGAGATCCGCGACATCGTGATCGGTTCGCGCGGCGGCGTCCCGGTGCGTATCCGCGACGTCGCCGACGTCCAGGAAGGCCAGGACCTGCGCTCGGGCGCTGCGACCGCAAACGGCAGCGAAACCGTGCTCGGCACCGCCATGCTGCTGATCGGCGAGAACAGCCGTACGGTGGCCCAGCGCGTTAAGGCCCGGCTCACGGAGATCGCGAAATCGCTCCCTGACGGCGTGATCGCGCGCGCCGTCTATGACCGCACGCATCTGGTGGAAGCCACCATCCAGACCGTCGAGAAGAATCTCGTCGAGGGCGCGGCGCTGGTGATCGCGGTACTGTTCCTGATCCTCGGCAACATCCGCGCCGCGCTGATTACCGCCTGTGTCATCCCCCTTTCCATGCTGTTCACGATCACGGGCATGGTCGAGAGCAAGGTCAGCGCCAATCTGATGAGCCTCGGCGCGATCGACTTCGGCATCATCGTCGACGGCGCGGTCATCATTGTGGAGAACTGTCTGCGGTTGCTCGCTGCCGAGCAGCACCGGCGCGGCCGGCTGCTGTCGCTCGAGGAGCGGATGGAGACAATCCGCGCCGGCAGCAGCGAGGTCATCAAGCCGAGCCTGTTCGGCACGCTGATCATCGCCGTGGTCTACCTGCCGGTCCTGACCCTGACGGGGACCGAGGGCAAGATGTTCACGCCGATGGCGCTGACCGTGCTGATGGCGCTTGCCGGCGCGGCGCTGTTGTCGATCACCTTCGTCCCGGCCGCGGTTGCGATCTTCGTCACCGGCAAGGTCTCGGAGAAGGAGAACATCTTCATGAGAGCGGCCAAGCGGTTCTATGTGCCGCTGCTCGACCGCGCCATCCGCCACCGCGGCACCGTCGCGTTTGGCGCCATGCTGATCGTTGCCGGCAGCGTCTTCGCCGCGACGCGCATGGGAGGCGAATTCATCCCGAGCCTCGACGAAGGCGACATCACCATCGAAACCATCCGGATTCCCGGCACCAGCCTGACCCAGAGCGTCGACATGCAGCTCCGGCTGGAAATGGCGATCAAGCAGGTACCGGAGGTCGCGACCATCTTCTCCAAGATCGGTACCGCCGAGATCGCCAACGATCCGATGCCACCGAATATGTCCGACACCTATGTTACGCTCAAGCCACGCGACGAATGGCCCGACCCGGACAAGCCCAAGGACGAGGTGATCGCCGAGCTCGAACGCACCGCCAACACCCTGCCCGGCACGGCCTATGGCATGACCCAGCCGATCCAGATGCGCTTCAACGAGCTCATTGCCGGCATCCGCAGCGACGTCGGCGTGAATATCTTCGGCGACGATCTCGACGTGCTTGCCGGCATCGCCCAGCAGGTCAACGGCGTCGTCCATGCCATCGAGGGCGCGGCCGACGTCAAGACCGAGCAGATCGCGGGCCTGCCGATCCTCACCGTCAGGCTCGACCGCCAGGCGCTGTCACGCTACGGCCTCAGCCTCAGCGAGGTGCAGAACGTGGTCGAGATCGCGATCGGCGGCAAGCCGGTCGGAAAGCTGTTCGAGGGCGATCGCCGCTTCGACATCGTGGTGCGGCTGCCGGAAAGCCTGCGTGCCGACCCTGACACGATCAAGTCGCTGCCTATCCCGCTGCCGCCGGGCGAGGATGGACCGGCCGTCACCAAAACCGCATGGCCTGGCGGAAACACGGCGTTGCGCCACGTCCCGCTGTCTTCCGTCGCGGCGATCGAGATCGCACCGGGACCCAACCAGATCAGCCGCGAGAACGGCAAGCGCCGCGTGGTGGTGATGGCCAACGTTCGCGGGCGCGATCTGCGCTCCTTTGTCGCCGAGGCCCAGAACGCCGTCGCGGAGAAGGTCAAGCTGCCGCCGGGCTACTGGATCGGCTGGGGTGGACAGTTCGAGCAATTGGTCTCCGCCACCAAGCGGCTGACGCTGGTGGTGCCGGTGGCGCTGCTGCTGGTGTTTTTGCTGCTGTCCATGGGCACGGGATCGGCGGCGGATGCCGCTCTCGTGTTCTCCGGTGTGCCGCTGGCGCTGACCGGCGGCGTCATGGCGCTGCTGCTGCGCGGCATTCCCTTATCCATCAGCGCCGGCGTCGGCTTCATCGCGCTGTCGGGCGTCGCCGTGCTCAACGGCCTCGTCATCATCGCCTTCATCGAGCGGCTGCGTAGCGAGGGGCACCCCGTCGCGGACGCGGTGCGCGAGGGCGCGCTGACACGCCTGCGTCCGGTGCTGATGACGGCGCTGGTCGCCTCCCTCGGCTTCGTGCCGATGGCCTTTGCCACCGGGGCCGGTGCCGAGGTGCAGCGGCCGCTTGCGACCGTGATGATCGGCGGCATCATCTCCTCGACCGCGCTGACGCTCCTGGTGCTGCCGGCGCTCTACGTGCTGTTCCGCCGTGACGCAGGCACCGAAACGCCTACAATAGCGCCTGATTTGGCAGCTTCCGGGGAGCGCTAGAGGTGAGCAGCCACGACCATCACGGTCATCACCATCATGATCATGGCCACGATCACAGCCACGATCATGGTCACGATCATGGTCCTGGCCACGCGCATGTCCATGCGCCCGCCAGTTTCGGCAAGGCGTTCGCGATCGGCATTTCGCTCAACACCGCGCTGGTCGTGGCCGAGGCCGTCTACGGCTATATCGGCAACTCCACGGCCCTGCTTGCGGACGCCGGCCATAACCTTTCCGACGTGCTCGGCCTGGTCGTGGCCTGGGGCGCGTCGATCGCGGCGAGGCGCGCGCCCAGCGGCCGCTTCACTTACGGCCTGCGCGCCTCGACCATCCTGGCGGCCATGGCCAACGCGGTATTCCTGCTGGTCGCGACCGGTGCGATTGGCTGGGAGGCGATTTTGCGCCTGCGCGAGCCGGAGCCGGTCGCGGGCGTCACCGTGATGGTGGTTGCCGGCGTCGGCATCCTCGTCAACGGCTTCACCGCCATGCTGTTCGCGCGCGGACGCAAGGACGACATCAACATCGAAGGCGCCTATCTGCACATGGCGGCCGATGCCGCGGTCTCGCTCGGCGTCGTGGTCTCGGCGGCGCTGATCATCTGGACCGGCTGGCTCTGGCTCGATCCCGTCACCAGCCTCGCCATCTGCGCCGCCATCCTCTGGAGCACCACCAGCCTGCTCCGCGGCTCCATCGACATGTCGATGGCGGCGGCCCCCAAAGGCACCGACCTCGCCGCAATCAAGGCGTTTCTGCTCGAGCGCCCCGGCGTCTCAAGGATCCACGATCTCCACGTCTGGCCGATCTCGACCACCGAGACGGCGCTGACCTGCCACCTCGTCATGCCCACCGGCGCCGGCGACGCATTCCTGATGGAGACCACGCAGATGCTGAAGACCTCCTTCCGCATCGGCCACACCACCCTTCAGATCGAGACGCATCCCGACAATGGCTGCGCGCTGGCGCCGGATGATGTGGTGTGAGGGAGTTGCGTGGGAGCTCCAATCTCCGGTGTCGTCCCGGACAAGCGCAGCGAAGCGGAGCGCTGATCCGGGACCCATAACCACAGGGAGTAGTTTAACGAAGACTCGTGGTTATCAGCCTCGCGCCGCAACTTCTCCCTGGGGTTATGGGTCCCGGCCTTCGCCGGGACGACACCGAGTGTTTGGCAACGGCGACGCTTAGACAGCGACGCCCTACGCCACCTTCGCCGTCACGATCCAGATCGCGCCCTGCAGCGCGACCGACTGCCCCTTCAGGAACGGCGCCAGCATCTCGCGGATCGAAGCTTTTGCGGCCTCATAAGTCTCCGGCGGATGGCCTTGCAGCGCGCGGCTGGCCGGGCCGATCTGGAGCGAGCCGTCGACGGCGGCATCGAGCCCGCCGCCAATCGCGATATCCATCGCGAGATTGTGCGGCTCCATCGCGACGTCGACGAAGCCTGCACCTTTCAGGATCCGCATCACCCGCTCTTCGGAGGCGAAGGCGAACGGGCCCGGCTCTTCCGGCCCGACCGGCGGCATCTTGGGGACGTGCTTGTAGACCGCCATCAACGGCGCCATCATCCAGGGATTTTCCTTCGGCTCGCGCCAGCAGGCAAACGCCAGCCGCCCCGTCGGCTTCAGCGCGCGGCGGAGGTTGGTGAAAGACGCGATCGGGTCAGCGAAGAACATCACGCCGAACCGCGAGGCCAGCAGGTCGAAACTCGCCGGCTCGAACGGATGCACCGTCGCATCCGCCAGCACGAAATCGAGCGGCAGGCCCTTTGGCGCAAACGCACGCGCCTGCGACAGCATCGGATCGGAGACGTCGAGGCCGAGCGCAAAGCCATTCGGGGCCACCGCTTTCGCGAACGCGACCGTCGTTGCGCCGGAGCCGCAGCCGACGTCGAGGACGCGCTCGCCTGGCTTCGGCCTGGCGCGGTCGATCAGCACGTCGGCAATGGGTCCGAGCAGGCTTTCCTGCGCTGCATGGCGATCGGCCCAGCGCTGCCCGCTCGGGCCGTTCCAATAGGCGATCTGGTCTGCGTTCTGCTCGTGTCCGCTGGACTGCTGCATCGGGACCTCATCGCGCGCACTCGCGCACCGTTAGTGCTTCGCAGTATTCCTTACCGCGCGGGCCATACCACGAAGCGAAGTTCCCGCCCATTCAAAATCGAACGTCTGGCGGGCCACCTAGGAATTGAGCCAGGGCAAATGCACTTTGAGCTTGTTGCCAAGCAACGCTTCACCGCACGCACTTAGATGATCCGGATCGCTGAATGTCAGACAGTCATCGGTAAACAGCAAATATTTGTCGACCTTGAGGACGTCGTAGAAGGACAAGTACTGAATTGTCCGCGGCCCGTCGGCGACCTCCTTCGCAATCTCCTCGTCCAATTCCTTGAAATGATGAAGCGCGACCGGGTTCATGAGGAATCCATCGCTGGCGAGTTGAGGCAGGTCCCTGAAATTGACCCGCGCCTCGACAAACGGGCCGAGCCAAACGATCTTCGCGAGCGGGGCAAGCGCCCTCAGATAACTCAGCGTGAAGCCGACCTTTTCGTAGTTGATCAGATATCCGGTCTCCCATTCGAACAAATGGTGGTTTTCTGCATTGCCCGCGGGATCGGTGAGCAGATGCGCGCCGGACACGTTGAAGACGATCCCGCGCAGAGAAGAACCATTGCGTTCGAGGAAGCCCTTCAATCCCGCATACGGACAGAGTTCGCTGTCGTTCCAGGCCCGGCAACCTTCGTTGACCAGACCGACCACGAACGGACCCGGCTTGGCTTTGGCAAGACCATTATAGACGTTCATGCCATGGGAATCTCCGACGACCATGACCGCCGGTCCATATTTTGCGGCGCAAGCCTTGAACCGCATCTCAAACTTGCTGTCGGGACTTGAGGACCAGAACAGGCAGTCGCCATTGTCGATCAAACTGCCCTTCAGATCGCGCAAGGCGTAGCGCCTGATCAGCTCGTAGGCGCGCCGGGTCGCCATGTCATACCTGTTGAAGTGGATGTTCTCGAGGCCATTGGTGAAAACGCCCACCGAGCCGAGACTGGCAAAAATCGCTATGGCGACGCCGCACGAGGCAAACACCGCGCGCCGGCCGATACGCTTGCGATCGCGAGCCGGGCGTTCGACCAGCAGATAGGTCAAATATGCCAGAACCATCGAAAGAACCGACAGGCCCGCAAACACCGGGATGTTGGTCTCATAGAATTTGGTCAGTCTTGCGAAAGCAAACAGGGGCTGATGCCACAGATAAGCGCTGTAGCTGACGAGGCCGATGGCCACCGGGACGCGCGATCCGATGATGTGGCCCAACACCGTATCCCGCCGCAGGAACAGGATCGCCAGCGCGGTGCCCAAAGTCGGAGCTAGCGCGTAAACTCCAGGATACGGAACGTTCCGATAGCCGAACACGGGCAAGGCAATCATCGCGAGGCCCAGCAAGGCGAGTGCGTCGGCGTACGAACGGGCAACCCGGCTCTGCACCGCAATGCCTGAGAGCGGCAGGAGCGCACCGAGCAGGAGCTCCCAGAACCGTGCAGGCAGCAGATAAAACGCTGCGGCCTCCGCGTGATGCGAGCCCCACTGCGCATAGGCAAAGCTCGCCGCTGCGATGACGACGAAGCAGGCCGTGGCCCTGGTCCGACCAAGCCTCAGCGACCAGAACAGCAAAATCGGAAACAAAAGATAGAACTGTTCTTCGACCGCCAGGCTCCAGGTGTGAAGCAGCGGCTTGAGCTCGCTCTGGGTATCGAAATATCCGCTTTGTGCCCAGAAGAAGAAATTCGAAACGAAGGCGCATACCGACAGCAGACTCTTCGAGAAGTCCGCCAGATCGCGCGGACCGAGGCACCAGACGGCGACCGGGAGGCAAGCGATGCACACGAAGAAGAGCGGCGGCAAAATGCGCCGGGCGCGCCGCTCGTAGAATCCGACGAAGCTGAAGCCGCCGTTTTCATACTCATCGAGGATGATTGACGTGATCAGATAGCCGCTGATGACGAAGAAGACGTCGACCCCGACAAAGCCTCCCGAAAATCCTGGGATGCCGGCGTGAAAGAGGATCACCGGCAGGACCGCAATGGCTCGCAGGCCATCGATCTCCGGTCGGTAAGGCAGCTTGGACGGCATGTGGCCGGCGTCTGATCCAGATGATGCTTGGTGGGGCAGCCGCTCTACGCCTCCCGATTCAGGCCGATATGCCCGACGCAGAGACAGGCCGCAAGCGCAAGATGCCGTCCAAATCGGACTGATTGTTGGCGAAAACCGCGCGCCGCGCTGGTTCGCTTGGCCTCGCCCCGCGAGCGCAGGCTGGCTTGCCGGGCCGGAGCTCGCGTCGGAAGCCCACCTTCGCCCGTCAGGCTTCGGCGCGGCAACCTGCCTCGCTTCGCGAGCGCAGGCTGGTGGGCGGTCACGGATTCGAACCGCGGACCCTCTCGGTGTAAACGAGGGCATATTCGGTTTCACTCCGTTTCAACCGTATCCATCCGGTGTGCATAACCGACCAGATTCATTGCGTTTTTCGTCCTGGAACGTATCATCGCATTTCAGGGCAACACAACAGTAATCGCGTCATTTTGCTACCCGGTGTTACCCGAAAGGCTTCACCATGGCGCGCGCTGCACTCACGGCCCTTTCTGTCCAGAAGATCAAACGGCCGGCTTCCAAGACCGCTCGCGCAGAGCGATATGACGCGATCGTGCCTGGCTTCGGATGCCGCGTCACTTCGGAAGGCAACAGGTCGTGGATCTTCGTCTACAACTCTCCCACGCAGAACAAGCGGCGCCGCTACACCATCGGGGCCGTCGACTTCGACAATCCGGACGGCAAGTCGACATTCGATCTCGAGCAAGCCCGCGCCAAGGCGGCGGAACTCCGTCGAATGGTCAAAGGCCAATGTGATCCGGCCGACGAGCGGGACAAATCAGACGATGCGGCTGCGGCCACAGCGAAGGCACAACAGCAGGAAGCAAACCGGCCGACCTTCGCGATCGTCGCAGAGACCTATAAGGCCCGCGAGCTTAGCCGGAAACGCCGCGGCGCCGAGCTCGGACGCATCATCGATCGGGAACTGATCGGACCGTGGGGCAATAAAGCCGCCGTCGACATCACATCAATCGATGTGGAGGAGCGCATTCTGGCGCTAGTCAATGCCGGCAAACCCGAAGCCGCTCGCAAGCTTCTCGAAGTCATCCGCCAAATCTTCGATTGGGCAATGGCTCACCCATCTTACCGGCTTGACCGGTCGCCTGCTGATCGAATGAACGCAATGAAATTGATCGGCAAGAAAGTGAAGCGCAAGCGCATCCTTTCGGATGACGAGCTCCGAGGGGCATGGCGCGCAGCAGGCCGGATGGGCTATCCGTTCGGCGACATGGTCAAGGTGCTGATGTTGACGGCGCTTCGTCGCAATGAAGCCGCTGAGGCTCATCGGTCCGAATTCGAGATTGGGCGTAGGCTTTGGACCATCCCGGCCGAGCGCATGAAGGGCGAGGAGGATGAGAGCGGCCCTCACACCGTGCCGCTTTGCGCTGATCTGCTGGCCATCATCGAGGGGCTGCCCCGCTTTAATGGTGGCGATTTCCTGTTTAGTACAGGGGACGGCGCGGAGCCAATTTCCGGGTTCTCAAAGATGAAGCGCCGTTTCGACAAGCTCATGTTGGAGGAGTTGCGCAAGATTGGCACCGTGAACAGTGACGCTTCGCTGCTGGCTCGCGTTGCCGAAATTGAAACCGCGATGGGCAAGCTCAGTCGGGCCCAGGGCGAGGAGCGCAAAAAGATTGTAGCTGATCTCAAGCGACTTTGGTTCGTCCTCCACGACGTAAGGCGCACAGTGCGAACCCATCTTTCAGCGTTGCCCGTTCCCGAGCTAGTCCGCGAGCTGATCCTCGCCCATGCGAAGCCTGAGCTTCACAAAATTTATGACCAGTGGGCGTATGCCGACGAGAAGCGCGAAGCATTGGAGCTTTGGGCTGCACGGCTCAAGGGCATCGTCGAGCCTCCCAGTGCGCCGGCCGATAACGTCTTTGCGCTGCGGGCTTAAACATGAGAGCCCCGACTCCAAGCTTCCGCGATCAGCTTTCCCATGTCCGCCGGCAGGTTGCATCTGAGGAACAGACCGAAAAGCGCGTTTTCGAGTTGGCCGTCATCGATAGATGGTCGGAACACGCAGCTGCAAATGAAGCTTGGGAAGCAATCGATCGGGCAGCAACTTCCGACGGAAGTCCTTATCTGGAGCCCGTCGATCTTATCGCCTGGGTCCTCGAAAAAGGGTGGGAGCACCACCGACTCGTGACGGAGATCGTCCCTCAATCGAAGGCCCTCGAAGATAGGGCCGTGTCGCAGGCAGAAAAGAATTGGAGAACCGCACGCAATGGCGATCCCAACTTCGGGATTCTCGCCGGCATCCAAAACAAGCTAGCAAGAAATCAAGCCGCGATGCGGTTGCGAGTATTGGGACGGCAGCCGAACCCCAGAAAGCTGTTCATACTAGCTTGCCGCGAACTCTTCATTGCGAATTGCGGCCAACCGCTTGACCAGGTCACCGAGATACTTCTGTTCGCGGTATCTGGTGCCGAGCCGAAAACGAACGAGGTCCGGGACGCGCTCAAGGCATCGACACGGGCCGGTAGACACTCGGCAAAAACGTAGCCGTCCAGTGTCCCACTGAGACGGGCCGAACATGCCGTAGATGGGAAGACATCTGATTAACTGGGATGTCACACCATGAAAATCCTTCGCCGCCCCGAGATCGTTGACCGGTCCGGCCTCAGCTATCCCACCATCTGGCGCAAAATCCAGGCAGGCGCATTTCCCAAGCCCGTCCAGCTCGGCCCCAACTCGGTTGGCTGGGTTGAGGAGGAATTTGAGGCCTGGGCCGCTTCGCTGCCGCGTGGGCACATCAAGCTTGAACGTGAAGTCGCCTGAACGAGAAACGCCGCCCCTGACCGGGCGGCGCTCGTGTTTTCAGATCAGCAAATCGAGATCAGCAACATGCCCATACAGCAAATCGGAATCCCGCGTCAACGTCTGCCAAACCGTCGAGCTTCGGAGACGCTTTCCTTCGAGCACGTCGGCGCCACTTTCACCATGAGCGCCGGCTACTACAGCGACGGCCGGCTCGGCGAAATCTTCATCAACGCTGCTCATGCGAACAGCTTACTCGACGCGCTCGCATCCGACGCCGCGATAGCTCTTTCGTTCGCCCTACAGCACGGTGCCGACTTTGCGACGATCAAGCACGCCATGAAGCGCAACAGCCGTGGTGAACCCTCCTCGCCGATCGGCGCCGCACTCGACCAGGTGACGCTATGAGCGACGCCCCCAAGATCGTCGAGCCGATCGAGGTCGCGAAGTTTTGGAAGTCTGCTCGCAACCGGAAGCAGAGCATCGTGATGGCTATCCGGGAATTTGAAGGCCACACGTTCCTCGATTGCCGGCTTTTCGGCACGAACGCAGAGGGCCAGAGCGTTCCTACACAACGCGGTGTGACTGTCGGCATGGCTCGGTTGGAACAGTTCGCCGCGGGCGCTGCAAAGGCGATCGAGAAGGCCCGCGAACTGGGCCTGCTCAAGGACGGGGTGGACGAATGAACGCGCTTCGCAGCATGGCGGCGGCGCTCGGGGGTGACGTTGTCGGGCGCTCAATCCTTTGCCCCGGCCCAGGACATTCGCCGCGCGACCGCTCGCTCAGCGTCAGCTTGGCGCCCACAGATCCCGACGGCTTCATTGTGCACAGCCACGCCGGCGACGACTGGCGGCCGTGCCGCGAACA
Source organism: Bradyrhizobium nivariense (assembly GCF_029846695.2). NCBI lineage: Bacteria > Pseudomonadati > Pseudomonadota > Alphaproteobacteria > Hyphomicrobiales > Nitrobacteraceae > Bradyrhizobium > Bradyrhizobium nivariense. The sequence goes on along the minus strand of NZ_JARWCR020000013.1, from coordinate 39,086 downwards.
TGTGTTGCAGCGGCTTGGTCGCGCCGCTCGCAGCGAGCCAGTGAAACGCCAGCGCGCCGTTACAGTAACAGCGCCGCGTAACGAAGGTGGCATGGCACAGGCGCTTTGGCGCGAAGCCGTCGAGCCGCGGGGGACGCTCGTCCAGCGCTATGTCGAAGGCCGCCGCCTCGAGCTTTTCGAGGACGTGGCAAACCGGGTGGTGCGCTTCCATCCATCTTGCCCGTTCGGGCCCGGTGTCCGCCACCCCTGCATGCTCGTTGCGTTTCGGTCGGTCGCCGACGACGGGCTGCAGGCGATCCACCGCACGGCGCTGGATCCCGACGCAAAGAAGATCGGCCGGAAAATGCTCGGCCCCGTGGCTGGCGCGGCCATCAAGATCGATCCGGATGAAGACGTCGAGCAGGGCCTGACGATCGGCGAAGGCTTCGAGACCTGCCTTGCCGGGCGAATGCTGGGCTTTCGGCCGGTGTGGGCGCTCGGCTCGGCGACGGCAATCGGAACGTTTCCCGTGCTGGCCGGCATCGACGCGCTGACCATCCTCGCCGAAACCGACGACAGCGGCGCCAATGCGCAAGCGATCAAGAACTGCGGCAATCGTTGGGCCGCCGAACAGCGTGAAGTGATAGTCGCAACGCCGCGCGAAGCCGGTGACATGAACGACGCTGTGCAAACATGATCCTTTCCGCACCGACGGCGCGCGCGTCTGAGCTCGTCACGCTCGATCGCTTCCAGTCTGAGGAGCCACCGCTGCCTGGGGGGCCGGAGGACTACGGTCTGTCCTCGAACGCCCGCGCGGATCAGGCGCCGGATTCCGCGGCCGCGCTGAAACTGACCTACTTCGACGACTGCGGCGCCTTTGCGCGGAAACGCTGGATCTTCAAAGGCATCATCTCCCGGGGAGAAACGTCGGCATGGATTGCCCCGCCAGGCGCTGGCAAGTCCGCGCTGTTGACGGAGATTTCCGTGCACGCCGCCGCACAGATCGACTGGCGTGGCCACCGGGCGAAACAGGCCTGTGGTGTTGTGGTCTTTGCCCTCGAGCGGGCTGATCTCTTCAAGCGTCGATTGCAAGTTTACCACCTCCGCGACGGCCTCAAGGCCCTCCCGATCGCGGTGGCGGACGCGGTGATCGATCTGCTCAATCCGAATTGCGTCGACACCATCGTTTCGACCGTGCGCCAGGCCGAGGAGCAGTTTGGTGGCGATGTCGGGCTGATCATTATCGACACCTATGCGAAGGGGATCGCCGCGAATGGAGGGGACGAGGACAAGGCAAAGGATCAGAACCGGGCCGCAGCGAACCTGAGGACCGTCCACAGCCGGCTTGATCTGCACATCGCGCTCGTGGGCCACACCGGCAAGGACGAGACCCGAGGCGCCCGCGGCAGCAATGCGCACGTCGGCGATGTCGACGTTATGGTGCAGATCAGCGGCGATGCGACCAAGGTGGCCCAGGTCATCAAGGGCAACGACCAGCCCGAACGCGTGGTTGCCCAGTTCAGGCTGGAACCCTTCGAACTCGGCCGGGACGAGGATGGCGACCCGATCACCACCGCGATCGTATCAACCGACGCGATCGACGCACAAGCTGCCCCAAAGCAGCGCGAACCAAAGCTCACGGCCAATCAAAAGACCCTGTTCGCCATGCTGCACGATGCCGGCAAATCCGGGCTGCTCACCGAGGACTGGAACACGCTGGCCCGTGCCGCTGGCATTGGCTGCTATCGCCGCGCCGACCTCACCGACATCAGGAATGCGCTCAAGACCAAAGGCCTCATCAGGGAGATGGGAGATCGCTGGACCGTCGACCACTGATGTTCGGATGATGTTCGGACGGACGGCCCTCTTATAGAGGGGCCGAACCGAACCGAACACCGAACATCGCGAAACCCGAACCGAACCGAACACGAACCGAACACCCCGAACATGAGAGACAGGTCATGGAAAGCACCACGTTCTTCCCTTCCACTGTAGATATTCCCTCCGGCTCGCCCACCTACCAGCATCAACAGCATCAGTCACGAGAGCACCTCGCTGAGCACGATAGCTTCCGTGAGTCAGATCAATGGGTTAGCTGCAATCCCTGCAGTTCGGGTAGCGTCGGGGTAGCAGTTCGCATCGATCATTCGGCAGATCACCAGCCAGATTGCGATCGCGTTTCAGAAATTGATGCCGTGGGGCGAAATTCCCGAGCTCTGCCCCGAATTCATTGCACGGCTCCCTACGCGGCGGCGCCCTCCAGACCTTGTTCGGATTTTCCCGGTGCGTTGCTGCCATCTGATACCCCGCGCACCTTCCCGCCGAACATTTCGGAGGCGTGACATGAAGCGTGAGAAGGTGACATTCGAGACGGAGCCGGAGATCAAGGCCGCGCTGGAGACCTGGGCCCGCGAAGAGGACCGGAGCGTCGGCAGTCTGCTGCGCAGGATCGTCGATCAGGCGGCTCAGGAGCGCCGTGCAGCGGCAGCGGCGCGAGGGGTCGCCTGATGGCGCGCGCGAAACAGAAGGCCGTCGCTGCGCCGGCAAAGCCTGATTGGGGGCAACTCGGGCCGGCGATGCGGGCGCTGCCGAATGACCAGTGGCGGGCGTTCTGCCACCAGCTGGTGACTGGCAAGCCCGGCCACGGCCGCTACGCGCGCGCGGCGCGGGCCGCCGGCTTTGGCAAGGACTCCACCACGACGAACGTGGCGAAGATCGCGTGGCGCCTCGCGCACGACGAGCGGATGCTTGCTGCGATCGCCGAGGAGAGCCGGAAGTACCTCCGGGGCAGTCATCCGGAGGCCGTGGCGGCGCTGCTCGCCATGATCCGCAACTCGGGGCACCGCGACCACGGACGGGCCGTGTTGTCCCTGCTCGAGCGCACCGACCCGGTCGTCACCAAGCAAACCATCGACATCACGCACCGGGTCGTCGACCCCGACCAGGAAGCGCTCGAGGAGCTGCGCGCGCTGCGGCAGTTGGGCGTCTCACGCGAGAAGATGGTCGAGACCTTCGGCGGCAACGGTCTGGCACGGCTGGAGCGTCTGGAGGCGGCCGACATGGCCCGGCGGGCCAGTGAAGCGAAACTGATCGAAGGCAATTTGATAGAGGTGGAAAACAATGGCTGAGGATGTTCCAGACCCGCAGGCGTTGATCCGCCTCGCCCGGCAGACGTTATCGTCGTCCGAGCGCCGCAAAAAATATCGGAGGATCGACTTCCTCGACGCCAGCTATTGGTATCCGAGCCAGAAGGCATTCTTCCTGGCCGGATCCAGCGGTGTGCACCAGCGGCTGATCTATGGTGGCAACCAGTCGGGCAAAACTCTGTCCGCCGCCTTTGAGGTCGCGCTGCACATGACCGGCGACTATCCGTTTTGGTGGACCGGCAAGCGCTTCGACAAGCCAATCCGTGTTTGGGCCGTCGGCGAATCCGGGCAGCTGGTCCGGGACACGCTGCAGAAGAAGCTCTGCGGCGACGATGAGTTTGGCACCGGGATGATCCCGCTCGAGAGCTTCGCCAAGCGCCCCGTGATGGTCCCCGGCGGCACCGGCGCGGTCGACACCATGTTTGTCGCGCACCAGACCGACGGGGTTGCCGATGGCACCTCCAGCTTGACGTATAAAAGCTTCGAGATGCGGCGCGAGAAGCTGCAGGGCGAGTCTGTCGATGTCATTTGGATCGACGAGCGGCCGGGCGAGGACATCTATTCCGAGCTCCTGGCCCGGACCAGTGCGACCGACGGTCATCTGATCGTCAGCTATACGCCCGTCGGTGATGGTGCGGCGGCCGGCGTGACCTACAAGTTTTTGTCCGAGCCGTCTTCGGATCGTGCCGTCTTCCGCATCCCGAGCGCCGAGGTGAAGCACATCTCGGAGGCACGCCGCGAGGAGCTTTCCTCCGGTTATTCCGAGCATGAACGCGAAGCCCGCATCGAAGGCACCCCACAGCTGGGCGCCGGTCCTATTTTCCCGATCGAGCTCCTGCCGACCATTTCGAAGAGCTTCAATCCCGACACCGACATTCCGACCTACGCTCGCTGGTGCGTCGGCATCGATTTCGGTTATGGGCATCCATTTGCCGCAGCGTTGATCGCCTGGGCGCACGACACCGGCCAAGTCTGGTTGGTCGATTCATTCCGAATGGAGCGCAGTTCGGCGCTCTACCATGTCCAGCGCATTCACGCGATGACCCGGGGCCTGCGCATCCCTGTGGCCTGGCCGCACGATGGATCGCAACACGACAAGGGCTCAGGCCTTCCGCTCGCCGATCAGTACAAGAATTTCGGCGCCAACATGATGCCGAGCCATGCCGTCAATCATGGCACAAAGACCAATGCCGTCGAGCCAGCGCTCGCCGAGATCCGTGAGCTGATGTTTCTGGGCAAGCTCACGATTGCGATCCACAACGGCGAGCTTTTCGAGGAGATGCGCAACTATCACCGGGACGAGAATTTCCGGGTCGTGAAACAGCGCGATGACCTGGTGTCGGCCATGCGCTACGCGGTGATGATGCGCCGGAGGGGCAAGCCGCTATCGGAGTGCGATGGGGTTGGCTATGGCGGCTATTCCACCACAGGCCAGCGCCAAACCCTCGGGAACGCGCCCCAGATAGCGCGCGGGCTCGATTTCGACGTCTTTACGGGGGAGTGAGCGCAGCGATGCTAGGCGACGCCGTCCGCTCAATGCCCGACATCGTCCAGGTTTTCCGGGAGCGCATCCGCGCGCTCGGCATCACCTATGCGACGGTCGACTCGATAGCCGGGATTGCTGATGGCCTGACAGCCAAAATGCTGAGCGAGCCGCCGCAGAAGGCGATGGGTGCGAGAACCATGGTGCTGATCGCCGGCGCGCTCGGCATCTGCTTCGTTCCGATCGTTGATCACCAACAGGCTGCGCTCGTGCAAGGCCGGTGGACCAAGCGGAGGCGATTCTCTTCCGACAAACCTGCACTTCAGTGCGTTGCTGGTTCTGCGATGCCGGGCGATGCTCGGAACATCGAACGGAGACATCTTCATGTCGAGCGAACTAAAACAAGTGAGCGTGCGGTTTGAGCCAGAGCTGCACCAGCGTCTTCGGGACGCTGCGGATCGTGATCGCAGGCCGCTGGCAAGCCTGATCCGTAAAATCTGCGCCGAAGCCACGGTGAGCACCGAGGAGCGGTCTCATGCAGCCTAGTGCACGCGCAAACGACGTCGCTGGCCGGTTGGAAGACGCACGCCGTCGGTTGGTCGCCATCAATGCGGAGATCGGCGACCTTGTCGCCCAGCCCGGGGGCGGCGAGAAGCGGCTGGCGGTGCTGCGCCGTGACAAGGCAGAGGCCAGGGAGGCTGTGGACGAGCTCGAGGCCGCGTATGGGGTGGCACTTCGCCAAGATGCCCAGGCCGAAATCGCCCAGCAGGCAGCAGCTCGCGATCGGCAATTCCAGGAGTTTGCCGCTGCCGCGGAAGAATGGACCAAGGTCGGCGTTGAGCTGTCCGAACTGATCGAGAAGGCGGCGAAGCTGCGCGTCAATCTCGGGACGCTGGCCGAGGACATGCAGCACAAATTTCCCACGGGGCTCGTTGCGCACGCGCTCGACTTCAAAACGGTCGACGTCCTGGTGGGCGGTGTCGCGAACCCCATCCACATTGATGCACTCTTGGCCGGCGAGGCGTTCCGGAGCGGCATGCCGAATGCCTTCTTGCCCGGCGCGCGTCCACCGCACGCAATGTTGGCCTACGACCGGCCTTCGATCGAGCCTGCAGCGATCGCTTTCCAGCGATCTGGTGCTTACTTCGTCCGCCTTCTGCGCGAGGCGTTCAAAACTCACACCTCAGAGGCAGCATGATGGACCAGATCCAGGCACCAGCGACCGCGGTCGAAGCCCGCGCCCAGATTGACGCGCTCACGATGAACGCGGAATTCGGCTCAAAGCTTCTATCCGGTGACGTCGCAGCGACGCAGCAGTGGAATGATTTGCATAGCGTACTGGGAAAGGGCGGTGACGAGATCGAGAACGCCATGAACGGCGTGGTCCTCGGCGCCGACATGATCCCGGATGGCGACTCCAAGCGGCTCGCTGAGGGCGCCTCATGGATGCGAACCCTGGGCCTTTCTGATGGCGTGGTGCGTGAAGCGCTGGAAGGCGCCGGCGTCAGCAAGGAAGAGTATCGTGCGGTTTCGGACTGGAAGTCCCGCCACATGAATGATCCCGCTTTCTCGAAGCGTTTTCTGTCGAATGACGCTGAGGCCGTTCGCCTGATGACGACGGCAAACGTGGTGATCGCGGGCGGCATCAAGGGCGAAAAGAAAGGATTTTGAACATGATCGGATATGAGATCGACCTCATCGACCCTAAGACCAATGAGGAGCGGCAAATCACCGTGTCTGTCACTCCCCAGCAACGCGCGCAGGCGTTGTGTAGCAGCGATTGGATGCGCGTGATCCAGGATATCGCGCGACCGCTGATCCCGGCCGGCTTCTTGCCGATCGGCAATCGCGTCCGCATTCTTCAGTGAACAGGAGCACGAATTCATGGCCGTTATCTCATCTGAAAATCGAACTCATGCGGGCTCGTGCGTCGATAGCGAAATGACGCGGCAGGGCGCCGTCGCTGCAGCCTACGCCGCTGGCGGCGGAAGCGCGGCCATCGCTGCAGCAATCAAGACTGCGGAGATCGCGCACTACCGCCGGATCATTGCGTCCTGCAAGGCGAATGGTCTGCCGTTCAACAACTTCACTCCGGCGCTTGTCGACCTCGGCACCGGCGGAGCATGAACGCCGGTTAGGAATTAAGAGAGCTCCAAGGCACGTTGAGCGCCTTTCATCCAGGCTTGGTGGTTCGCCTGGGGAGACTGAACCACCGCCAATTTACGTACCGCGTAGACGCCCCGCGAAAGCGACAAGGCAGAAAGGAGAAGGCGGCCCCCCGATGAGGATAAGGCCGAAGTTGAGATGCTCGCCGGGCAGCGGCCGCGTCAATTTTGGCTCCTCATCATGATCGCCCCGTACCTGAAGAGGCTCGCGCCGGCTCTTCGCGCTGCTCGCCTATCTACCCTCGCTTTCCATTGCCCAGACCTATCCCACCGTTCCGTCCGGCACCGTGATCGGGCGAACCCAGGCGGGAACGGGCCCGGCGCAGGCGATCCCTTTCTCGACATTGATCGCCTTGATGCTGCAATCGAGCCTCACGATCCCGACCATCAACACGAGCACGGTGATCTACACGGGCTCGACCAGCGGCCAAGCCACAGTCGGCGCCCAAGCGGTTGCGGGCACGCCAAGCATCAAATGGCCGACCACGTCCGGCACTGTCCCGACCACGGCGACCACGCCGATCCTGCTGGATGCCGTCACGGGCGTCATCAGTTGCCCGACCTGTGCGACCAGCACCGCCGCTGCATCGCCGATCGTGGCTTCGCGCGCGCTGGCGCAGACGCTCAATCTGTCGTCCTTCACGGGCCTAGTGACGGTGGGCTATGCCGCCTCTGGCGATGGCGGAGGCGCGACCTTCAAGAAAATCACGTCCGGCAACTTTATTGACAGCTTTGTTGCGACTGGGTCGGTGTCGGCTGCTGGAACGTGCAGTACAAACGGGACTTTCTACGGAGTGTCTCCGACCGGTGGCACGGGTGGAAAGCTGCAAGGCATCGTCGTCATTGCAGGCGGCGTGATGACGAGCTTCACCCCGACAGGATCGAAGGGGAACGCGTACACTGCCGGCAACGCGTTGACCATTCCGAACGGTTCGTACAACGGCTCAACGCTGACATGTTCGGTTTCACCGCAGTGGACGGTTGCGACGGTCACGACCCCGAGCGCAAGTTTTACGGACAGCGTCGGTACAAAATTCCAGTATGTCGTTGATAATGGCAACTTCCCAAACGTCCGGCAGTTTGGCGCCAAGCTGGATCGCGCCGGCAAGGCCAACGACGGCTTGGCAACCAATGACCAAGCCGCGGTACAGAATGCACTGAATTTCACCGGCTATGGCGTTAGCAATGTCGATACCGGCGGGTACGCAGGCGGCAAAGTCATCGTCCCGGCCGGGACAGCTTTGATCTGCAATGGGCTCATGGTGCCGTTTAGCGTCAAGCTCAGCGGAGTTTCAAATTCGGGGACTACGCTTAAGCAGTGCGACGCGGGACGCTTCCACGCAACAGTTCATCACGCTCGGCGACCCCCAGAACCACCAGACGGCGCACTTTGTTGGCATTGAGCGCATGACGTTGTTTGGCGCAAATGCCGCCATTTCTGGCACCGTGGCCATGGTGTACAGCAACAGCACGAATAGCGACGATGCGATCGTCGACGTTTCCATATATCCGATTTACCGCGCTTGCGTGTACACGGAAACGGGATACGGCGGCGCTAGTATCTTTCACATTCGTCAGATGTACTGCGTCCCAAATTCGAGCGTGACGCCTTTCGGCGTGTCGTTGAATGGCGCAGCTAACAATGTCATAGACGGCGGGACTTGGTTCAGCGCGGGCGGCCCGGTTTGGGGCGGTCAAGCCATACTTCAAAACACCAACGGCCCCGCGGTAGTGAACCGTTTCGTTGACGTCCATTGCGAAAACGTAACCGTATGCGCGTATATCAACACGCCGGCCGGCGGTAACGGTCTCATGACGTACATCAGCGGCATGGTTGGCAATGCTACGGTCGTGGATTTGATACAGCGCGTTACGGGCAGCGCCGCCAATCAATTGAAAGTCGAGTTGATCGGCAGCAACGGCTCTAACTGCACCGTACGCAGCGCGGGTACGTGCGTGGCTACCGGCAACATCATCGATGTTACGAAATACTAGCGGATAGGATCCCGGCAATCTGCTCGGGTGGGCTTCGTTCTAGCGCGGGGCTGATTGTGATTGTTCAGCCGCCTGGCATTACCGCCGGGCGGCCGCGCACCATCGGTCCGGAGCCGGTGCGGCAGATCGAGCATGAGCGAAGCTCAACCGGGATCTGAAGTATGGTCGCGGTTTGCGCGATCGCGAACGCGCTCGGCCCATTGGGCAATCGCACTTTTGGCTTTCCGTTTTGCCTTAACCCCACGCGCTGCGGCATCCACCATGGCGATATCGGCGGCGTTTGCGATTCGAGATCGGCGGCTAAAGAGCCAGCCTAATCCCAAACAGACGGCGACCCCTCCGACTGTAAGCATTGTCATCTGCGTTCGGCGATCCAGATCTCGTCGCTCCTCGAATTCACGCTGTGCGCGCGCCAACTCCTCCGCACTCACCTCGCGGCGCAATCCGAATGCTGGCTCGTTTGGGACATCGATGGCGGCCAATGTAATCCTCCCGATATCGGCATCGTCTGTAACTGTCTGGAGCGGAGGTCGACTAGCTCAGTCTATTGCAAATGCTTTTCCTTCCTCCGAAACCCGCTCCATGAAGGTCAACGCTGCCTTGGCTACAGCTTGGGCGTTGTTTTCAGTCCAAGGTTTCCCCGAATGCACGGTTGGCGGATCATAGAGGCGGCCGCTGTTTATTACTGGATGAAGTATCGCATTTGCAGGATTGAACTGGACTTTGGCATTTTCGCCTTCGATCCGTAGCACGCCGTCTGCCGCCGCCATCTTTTTGATCGTCACGGACTCGCCAGCCCTGATTGGATCAATGGTTATAGATGCGTCTGTCGGCGCAGCAATTTTCTCCAAGCCATGTTCGTCGGCATGTCGGGCTTGATGAACGTACTGCATTAGGTCGTCGGTCTTCCTTTCGTGCTTTACTCGACCAAACCAAGCCGCGCTTTCCCCCTCTGTCGTGGCCGCTGCGAGCTTAGAAAAGAAGCGCTGTGAGTGAGACAAAAAATCCGTCCACGTCTTCTCGATCTGTTCGGGCGTTGTAGTACGGCTCATTTCGGAAATCAGAGCGCGGCATCGCTCGAGCGATTGTTGAGTGGCGTCGAAATCTTTTCTTTTCATTGAGGTTATCCTTGCTACCAAGCGGTAGCGAAGCGCAACCGAAGGGCGAGCGCAAGGGGATGCGGCAATGTCAGACGCCGGTAAGGATGTATTTTGCTGCGCGTCCGGCAAGCCACGCACACCCGCCGAAGCCTGCAAAAAACGCTACAGCAAACCAAGCCTCTGGATCAATCCTGCGCATGATAATGATCAACGAAACAAGAATGGCAGCGATCTCGCAAAGGGAGGCGATTGCGAGGCCGGACCAGTAGAGAACGTTTCCCAGGCGACCGATCATTTCCCTTTCGCCTTCAGCCCGAGCTCGATCAGCCGGCGGATTGCCTCGGGGCGTGAGGGAGGCTCTGCTTGCCTCGCGATCCAAGCGTCTAACGCATCAAACTGTGTGGCTTCAAAGCGCACAAGCACGCCATCGCGCCGACCACCGGTCGACGGGCGTCCGCGCCCTTTTTTAGGGATATCCCGAATTGACTTGCGCATGAATATAGGATATCCGAAAATCAGGCCGAGAGGAAGCGCCAACTTCCATCTCGGCCCTAACCTCGATCATAGAAGGGTAATTCAAGATGACCAAGGCTGACAGCGTGCATAGCACGCCACCCCTAAGCTCGTCTTCAAACAACATCATCGATCTATCCGCCGCGCGCGCTCAGGCTACTTCTGCCGCCACCCCGCCTCCGGAGAACGTCGCCGAGGTCAAGCGGCTGCCGTATGAAGTTACCCGACGAATTCATTCACGGAAGCCGCGGAGGTCAAAGAACGGCACGCCGGAAGAACGGGCAGCAAAGGCGGCGGCATCGGCCGCATTGCCATCGGCGACAATCATCGAATTGCAACGCCCTCCAAAGCGCGCGTTGTTGCAGCAGGAATTTGAGGCGAAGCTCAATGAACTGGATCCGCTCGGGCGCAAATATATCGAGGGCTATATGCAGGCCCTACTCGATCAGCGGGGGCTGCGATGAGGGAAGATCAAGAGAAGGTGCGGGCAAATTACAAAGCCCGAATGAGACGGCGGATCGACATGATAGCGGCCGACTATGGCGTACCCGAAGCGGAAGTCGCAAAGGTGAGAGGGCGACTCAAGCACTATGATCTGCTGTGCTTCGCCGAAAAGTACCGCATCAGCCTCGACTGGCTGATCTGCGGCGACCTGAAGGGGCTTGTTCGAATGATCGTCGCGAGGCGAACATGAACCGCAGGCTCAGGATCCACCGAACGCGCGACCGGCAGCGGCTGATAACGCACCGCCGGCGGCTGAAGGGGTAACGATCTGGGCCCGCCGGTGCACGCTGGCGGGCCTTTTTTGTTTTCGGAGCGTTTCTCTGCGCGTTCCGACAGGCTGGTCCTCACCGTGGCCGATTAGCGTGTCAGGCGATCATCTTGTTCGGCGATGCTGTTTCCGTACCAACTCCTGCCAGGGCATTCCTGAGTGCAATGATCGGCTGTTTGCTGGGCGAGACGTACCCCTTCGGTATAAGGATGAGCGTTTTGTGGCCTTTGTCGTTCTTTAAGGTGATCGATAAAAGCCCATAGCTATAGGTGCGTCGTTTAGGGTTGTCGTGCTCATTCGCCCACTTGCACATGGCATCAAGCGTCACCGGTTGAAAGAAGAGTTCAACGTCTTGCAGGTACTCGAGGATCGGCTCGGCCCGGTTCGAAATCCCGTCCATTCTGGCTCGAAGCTGACCGATAATGCCAGCGGCTTTCTCGGCCGCCCCACTCAGCAGGCTGTTCAACTTTGCGATCTCGGCCAAGAGAGCGTCGATCTGCTGGCGTGGATTGCAGTCGGCGCGACACAGCCACTTCGGCAGAGATGCACCCGTTATTCGGCGATCGAATTGCGCATAAGCTGTGAGATTGTCGTAAAGGAACGGTAAGTGACTATCGAGTTGGCCGCGCAATTTGGACCAGCTCTTCATGGTGTCTGATTCGGCAAGCTGTTTCAGCCATGCCTCGAACGGCAGGATAGCGTCACGAAGTTCTCGGACGCGACGCAGGGCATCTTTGCGGATGATCGCAGCGTCGATGTCGGCTGTGTACTGATTGAAGTCCTCGCCGTAGATCGACTTGGCGCAGATGTGGCCAACCATAAAGCGGGCATCGCCCAACTTCATTACGAAGCCGGCCTTGTGCTGGTGGTGGCCATGGACGCAGGAAAATTCCTGGTCGATACCCTTGCCGCGCAGATCGTATTTGAACTCGACGTGGGCTTCCCTATAGTTGTCTGGCACTTCGTGAACCAGACCCGGCAGGGTTTCCGGATCGTCGATCTCCAGATTGAGATCGACCAGTTGTTCGTCGGTAACGGTGGCCCAGAACCGGTTGGGCTGAGCAACGTTTGGATTTGACAAGCAGTCCTCACGAGTTGTTTCGGGGACGCAGACGCACACGCTACTGATTCGGCATTATACTGCCCTTCGGCAAGAGGAGTCGCGCTTGCGCGCTCCATCACCGGATATTCGCTGCCTGCTTCCACCACTTTGAATGCGCCGATTGAGACACTGAGCTGCTCGTGGCTTCGGTCCCGCGCAGCCTTCTCATTGCGCAACTCGGTCTTTGTTAGCCTTGCTCTTGCTGACCGTTCGGTGGCGCCATTGGCGGCAACACATCGAATTCCGCGAAGGTGGTGGTGTTGAAAAACCCCGCGACGTGAACGGTGCTGGCACCCGCGAGGCCGATCACCTGGATCGGGGAAGGCCCAACCGCAGGTTTGAACGCCTCGCCCAATTGACAGGCGAACACCGCCGCGCCCAACGCAAATGTGAGCGCGCGTCTTTCCTTCAGGATTTCAAAGAACATGTGAGCCTCCCATAACTGGGAGAGCACGTAATGCGTTCACGCCCGCAGAGAAAGCAGCCGTGCGGTTCAGTCGCAGCGGCTCCCCAAACTTCCGATCACGAGTTGATTATTGCGATCTTGGCACGATAGTTGGCCGCCATGATCTCGAGCCCGGCGCGCTCCTCCGGGATGGTTGCGGAGGCTGCCAGGGCCAAGCAGAGCCGTTCGAAATGCTGGAGCTCGGCGACGCAGGTAATGGTGGGCAGTGACGGGCTCGAACCGCCGACATCCTGCGTGTAAAGCAGGCGCTCTACCAACTGAGCTAACCGCCCGAGATTTGTTACCCGGCAAGTTACCCGGACCAAGCTAGCCCTAAGTAACCTATTGATCTTACTGGCCTTGACTCTCGGTGTAAACGAGATGCTCTAACCAGCTGAGCTAACCGCCCCTCGCCGCTTCTTTATCCCCACCGGCCCCGAACGGGCAAGCGCGGAACTCCACTTCCTGGGCCTCAATCCTGCGGCCGCCCCGGCAGCAGCGGCACCGCGTCGATCCACACAACCGCCGACTGGCACCAGATCTGCCTGACCGGCCGCAATTGGTCGCGCTGGCGGATACTGCCCCAGCGGATGCCCCAATCGTCCTCCTGGTCGCCCTCGCCGCTCGTGAACAGCGGGGAACCGCAGTCGGCGCAAAAGTGCTGGAAGCGCATCCGGCCGTTGTCGCCGCGCTTGCCGTAGATCCTGGGCGTGCCGGCGGTGAGCTTCACGTCGGCCTCGGTGCAGATCGCGGTCACCCGGAACGGCGAGCCCGTCAGGGTCTGGCAGTCCCGGCAATGGCAGACCGACACCGCCTCCGGGTCGATCTCGGCTTCAAAGGTGATCTGCCCGCAATGGCATTGCCCGTCGATGTGCATCGTCGTCATCCGCTGCCCCGAAACAAAAACGGCGCCCGAAGGCGCCGTTTTATCATCTTTTCGAGCTGCGATCTCAGTGAGCGGTCAGTCCGCCGGCGGCTTCGTCGCCCTCCGGCTTCACCGTCACCTTGGTGTCCTCTTCCCAGACGATCGGCACCGGCTTCTTCACCAAGGCCTTTGCAACGACGTCGTCGAGGCGCGAGACCGGGATGATCTCCATGCCGCCCTTGATCGCATCGGAAATCTCCGTGAGATCCTTGGCGTTGTCCTCGGGGATCAGCACCGTCTTGATGCCGCCGCGGGCAGCGGCGAGCAGCTTCTCCTTCAGGCCGCCGATCGGCAGCACGCGGCCGCGCAGCGTGATCTCGCCGGTCATCGCGACATCATGGCGGACCGGGATGCCGGTCATGACCGAGATGATCGCGGTGGCCATCGCCACGCCCGCCGACGGACCGTCCTTCGGCGTCGCGCCTTCCGGCACGTGCACGTGGATGTCGCGGCGGTCGAACAGCGGTGGCTCGATGCCGTAGACGATCGCGCGCGAGCGGACATAGGATGCCGCCGCCGAGATCGATTCCTTCATCACGTCACGCAGATTGCCGGTGACCGTCATCTTGCCCTTGCCGGGCATCATGACGCCTTCGATCGTCAGCAGCTCGCCGCCGACATCGGTCCAGGCAAGGCCGGTGACGATGCCGACCTGCGGCTCGCTCTCGATCTCGCCGTAGCGGTACTTCGGCACGCCCAGAAGCTCTTCGAGAGTCTTCTCGGTGACCTTGACCGACTTCTTCTTGGAGATCATCAGCTCCTTCACCGCCTTGCGGGCGAGTGTCGAAAGCTCACGCTCCAGGTTACGCACGCCCGCTTCGCGGGTGTAGCGGCGGATCAGAAGCAGCAGCGCGTCGTCGTCGATCGAGAACTCCTTGGAGTCCAGGCCGTGCTTGGACACCGCGTTCGGGATCAGGTGCTTGCGCGCGATCTCGACCTTCTCGTTCTCGGTGTAGCCCGCGATCCGGATGATCTCCATGCGGTCCATCAGCGGCCCCGGAATATTCAGCGTATTCGCGGTCGTGATGAACATCACGTTGGAGAGATCGTAGTCGACCTCGAGATAGTGGTCGTTGAAAGTCGCGTTCTGCTCGGGGTCGAGGACCTCAAGCAGCGCCGAGGACGGATCGCCGCGGAAATCGGCGCCCATCTTGTCGATCTCGTCCAGCAGGAACAGCGGATTGGACGACTTCGCCTTCCGCATCGACTGGATGATCTTGCCAGGCATCGAGCCGATATAGGTGCGGCGGTGACCGCGGATCTCGGCCTCGTCGCGCACGCCACCGAGCGAGACGCGCACGAATTCGCGCCCCGTCGCCTTCGCGATCGACTTGCCGAGCGAGGTCTTGCCGACGCCGGGAGGCCCGACCAGGCACAGGATCGGACCGGTCAGCTTGTTGGCGCGCGACTGCACGGCGAGATACTCGACGATGCGGTCCTTGACCTTCTCCAGCCCATAGTGATCGGCGTCCAGAACCGCCTGCGCGGCTTCCAGATCCTTCTTCACCTTGGACTTCTTGTTCCACGGGATCGACAACAGCCAATCCAGATAGTTGCGCACGACGGTCGCTTCCGCGGACATCGGCGACATCTGGCGCAGCTTCTTCAATTCGTGCTGCGCCTTCTCGCGCGCTTCCTTGGAGAGCTTGGTCTTGGCGATCTTCTCTTCGAGATCGGCGAGCTCGTCGCGACCGTCGTCGTCGCCGAGCTCCTTCTGGATCGCCTTCATCTGCTCGTTGAGATAGTACTCGCGCTGGGTCTTCTCCATCTGGCGCTTGACGCGCGAGCGGATGCGCTTCTCGACCTGGAGCACCGAGATCTCGCTCTCCATCAGGCCCAGCACCTTCTCAAGGCGCTGCGTGACCGACAGCGTCTCCAGGATACCCTGGCGGTCCGCGATCTTGACGGCGAGATGCGAGGCGACGGTATCGGCGAGCTTGGCGAAATCGGTGATCGCCTGCACGACGCCGACGACCTCGGCCGAGATCTTCTTGTTGAGCTTCACATAGCTCTCGAAGTCGGACACGACCGAGCGCGACATGGCCTCGGCCTCGACCGACTTCGCATCGGTGTCGGCGAGCGCAATCGCGGTCGCTTCGTAATAGTCGGCGCGATCGGTGTACTTCTGCACGCGCGCCCGCTCGAGCCCTTCCACCAGCACCTTCACGGTGCCGTCGGGAAGCTTCAAGAGCTGGAGCACGCTGGCAAGCGTCCCGGTCTCGTAAATGGAATCGGGTGCCGGATCATCGTCGGACGCGTTCTTCTGGGTCGCGAGCATGATCAGCGCGTCGTTCTTCATCACCTCTTCGAGCGCGCGGATCGACTTCTCGCGGCCGACGAAGAGCGGAACGATCATGTGCGGGAAGACGACGATGTCGCGCAGCGGCAGCACGGGATAGGCGTGCGTTTCGCCATGAACGATGGTTGGCCTGGGTTTTGGATTGGTCATGGCCTTTTCCTTTTGCTTTGCCCCCTTGCACGCAGCCCGCCATGCTCATGCGCAACCGCCACAAGGTGCCGAGGTGATCCGCAAAACCGGTCGGTCCTTTTCGAGAGTAGGACCGGCTCGCCGGATCGGAACTGAGGCGAATCTTGAAGAGAATTCTCGCTCGCCGCCGACATTAGGTGGCTATCGACCCCGGGGGTGTCAAGTCATTGAAAGACGCGCGCCATCAGGCGCTTACGCACGCAAATAAGCGACGCAACACCGGCTGCGGAGATACTTTCCGCAGCCCTTACTTGAGGAGACGATTGGAGCGTTCCAGCGCCGCAAATCAGGCGCTGGCGTTCTCGACGGCGCGATCGGACCGATCGGCGTAGATGTAGAGCGGACGCGCCGTTCCTTCCACGACTTCGCGCGAAATCACGACTTCTTCCACACCTTCGAGGCCCGGCAGGTCGAACATGGTCTCGAGCAGGATCGCCTCGAGGATCGAACGCAGTCCGCGCGCACCGGTCTTGCGCTCGATCGCCCTGCGGGCAACCGCGCCAAGCGCCTCGTCGGCGAAGGTCAGCTCGATGTTCTCCATCTCGAACAGCCGCTGGTACTGCTTCACCAGCGCGTTCTTCGGCTCGACCAGAATCTTCTTGAGCGAAGCCTCGTCCAGATCCTCCAGCGTCGCCACGACAGGCAGACGGCCGACGAATTCCGGGATCAGGCCGTACTTCAGGAGATCCTCCGGCTCGACGTGACGGAAGATTTCGCCGGTGCGGCGGTCTTCAGGCGCGAGCACCTGAGCGGCGAAACCGATCGAGGTCGAACGTCCGCGTGCCGAGATGATCTTTTCCAGGCCAGAGAACGCACCACCGCAGATGAACAGGATATTGGTGGTGTCCACCTGCAGGAATTCCTGCTGCGGATGCTTGCGGCCGCCCTGCGGCGGGACCGAAGCCACCGTGCCTTCCATGATCTTGAGCAGCGCCTGCTGCACGCCCTCACCCGACACGTCGCGCGTGATCGAGGGATTGTCGGACTTGCGGCTGATCTTGTCGATTTCGTCGATATAGACGATGCCGCGCTGGGCGCGCTCGACATTGTAATCGGCGGCCTGGAGCAGCTTCAGGATGATGTTCTCGACGTCCTCGCCGACATAGCCGGCTTCGGTCAGCGTCGTCGCATCCGCCATCGTGAACGGCACGTCGAGGATACGGGCGAGCGTCTGCGCGAGCAGCGTCTTGCCCGAGCCGGTCGGACCGATCAGCAGGATGTTCGACTTCGCAAGCTCGACGTCGTTGTGCTTGGTCTGGTGGTTGAGGCGCTTGTAGTGGTTGTGCACCGCGACCGACAGGACCTTCTTCGCATGGTTCTGGCCGATCACGTAGTCGTCCAGCACCTTGCAGATTTCCTTCGGCGTCGGAATCCCGTCGCGCGACTTCACGAGCGAGGATTTGTTCTCCTCGCGGATGATGTCCATGCAGAGCTCAACGCACTCGTCGCAGATGAAGACCGTGGGACCCGCGATCAGTTTGCGGACTTCGTGCTGGCTCTTGCCGCAGAACGAGCAATATAGCGTGTTCTTGGAGTCGCTCGTGCCGACTTTACTCATTCATGTCTCCGTCCGCGGTTCGATCCCGTTCCGCTCGATCGCTCCATTCCGACACGGCGGCCGGCATGAAGTTTAAATAGAGCAAATTCCGTACCAAAAAAGACCCTACGCGTTACACCCCGTGCGAATCACGGTCTCGATTCTCCCGCGATCATAGCCGATCGTTCGTAGCCAACCATGCTGTCACCCGACTATCAAGAATTCGCTAATCGGGGGTCGCCGGCTACCCGTGACAATACCGTGATTTCCGGTCTTGGCACGGGCGAAGTGATCGAAATCACCCCGGCGTTGCTGGATTGCCACGAAAAACAAGCACGAAAGCGGAACTTTCTGCCTGTCGTAGGGGGCAAAACTGCGTTTTGCAACGCGCGCACGTGTCCTTAACGTGAACGCCACCCTGATGGTGCGCGGCGTTCCCGGAGGGATCGTCGCGTCAGCCAGTAATGCTACGGGGTCTTCGCCGACGCAGCCTCTTCGGCGCGCTTGTCGATGACCCTATCGACCAGGCCGAACTCCTTGGCGTCGCTCGCGGTCAGGAACTTGTCGCGTTCCAGCGCGTCCTCGATCGCCTTGTAGGTCTGGCCGGTGTGCTTCACGTAGATCTCGTTGAGCCGCTTCTTCAGGTTCAGGATTTCCTGGGCGTGCAGCATGATGTCGGTGGCCTGGCCCTGGAAGCCGCCGGAGGGCTGATGCACCATGATGCGCGCGTTCGGCAGCGAGAAGCGCATGTCCTTCTCGCCGGCGGCAAGCAGCAGCGATCCCATCGAGGCGGCCTGGCCCGTGCACAGCGTGGAAACCGGCGGGCGGATGAACTGCATGGTGTCGTAGATCGCGAGGCCCGACGTCACCACGCCGCCCGGCGAGTTGATGTACATCGAGATTTCCTTCTTCGGATTTTCCGCCTCAAGGAACAGAAGCTGCGCGACGATCAGCGTCGACATGCCGTCCTCGACCGGCCCGGTCAGGAAGATGATGCGCTCTTTCAGAAGGCGCGAGAAAATGTCGTAGGCGCGCTCGCCACGGTTGGTCTGCTCGACCACCATGGGCACGAGGTTCATGTAGGTTTCAACCGGATCGCGCATGAGTCACCTAGGGTTTTTAAGAGGCGGACATCGCCAGTCTTGGCTGCCAGTCGGGGCTGGATCTGCCGGAAGGCCGATGGACGTCCCGTGATGCAGGAACTTGGTAGAAGAACTTGGTAGAAGCAGAAGGCGTAACGACAGATATAGCCCAATTCGCGCCTGACAAGTGCGGAGCGAATTAAGGCTTAATCCGTGAGGCAGTTGAAGCTGATTCGTACAAAGAGGCCCAGCCGGCCACCTGGCTAGCTCGACCTCTTCGCTGATCATCCTTAATGGAAGGCTCTCATGGAAGGCTCTCCTGGAGCCCTCAGGCTGCGGTCTTTTCCGCCTCGTCGTCCTTGTAGAGGTCGTCGCGCGAGACCTTCTTCTCGGTCACTTTGGCGAGCTCGAGGATGAAGTCGACGACCTTGTCCTCATAGATCGGTGCACGAAGCTGGGCCAGCGCCTGGGCATTGCTGCGGTAATAGTCCCAGATTTCCTTCTCGCGGCCCGGCATCGAGCGCGCCCGCTCGATCACGGCGCGGCCGACCTCGTCGTCGGTCACAGAGATCTTGTTCTTCTCGCCGATCTCGGAGAGCACGAGGCCGAGCCGCACGCGGCGGTCGGCGATCTTGCGGTACTCTTCCTTCGCCTTGTCTTCGGTGGTGTCCTCGTCGGCAAAGGTCTTGCCGGCGGAATCCATCTCGGCCTTGACCGAGTTCCACATCAGATTGAACTCCTCGTCCACCAGCGAGGGAGGCGCCTCGAAGCGATGCGCCTCGTCGAGCTGGTCGAGCAGCGCGCGCTTGACGCGCTGGCGCGTCGCGGTCGCGAACTCGGCGACCAGCCGCTCGCGCGCCGCTTCCTTCAGCTTGTCCAGCGATTCGAGGCCGAGCGTCTTGGCGAACTCGTCGTCGATCGCGAGATCCTGCGGCGCCTCGATCAGCGTCGCGGTGGTCTCGAACTCGGCCGGCTGGCCGGCGAGCTTGTCGTTCATGTAGTTCTTCGGGAACGCCACCTTCAGCGTGCGGGTCTCGTTGGCGGCGATGCCGGTGAGCTGCTCTTCGAAGCCGGGGATGAAGGTGTTGGATCCGATCACGACCTGGATGCCCTCGCCGGCGCCGCCCTCGAAGGCTTCGCCGTTGATGGTGCCCTTGAAGCTGATCGTGACGCGGTCGCCCGACTCGGCCTTGGCGCCCTCGTCCTTCGCAGCATAGCCGCGGTTGGAATCAGCGATGCGCTTGATCGCCTCGTCGACGTCGGTGTCGGTGACTTCGGCGACGGGCTTCTCGACCTCGAAGGCCTTGAAGTCGGCGAGTGCGATCGACGGCACCACCTCGATCGCAACCGTGTAGGTCAGATCGGTTTTGCCGTTGAGCAGCTCCTCGACCTCGGCCTGCTCGGTCGGCATGGTGATCTTCGGCTCGGTCGCAAGGCGGAAGCCGCGCTCGGAGAACAGCTGCGTGTTGGTGTCGCGGATGGTCTGGTCGATGGTCTCGGCCATTACCGAGCGGCCATAGACCTTCTTGAGGTGCGTGACCGGCACCTTGCCGGGACGGAAGCCGTTGATGCGGACCTTGTCCTTGAGGTCGACGAGCTTGGCACCGGCCTTGGCGTCGAGATCAGACGCGGGAACGCTGATCTTGAACTCGTGCTTCAAACCTTCCGAGAGGGTTTCTGTGACCTGCATGGCGTCCAATCTTCTTCTCGTTCGGCCCCGGCGCGCATGCGTCGGGACGCTGTCATTAATCGATCCAGCGCGAGGCAAACGCCTCAACGCCGGTGGTTCATCGGACCGGCTTCAGGCGGACAAACATCCGCGCGGAAGCAGGTCGCGTAATCCGTGCAAACGCTGAAAGCGCTTGGTGCGGGCGGAGGGACTCGAACCCCCACAACTTTCGTCACTGGAACCTAAATCCAGCGCGTCTACCAGTTCCGCCACGCCCGCGTAAATTTGCATCAAGACCGGCCGCGATGCCGCGGGCGGCGGGCTTATAGCATGTGCCCGCCTGTTCGCAGCAAAAAAATGGCCCGATAGAGGCAGGCTTTAACTAGGCACGACGGCTGGACTTATCCAGCGCGGCGTGGTCCGGATCGCCCATGAAAACGCGGATCTTCGACCCGACGAGGCGCGAGGTTTTGGCCGGGCTTGGAGCCGGCTTGGGAGCCTCTGCGGCCGGGTTGATCGCCGGCGGCGCAGTTCCGGCCGTGACCGCCCAGCTCGCCCTTCAGGCAAGGCCGGCGACGCTGGCTCTGAGGCCGGGGCAGCCGGCTACACCCATCTGGGAGCTGGCCGCCGTAAGCCGTCTTGGAGACGTTCGTCTCAAGCGTGGCGACCGCTGCGAGATGGTATTTCGCAACGACCTGCCTGTGCCGCTTGCTCCAGTCTGGTACGGCCTTAACGGCCCGGCCGCGGCCGACCCGCTTCGAGGACGGGCCCCGACGGCACCGGACGCGACGGAAACATCAATTGTTTCAATCCCAAACGCCGGAACCCTGCTGGCCGACTTCCGGCTCTTCGAGGACGGCCTGAAGCAGCCCGCGCGCCCGCTTCCGCTCATCGCCACCGAGACCAACCCGGTCGCCGTCGATCGTGACGTGGTGCTCTTGATCGAGGAATGGCGGATGCGGCCGGACGGCACCGCGCTTCCCCCGGGCCGAGACCCCAAGGACACGACCCCGCTCTATACAATCAACGGCAAGACTTCATTCGAACTCTCAGCCGTGGCCAATGAGCGGCTGCGGCTGCGCTTTATCAACGGCTCCCAACGATCTGTTCTGGCGATCAAATTGGAAAGCCACGAGGTCCAGGTGGTGGCCCTGGACGGACAGCCGGCTGAGCCGTTCCCGGCCCGCAACGGAGCCCTGGTGCTGGCCCCCGGCGCACGCGCCGACGCCTTTGTGGATGCGGCCACATCGGCCCAATTCCTGCTGCATGACGGCAGGGAGGCGCGCCAGGTCGGCAGCCTCGTGATCTCAGGCAAGCTGGAGCGGCCCGCGCCGCTGTTGCCGCCGCAGCCGCTCCCCTTGAACGACCTTCCCGACCGGCTCGATCTGAGAGGCGCCCTGCGGTTCGATGTCGCGCTGGGCGCTCCCGACAGCGGTTGGACGCGGCCTGCAAATTTCTCGACGTCCTCCGCCCCCGCCTTCCGCGCCAAGGCCGGCCGCACCGTCGTGCTGGCCCTGAAGAACCCCGCACCCGTCGCCGCCGTCTTCCACCTGCACGGCCACCATTTCCGCCTGCTCGACAAGCTCGACGACGGCTGGAAGCCCTACCGGCTCGATACGCTCGCGATCGAACCCGGCCAGACCCAGCGCATCGCGTTCGCTGCGGCCTCCCCCGGGCGATGGCTGATCGAATCCGTCGTAACCGACTGGGCCGCGCCGCGGCTGGTGCGCTGGTACGCGGTGGAGTGAGGCGCGCCGATCAGGCGTGCGGCTTGGCCGTGAGTTCGATTCCGAGCGCCTTCATCACCGCTATCGTCGTTTTGAGCGTCGGATTACCGTTGGTGCTGAACGAGCGATAAAGCTGCTCGCGAGAAAGACCTGTCTCCTTCGCGATTTGCGTCATCCCTTTCGCACGGGCCACGACGCCAAGCGCGTGCGCGATATAAGCCGCATCTTCGGTCTTGAACGCTTCCTCCATGAAAACGGCAATGGCCTCGTCAGACTGCAGGTCTTCGGCCGGATCGTAAGTCGTCAACTTTTCGCCCATCTCATTCGCTCCACATCTCGGCAAGGCGCTTCGCCGCCTTGATGTCTTTCACCTGCGTGCTCTTGTCGCCCCCACACAGCAAAACGATGATCGTGTTGCCCCGCTTCTGAAAATAGATGCGATATCCGGGGCCGTGATGAATACGCAGCTCACACCGTCGCCCACCGGTTCGACGTCGCCTGCGTGCCCATGAGCCAACCGATCCAATCGCGACGCAATCAGCGCTCTGGCACGTTCATCCTTGAGACGCGATCGCCACTTCCGAAACGTCTCAGTCTGCTTGAGCTCAACCACATGTAGTTTTTAGACTACAATGATTCGCGAATCAAGTGGCGTACGCCTCCAGAGGTACCGAGCGTCGGGCTCGTTCTCCTCGTTCCGCGCTCCGTCGGTTTGCTCGACCAGCGTGAACCCGCGCGCTTCATAGAAGCGCCGCGCCTGCGCGTTGCGCTGAAAGGTCCAGAGCTCCAGCCGTTCGCAGGCCTGCTTGGCGACATCGAGGAGTTCGGTGCCGACGCCGCGCCCTTGAACAGCAGGAAGCACGTAAAGCTGCTCGATCCAGCCGTCCCGGAAAGCGATGATCCCGCTCAGTACATCGCCGTCGAAGCGTCCGCACACGCGGCACGTCGCGAAGACATGCTCGCGGTAGAACCAGCGGTCCTGGTCCGGCGTATGCAGCCCAACGAGCCAGGGCATCGCATGGTCGAATGCAGCCCGGTGAACTTGCGCCGCCGCGCCCATATCGGTGAGCGCGAGTTGCCTCAGCACTAGTACTCGATCCCGAGCGCATTATAGATCCGCCGGTGCACGGCCGGCAGCGTCTCGGTGAGGTCCTCCGCAATCAGGCCCGGCCCGGCTTCGCTCCCCGCTTCGCCATGCATCCACACCGCGATGCTGGCGGCTTCGAACGCCGGCACGCCTTGCGCAAGGAGGCCTGCGATGATGCCGGCGAGCACGTCGCCGGCGCCGGCGGTGGCGAGCCAGGGCGGTGCGTTGGCGGCGATGGTGGCGCGGCCGTCGGGCGCGGCGATCGTGGTGTCCGGGCCCTTCAGCAGCACGACGGCGCCGGAGCGCTCGGCGGCGGCGCGCACGCGCTCCAGCTTCGAGCGGCCCGGATGCTTATTGCTGAGGTCCGAGAACAGGCGTGGAAACTCGCCCTCGTGAGGCGTCAGCACCACCGCCTTGTCCTGCGACGTCTTGATCGATTCAAACAGCCGCTCGGGATTTGCGGCAAAGCTCGTCAGCGCATCCGCATCGAGCACGACGTGCCGCTGCGCGTTAAGCGCGGTGTGGACGAAATCGCTGGTGCGATCGCCGATGCCGGCACCCGGGCCGATCATGCAGGTGTTGTAGCGCTTGTCGCCGAGCAGCTCGCCGAACTCGATTGCGGTATCGACGGGGCGAACCATCACCGCGGTGAGTGCAGCCGCATTGATCGCGAGCGCATCACGCGGCGTGGCCAAAGTCACCAGGCCCGCGCCGGCGCGCAGCGCGCCGCGCGCGGCGAGCCGCGCTGCACCGGTCGCGGCCGCATCGCCCGAGACCGCCAGCACGTGACCTCGCGCATATTTATGGCCGTCGATGCGCGGCACCGGAAAGGCGGCGCCCCAAAAATCCGGGTCGTTCTCGAAGGTCTGCGGCCCGATCTCGTCCAGCACCTGCGCGTCGATGCCGATGTCGGCGACACGCACATGGCCGCAATGCATGCGCCCCGGCAGCAGCAGATGCGCCGGCTTCTTGCGGAAGAAGGTGACGGTCTCGGTGGCGTTCACCGCCACGCCCAGCACGGCCGCGCTGGTGCCGTTGATGCCGCTCGGCAGGTCGACCGCGAGCACCGGCGCCCCGTTGGCGTTGATCGCCTCGATCATCGCGTGCGCCTCGCCGTCGACCGGGCGGCTTAAGCCCGCGCCGAACAGCGCATCGATGATCAGCGCGGGCCTGCCGATCGCCTGCGGGGTGAACGGGAGCACCGGATGCTTCCAGCCCCGCGCGGCCGAGGCCGCATCGCCCTGGAGCTGGTCGCGCTCGCACATCAGGATCACCGAGACCTCGCGGCCCTGGGCGGCGAGCTCGGCGGCTGCGACAAAACCGTCACCGCCATTGTTGCCGGGGCCGGCCACGATCAGGATTGGCCCCTCCTCCACCAGCGCATGGGCGGCCTCCGCGACCGCCTGGCCCGCGCTCAGCATCAGCTTGAAGCCGGGGGTGCCTGCCGCAATACTGAGCTGGTCGGCGCGCTGCATTTCGGCGTTGGTCAGAACTTCCATGCCACTTCCCTGGTCCAAACGCCTTTTCAACAGGCACGCTCCGTGACGGCCCATCCGACGGAGCACCGATCTGCACAGATATTGAACCGCTTGCCTATTTCGTAGTCTGCGGTAATTGTGCGGGTCGGCGCCACCTATCAGAGCTGCACGTTAAAAGGCTGATAACGCTCCAATAATCAGGGCATTTGCAACTTGGCATAGACCCTGCTTTCGCGGAAGCCGCTTCGGTTCGTCGTGCTCACTGGCATTTATCAGGTGTGGCCGGCCGTTGTTGCCGGACTGGTCAGGGATCCCGGCATAGCGAAGACAAGATCGTGCGTTAAGAAAAGCGCATCCTGACGAAGACGTTGCTATTTGTTCGAAAGGCCGGGAGGCGCGCAGTGAAGAAAATCGAAGCCATCATCAAGCCGTTCAAGCTCGACGAGGTGAAGGAAGCGCTTCAGGAAGTCGGCCTTCAGGGCATCACCGTCACCGAAGCCAAGGGTTTCGGCCGCCAGAAGGGTCACGCCGAGCTCTACCGCGGCGCAGAGTACATCGTCGACTTCCTGCCCAAGGTGAAGATCGAGATCGTGATCGGCGACGATCTGGTCGAGCGCGCCATCGACGCGATCCGGCGCGCCGCGCAAACCGGGCGCATCGGCGACGGCAAGATCTTCGTCTCCAACATCGAAGAGGCGATCCGCATCCGGACCGGAGAATCCGGGCTGGACGCTATCTGAGCCGGGTGCTATCCCGCATTTTGCGACACTCTGACAAGAAATAGGCTGCTTCGGCGGCCTGATTTCGTTTGTGCGGTCGCGCGCGAACTCGCCAAAAGCGAGAACAATCCTGCTCGAGAATAATCCTTCTCACCTGGAAACCGACCCGCAGAGCCAAAAGGGGTATGCATGAAGACCGCCAAAGACGTCCTGAAATCGATCAAGGACAACGACGTCAAATACGTCGACCTGCGCTTCACCGATCCGCGCGGCAAGTGGCAGCACGTTACGTTCGACATCAGCATGATCGATGAGGACATTTTCGCCGAAGGAACGATGTTCGACGGATCCTCGATCGCCGGCTGGAAGGCGATCAACGAGTCCGACATGTGCCTGATGCCCGATCCGGTGACCGCGACGATCGATCCGTTCTTCGCCGAGACCACCATGGTCATCACCTGCGACGTCCTCGAGCCGACCACCGGCGAGCCCTACAACCGCGACCCCCGCGGCATCGCCAAGAAGGCCGAGGCGATGGTGAAGTCGATGGGCGTGGGCGACACCGTGTTCGTCGGCCCCGAAGCCGAGTTCTTCGTGTTCGACGACGTGCGCTTCTCCGCCAACCCCTACAACACCGGCTTCCGTCTCGATTCCTCTGAGCTGCCGACCAACTCCGACACCGAATATGAAGGCGGCAATCTCGGCCATCGTGTCCGCACCAAGAGCGGCTACTTCCCGGTGCCGCCGCAGGACTCCGTGCAGGACATGCGCTCGGAGATGCTCGGCGCCATGGCCAAGATGGGCGTGAAGGTCGAGAAGCACCATCACGAAGTCGCTTCCGCCCAGCACGAGCTCGGCATGAAGTTCGACACGCTGACGCTGATGGCCGACCACATGCAGATCTACAAATACTGCATCCACCAGGTCGCGCACATCTACGGCAAGACCGCCACCTTCATGCCGAAGCCGGTTTTCGGCGACAACGGCTCGGGCATGCACGTGCACCAGTCGATCTGGAAGGACGGCAAGCCGGTGTTCGCCGGCAACAAGTACGCCGACCTGTCGGAAACCTGCCTCCATTACATCGGCGGCATCATCAGGCATGCCAAGGCGATCAACGCCTTCACCAACCCGTCGACCAACTCCTACAAGCGTCTGGTCCCGGGCTATGAGGCTCCCGTGCTGCTCGCCTATTCCGCGCGCAACCGCTCGGCCTCCTGCCGCATCCCCTACACCGCTTCGCCGAAGGCCAAGCGTGTCGAGGTGCGCTTCCCCGATCCGCTCGCCAATCCCTATCTCGGCTTCGCCGCGATGCTGATGGCGGGCCTCGACGGCATCAAGAACAAGATCGATCCGGGTCCGGCGATGGACAAGGACCTCTACGATCTGCCGAAGGAAGAGCTGAAGCAGATCCCGACGGTGTGCGGCAGCTTGCGCGAGGCGCTCGAAAACCTCGACAAGGATCGCGGCTTCCTGAAGAACGGCGGCGTGTTCGACGACGACTTCATCGACGCTTATATCGAGCTGAAGATGACCGAAGTCGCCCGCTTCGAAATGACCCCGCATCCGGTCGAGTTCGACATGTACTATTCGGGCTGATCAGGCTCGAACAGGACACGACAAGAAGGCGCTCCGCGAGGGGCGCCTTTTCGTTTGGCACACAGGATAGGCAGCGTCCTTGCGAAACCCATCATCCCGCAATTTGCGATGACGATTGGGGACTTGTGGCTACGGATTGTCCCGCCGCGGCATAAGATGGTCGAACAAGCCCGTCGGCAGGGGAAAGACGACGGTCGAAGACCGTTCGCCCGCGATATCATGCAGGGCCGCGAAGTAACGTAGCTGCATCGCCTGAGGCTCCTGCGCGAGAATCCGGCCGGCTTCGACGAGCTTTTCGGCGGCCTGCTGCTCACCCATCGCATTGATCACCTTGGCCCGCCGCAACCGCTCCGCCTCGGCCTGTTTGGCAATCGCGCGCACCATGGTTTCGTTGATATCGACGTCCTTGATCTCTATGCCGGTCACCTTGATGCCCCAGACGTCGGTCTGCTTGTCGAGTATCTCCTGGATGTCGGCGTTCAACCTGTCGCGTTCGGCAAGCAACTCGTCGAGCTCGTGCTTGCCGAGCACCGAGCGCAGCGTGGTTTGTGCGAGCTGGCTGGTGGCGGCCATGTAATCGCCGACCTTGATGATGGCCCGTTCGGCGTCGACGATGCGGAAGTACAGAACGGCGTTGACCTTGACGGACACGTTGTCCCGCGAAATCACGTCCTGCGGCGGCACGACCTGCACCATCACCCTGAGATCGACCTTTACGAGTTGCTGCACGATCGGAACGAGGATGATGAGGCCCGGGCCCTTCACGCCGGTAAAGCGGCCGAGTGTAAAGATGACGCCACGCTCGTATTCGCGCAGGATTCGAATAGCCTGGGATAGAACCATGATGACAAGCAGCGCAAGTGCCGCATAGGTCAGATATTCCAGCATCATGATGTACCTCCTTCGCCTGTTGGTGCGCGCCGGATCAGCAGCGTCAGGTCGATGACGTTAGTGACTTCGACTGTCTCGCCGGGCTTGAACGTTTCGGCGCCGCGCGCCTGCCAGCGCTCACCATGGGCGAAGACATGACCTTCGCTCCCGTTCCAGTCGAGAACCTCGGCGGGCAAGCCTCGCATGGCCCGCGCGCCGACCCGTTCAGGAGCCTTGGCGGCGCGCCGAAGCGAACCAAGCACGACGAGCGCAAAGCCGATGAACACTGAAGCAGTGATGCCGATCACCCACCACGACAGGTGGTAGCCCGGCGCCTCGACCCGGAAAAGCATCAGCGCTCCCAGCACGAAAGCGATGATCCCGCCGAGACCGATCACCACGGTCGGGTTGAAGGCTTCGACGGTGAGAAGCACGAGTCCAATCAACATCAGGGCAAGGCCGGCATAATTGATCGGCAGCAAATTGAGGGCATAGAGACCGATCAGCAGGCAGATCGCGCCGACGACTCCCGGGGCGACGGCACCGGGGGATATGAACTCGAAGATCACGCCGTAGATGCCGAGCATCAGGAGAATGAACGCCACGTTCGGATCGGTGATCACCGCCAGGAAGCGGGATATCCATCCGGGGTCGATGGCTTCAACGACGGCATCCTTCGTCGCGAGGCGTTGCGTCTTGCCGCCCGCAACCTCCACCACACGACCATCGAGCTCTCTGAGCAATTCAGCCTGATCGCGCGCGACGAGATCGATGGCATGTGCCTGTAGCGCGGCATTGGCAGAGAGCGTGGCAGCCTCACGGACCGCCTTCTCGGCCCAGTCCGCATTGCGGTTGCGCAGCTCCGCAAGGCTGCGGATGAGGGCGACCGCATCGTTGGTCGCCTTTGCCGTCATGGCATCCTTCGGCTCGCTTTGCTGGTCGCCGTCCTTCTTGTCCTTGCCGCCCTTGTCCGGGGTACCACTCGGCAGCCCCGGCAGCGGTCCGCCAATCTGCACCGGCGTCGCCGCACCGATATTGGTGCCTGGCGCCATCGCCGCGATGTGGGTCGCATAGAGGATATAGGTCCCCGCGCTCGCCGCGTGGGCGCCGGAGGGAGCGACGTAACCGACGACGGGGATGGGCGAGGCCAGCACATCCGTGATGATCTCGCGCATGCTGGAATTAAGCCCGCCGGGTGTGTTCATTCTCAGAAGCACGACCTCGGCACGCCGTTCGCTTGCCTTGGCGAAAGCCTCCTTCACGTAGCTGGCCGACGCAGGGCCAATGGCCCCATCGATCGAAACAACCAGTGCAAGACGGCCGTTCTCCTTCGCTGAGCTGGGAAGGAGGCAGCAGATCAAAGCCACGGCGCCAATCGCCGCAACGAAAGCCGCCTTCATGGTCCGCACGACAAGGGCTCCCTTGCCGAAGATATGGTGTTCCGTTTCGGAACCTCAATGCCCGGATTCGGGATGAGGGATCACGCGCGTCGTTGTGCAGCGCAATGGCAATGCTATGGCGCAGGTCGGTCGAAAGACTTTTGCTGCCTGCGGTGCAGTCGCGCGGTTCATGAAGCCCGCTCGATATCCGACTTGAGTGCAACCAGGAAGCGCGCGGCTTCGCCGCCCGTCACAACACGATGGTCGAAGGTGAGCGACAACGGCAAAAGACGCCTGACCGCGAGCTGGCCCCGATGCGCGACCGCGCGTTCCGAGATTCGGCCAGCGCCTACGATTGCCGCCTGCGGCGGCACGATGATCAGATTGGCAAACCGGCCTCCGATCATTCCGAAATTCGACAGCGTGATCGTAGCGCCGCGCAGTTCTTCCGGAGGTATCGCGCGCGCGATGGCGTCCGCCCGCAGACGATCGAGGCCGGCCCGCAAGTCGGACACCTCGCGCGCGGCAACATTGCGCAGCACGGGAACAATCAGGCCACCCTCGGTATCGACGGCGATGCCGAGATCGACGCGGTCGATCAGCCGCCGATCTCCCGTACCTGAATTGTACCAGGCATTGAGCGCGGGGGCGGCTTTGCAAGCGGCAGCGATCGCCCGCGCGAGGCGGATCGTCACGTCCTCGCCCTGCCGCCAATCGTCGATGTCGGCTTCATCGGTGACAGTGGCGGGGACGATCTCGGCATGGGATGCCGCCATGCGTTGCGCCATCGCGCGCCGCATCCCGCGCAGCGGCTCGGCAGGTCCCGTGTCGGACGTGCCCTTCGCAGCCCGCTCGACATCGGCCCGCGTAATGGTACCGCCGGGACCGGTGCCCTCGACGAGCTCGAGCGCGAGGCCGAGCTTTTGCGCCAGCGCGCGTACCGCGGGGAACACCTGCGGTCCGGCCGGTCGTGCAGTAGCGATCGTTGCCGCCCGCGCGGCCTCGTCGCCGCCGAGCTCGCCAACGATGGTGCCCGTGTCCTGTTCGGCGCCCTCGGCAAATTCGACGAGCGGCATGCCGACCTTCACGATATCGCCCTTGGTGCCAAACACGCGCGCGATGCGTCCGCTCGACGGCGACGGAATCTCGACGACCGCCTTGTCGGTCTCGACGGAAAGGAGCGGCTGATCGGTGACGACGTGATCGCCTTCGCCGACATACCAGCTCACGATCTCCGCCTCCTCGAGTCCCTCTCCAAGATCCGGCAGCGTGAACTGGCGCATGAGCCAAGATTCCGTTGATGTCTAGGTGAACTGGCAGACCCTGCGGGCGGCGGTCACGATGCGTTCGACCGAAGGCATATAGTATTGCTCGAGGCGAGCCATCGGGACGATGGTGTCGTAGCCCGCAACGCGGGTGACAGGCGCAAGCAGCGACGACAAGCGGCGTTCGGCGATCGTCGCGGCGATCTCGGCGCCAAAACCGCCGGTGCGTGCCGCCTCGTGTACGATGACGCAGCGCCCGGTCTTTGCGACCGAACCGAGCACGGTGTCTTCATCATAGGGTTTTAGCGTTGCGAGATCGATGACCTCGGCGGAGATGTCCTCACGAGACAGCGCATCGGCCGCGGCCAGGGTCTCCTTCAGCATCGCACCCCAGCTGATCAGCGTGAGGTCTCGGCCTTCCCGCAAGACAAAAGCGACATCCAGCGGCAAGGCTTCGCCATTGTCCTCCACCTCGCCTTTGGCCGCGCGGTACAGGCGCGTCGGCTCCAGAAACACCACCGGATCGGGATCGCGGATGGCGGCAAGCAGAAGTCCATAGGCGCGTTCCGGCGACGACGGCATGACCACGCGCAAGCCGGGAATATGGGCGAGCATCGCCTCGGTGCTCTCGGAATGATGCTCGGGCGCTCGGATGCCGGCGCCGTGCGGCGTGCGCAGAACCATTGGACAGGTGAGCCGTCCCTGCGTCCGGTTGCGCAATCGCGAGGCGTGATTCACCAACTGGTCGAGACAAGGGTAAATGAACCCCATGAACTGGATCTCGCCCACGGGCTTCAGCCCCTGCGCCGCCATGCCGACGCAGAGCCCGCTGATCAGCAGTTCGGCAAGTGGCGTGTCGAGGACGCGCTCCGGTCCAAAGCGCTTTTGCAGGCCTGCGGTAGCGCGGAATACGCCTCCATTGACGCCCACATCTTCGCCAAGCACAACAACGTCTGGATCATCCTGCATCGCGCGTCCGAGCGCTAGATTGATGGCTTCCACCAACGTCGCCTCAGCCATCGTGCTCTCCCGCGAGTTCGCGGCGCTGCGCGGCATAGACCTCGGGCAGGTCGGCATAGAGGTGATCGAACATCGTTTCCGGGCGGCGCGGTGCGGTTGCCAGATAGCGTTCGGCCGCCGCCTCGACGTGCTCATGGCATTGGGCCGCGAGCCGCTGCTCCTCTGCCTTGCCCCACATCTTCTGGGCGACGAGATAGGCCCGCAGCCGCGCGATCGGCTCTTCCTTCCAACGCGCCTGGACTTCCTCGGCCGAACGGTAGCGCGCTGCGTCGTCGGAGGTCGTATGATCACCGAGCCGGTAGGTGACCGCCTCGATGAAGCGAGGACCATTGCCGTCGCGGGCGGCGGCGATCGCCTCGTCGGCAGCGGCTCGCATCGCCACCACGTCGTTCCCGTCGACCTGCTCACCGGCGAAGCCTGCGGCGATCGCCTTTTGGGCCAGCGTTTCGCAAGCCGTCTGCAGACGTAGTGCTACCGAGATGGCCCATTGATTGTTGGCCACCACAAAAACTAGCGGCAATCTGTGCACGCCGGCAAAGTTCATCGCTTCGTAAACGTCGCCTTTCGAAGTGGCGCCATCGCCGAACAGGCAGACGGCGACGCGCGGTTCCTTGCGAAGCTTGAGGGCATAGGCGACACCGGCGGCATGCGGCGCCTGGGAGCCGACCGGGACACAGAATGGGAAATCGTGAACCGGTCCTGAAAACCGGTTGCCGCGCTCGTCGCCGCCCCAGAACAGGAGGATCTCCTCCAGTTTGACGCCACGCCAGAGCAGCGCACCGTTGTCGCGATAGGACGGCAACAGCACGTCGTCCTCCCGCATCGCACTGGCTATCCCGACCGACACAGCCTCCTGGCCGAGCGAAACGGCGTAAGTCCCAAGCCGGCCGGTGCGCTGCAACGCAACAGCCTTCCGGTCGAACAGGCGCAGCAACACCATCGACCGGTAAAGCGCAACCAGAAGCTTGGCGTCGGAGGCGAAGGCAGGCAGCGGCCGCTGGATCGAGCCGTCTGGCGCGAGGTAGTTGCGACGACGTACCTCGAAGCGCGCGATGATGGGAAGGTCCTGGTTTACCCTTCGGCTGGCCACGCTCTCACTCCCGGAGCGATTGTGCCTTCTACAACTCAGTCAGGTGGCGTTTGTGCCGACACGATGCAATACCACTGGAGGATTAGCTCCGGCACGCCTGATCGCTGCTGCACCGCCACTTTGTTGGCGATCGATCCATACGATCATGGAAACGCGGTCGTAACGGAGGTATAGGAGACCATGGCAAATGGTCAGGTTGTGCTGGTGACAACTGAACCTTTGGGCGGCGGCGCGCCCATCCGCTCGGTTTTCTTTGTGGCTGAAGGAGATCCGGCAAGGGCCACCGCGATCATCGCAGCCATGATGGCCCCGAATGAGCGGGTCGAAGCATATGGACCGCTTCCGGAAGTCGCCGTTAAGGCGCTCGGACTAAGACCCGGCGACTTCACGCAGGGCTGACGCACAGTCAACCGCCAGGGATCGCAGCCTCAAGAGCGGTTCGAACGATCGCTCAGGATCCCGCCCTGCTCATCAAACGGGGTGCGCCTTCCCGCCCACGATGCGCGCTACGCCGTCGCCCGCTGCCGTGCCAAGAGCGCCTCGCCGAAGGCCTGAAAAATCTTGCGATTGACCGGATTGCGCTGCGGGTCGTATTCGGCGTGCCATTGCACGCCGAGCGCAAAGGTCTTGGCTTCCGCGATGCGGATGGCCTCGATGGTGCCGTCCTCGGCGATGCCCTCGATCAGCACGCGCTTGCCGGGCTCGAGAATGCCCTGGCCGTGCAGCGAATTGACCCTGATCTTCTCGCAGCCGAGCAATTCTGCGAACGCACCGCCCGGCGTCAGATCGACGTCGTGACGATCAGCGAACACCACGGTCGGATCGGGATGGATCTCGCCGTTCTCGAGCCGGGGCATGCGATGATTCATGCGGCCGGGGATTTCGCGGATCTCGGGATGCAGCGAGCCGCCGAAGGCGACGTTCATCTCCTGCAGCCCCCGGCAGATGCCGAACAGCGGGATGCCGCGGGACACGCAAGCGACCGAAAGCGCCAGTGCCACCTCGTCGCGGTGGATGTCGTAGGGCTCGTGCCGCTCACACGGGTCGACATTGAAGCGGGTCGGATGGACGTTGGCGCGGGCGCCGGTGAGCACGATGCCGTCGACGGTGTCGAGCAGCGCCGCGATATCGGTGATGTCGGGCGCTCCCGCGAACATCACCGGCAGGCCGCCGGAGACCTCGGCCACCGCACGCAAATTGCGTTCGCCGACCATCTGGACCTGAAATCGATTTTCGACGCGATGGGCATTCCCGATCACGCCGACGACCGGCTTTCTCATCTCCCGTTCCGACCTCTCCAGTAAGAAGATTCTCCAAACATGCCCTTGGGGTGGAACAAATTCAACAGACGGCTTCGCGGGACGGCAATGCTATTTTCGCGCAAATGGCCGGCCGGAGGACGGGCGTGGCCCCCTTTCGCAACCGCCGCGTTGGCCCGCGAGGCCAAGGACGCGTCAAATCGCGCCAGAGCCCGGCTTGATCCCCGACGGGATTTCACGAAAGAGTGCCCCGCCCGCCGCCCACGAAAAGGACCCGATGTGACCATTCCCGCGGATGAACGGCCCCGGACCCGCACCGATCTGGCCTGGTCGATCTCGGTCGGGGGCATCGGCGTCGTGCTGTTCACGGCAATGCTGGTCTTCACCTGGTATTTTGCCGCCACCCTGCTCCTGATCTTCACCGGCATGCTGCTCGGCGTCGGCCTCAACGCGCTGACCAACGCGCTTGGCCGCCGCGTGCACCTGCCGCATGCGGTCCGGCTCGCGATCGTCTGCACCGCGCTGGCTGTCATGCTCGGCGGCGTTGCCTATCTCGGCGGCGCCACCATCGCCGAGCAGGCCTCACTGCTGAGCAAGACCATCAAGTCGCAGATCACCAACGTCAGGTCGTTCCTCGAAAACCACGGCCTCGACACCAGCTTCTTCGATCTCGGCAATACAGCGGCTGATTCCTCCGCCAATGCGCCCCCGGACGCGACGCCCTCACCTGGAACGGCATCGCGCGGTCCGTTGCCCGCCGCCGGCGCCCTCGCCTCGAGTGGCGGAGCGATCGTGAGCCAGACTTTCAAGCTGCTGCTTGGCGCCATCCACGGTGTAGGGAACATCTTCATCGTGTTGTTCCTGGGGCTGGCCTTTGCCGCCCAGCCCGCCGCCTATCACGACGGCCTGCTGTTCCTGGCGCCGGCCCGGCATCGTAGCCGCGTCACCCTGGTCATCGACCGCATCAGCGAGACATTGGAGCGCTGGCTGATCGCGCAGATCACCGTCATGCTCGCGGTCGGCGTCGTGACCTGGATCGGGCTCGCCGTCATCGGCATCCCCGGCTCGTTCATCCTGGGAATCCAGGCGGGCCTGCTCGCCTTCATCCCGACCGTCGGCGCCATCATCGCCGGCGTCGTCGTGGTGCTGGCGAGCCTCGCCTCCGGCTGGATTCCGGCGCTGTCGGCCTTTGTTCTCTTCATGGGCGTGCACGCCATGGAGAGCTATGTGCTGACGCCGATCCTCCAGCGGCAGGCATTGGACATCCCGCCGGCCACGCTGTTCGCGTTCCAGATCCTGCTCGGCGTCGTGTTCGGAATCTGGGGCCTGGCGCTGGCGCTGCCGCTGGTCGCCATCGCCAAGGTCATGATCGACCATTTCAAGGCGTATGAGGCGCCGCCCCTTGGCGGAGGCGGCGTGACGCTGCTCAGGTCGTGAGCACGGTCTCGGTGTGCTCGACCTCAGGGGGCGACGCAAAATACTGGCCGACGAGGCCGCGCCATTCGGTGAAATTCTCCGAGCCGCGGAAGTCGACGGTGTGGTTCTCCAGCGTCTCCCATTTCACCATCAGCCGGTAGCGCTGCGGCTTCTCGATCGACTTGTGCAGCTCGAAACCATGAAAACCCTTGGAGCGGCCGAAAGCGGCCTTGGCCTTGGCGACGGCGGCCTCAAAGTCCTTCTCGCTGCCCGGCTTGACGTCGATTTGCGCGATCTCGGTGATCATCTGTTTCCACCCATTTTTGTTCGACGGGCGTGTCTAGCGCAGCCGGCGACAAAGAAAAAGGCGCCGAAACGGCGCCCTGCCCGGTCCAAAAATGCAGATCACTCAGGCGAGCAGCAGAACGGTGCCCGCCACCATGAGCGCACAACCGGCGAACAGCGCGAGCGGCCAGTAATTGCGGCCTTGCGTATAGCGCCCCTGGGCACGGCGCTCGGTGATCAGCGCGCTCTCGTATTCGTCTGCGGTCGAGAACAGGCAGGCGAAACCGCCGCGTGCCGAGGCCGCAGCGGCTTCGAGCGACATCAGGGCAACCTGCGGATTCTGTCGACGGATCGATTCCATGACCGCAATGGTAGGGATCGAATGGTAAACAGGGGATTACCGCAAGGCCTCCATTGCCTAGGCTGTCGCCGGCTGCGGCCGCGACACGCCGATCCGCGCGGCGCTCTGGCGGCGCCAGTTCTCCAGCGACAGTGGCAGCTCCTCCGCCGCCTCGACGCGGTTACGGCCGCCGCGCTTGGCCTGGTAGAGCGCGGTGTCGGCCGACGCCAGCAGCACTTCGAGCTCGGTGCCGGCCGGACCGCCGGCGACGCCGATGCTGACGGTGGTATCGACCGGGCCTTCATCGACCACGACGCCGGAGGTCTCGAACGCCTCGCGCACGCGCTCGGCGACCAGCACGCCCTCCTCCAGCGAACACGGCAGCAGCGCCGCGAACTCCTCGCCGCCGATGCGGCCCGACATGTCGGTCATGCGCAGATTGCTGACGACGACGGTCGAGAACAGCTTCAGCATCTCGTCGCCGGCGGGATGGCCGAAGCGATCGTTGATCGACTTGAAATGGTCGATGTCGAAGATCATCACGGTCACCGGACGGCCGGCCTTGGCCTCGCGCTCGATCACGCGGCCGCAGGCCTCCGAGAAGCCGCGGCGGTTGAGCATGCCGGTTAGCGGATCGGTCGACGCGGCAGTCCGGTGCGCGGTGACCGTGCGTTCGGACACCAGCATGAAGATCACGAACACGGTGCCGACGGCATAGAGCACGAGCTCGACCGCGAACACGGTGACCCAGATGCTGGTGGAAAAGCCGGCATCGTTCGGGCGCAGGAAGCTGCCAAGCACGATCGGCAGCATCAAGACGCAGCCGTGCATCACCGGGACCACGAAGGCCGGCCAGCGCCGTTGCAGGCTCTTGCGCCGCTCGACCCAGAGTTCGCTCGCGGTCAGCGCCGCATAGACCGAGACGATGCCGGCGCCGACGATCATGCGCAGCATGGACGCGGCGGGATCGAGCAGCGTGGCGGCAGCGGCCCAGGCCAGCGCGCCGACCAGGAGACCCGGCCAGTTCGGCTTGCGGCCGTGGAAGACGCGCGCTGCATTCCACACCATGCCGCAGGCGACGAAGCCGACCGCGTTCAGCGCGAGGTAAAGATGCGGGCCCAGCTTGTCGCCGGCCGCAGTCCAGAGCGCCACGGAAGCGGCGCCGAGGAGATACGCGGTGCCCCACCATTTCAACGCAGGGCTGTTCTCCTGCCTTCCGAAAAACACCATCATGGCGCCGAGCAGTGCGGCAACCATGGTCGCGACCAAATAGAGCGTGATGCTATCGAGCGACGTCATGTCGGCCCCCTCTTAGACATAGCAGTTACGCGATCGGCCCAGCCGATTTGCGCGCCCTTCCAAATGCGACGCTATGTCCCGCGAGTTCCATTCAGGTTTTCATGCGGACCCAAGTTTTCAGGAAACACGCCATCAATTTGCATACAAACGAACAGCAAAAAGGGCGCTGAAATCAGCGCCCTTTTGCATCTCATTGAAGCCGCTTTCGCGACGAATGTGACCGAAGCGATTAACGCTTCGAGAACTGGAAGGACCGGCGGGCCTTGGCCTTGCCGTACTTCTTGCGCTCGACCACGCGGGAGTCGCGGGTAAGGAAGCCGCCCTTCTTGAGCACGGTGCGCAGCTCCGGCTCGAAATAGGTCAGCGCCTTGGAGATGCCGTGACGGACCGCGCCGGCCTGGCCGGAGAGGCCGCCGCCGGCGACGGTGCAGATCACGTCGTACTGGCCGGAACGCGCGGCCACGGAGAAGGGCTGCTCGATCATCATGCGCAGCACGGGACGGGCGAAATAGACCTCGACCTCGCGCGCGTTGACGGTGACCTTGCCGGCGCCCGGCTTGATCCAGACGCGGGCGACCGCGTCCTTGCGCTTGCCGGTGGCATAGGCGCGGTTGAACTTGTCGACCTTCTTCTCGTGCTTGGGCGCGTCGGGCGCGGCCGCAGTCTTGAACTGCGAGAGCTGGTCGAGCGACTGGATGGATTCGGCCATGTTATGCGGCCCTCGTGTTCTTGCGGTTCAACTTGGCGATGTCGATCTTTTCGGGCGTCTGGGCCTCGTGCGGATGATCGGCGCCGCCATAGACGCGGAGGTTGCCCATCTGCACGCGACCGAGCGGACCACGCGGGATCATGCGCTCGACGGCCTTCTCGAGCACGCGCTCGGGATGCTTGCCCTCGAGGATCTGGCGCGCGGTGCGCTCCTTGATGTGGCCGACATAACCGGTGTGCTTGTAATAGGTCTTCTGCTCGCGCTTGCGGCCGGTGAGAACCGCATGCTGCGCGTTGATGATGATGACGTTGTCGCCGCAATCAACGTGCGGGGTGTAGGTCGGGAGGTGCTTGCCGCGCAGGCGCATGGCGACGATGGTGGCGAGACGGCCGACGACCAGACCCTTGGCGTCGATCAATACCCACTTCTTCGTCACCTCAGCCGGCTTTGCCGAAAAGGTTTTCATGTCAGAGTTTCCGTGGACGGGGAGCATCGGCGCGAACACCGCACCGGACTGGGCGGTTTTCTAGAGAACAGAGGCGCCACGGTCAATGCCCAAAGGTGGAATTTACATGTTCAATATCAATGGCTTAAAAATATGGTATTAAAATACCTGCGAAAAGTTCAAACGTTTGGAATGGAATAGGTCGAGGTGACATGGGCGATCGGATCGGGCGAGGTGCCGGACAACAGGTTCACCTCTCCGACCGCCAGCCGCTTGCCGAGCTTGAGCAGCCGCGCCTCCGCCAGCACGTCCTGCCCGGGCTGGCCCTTGCGCAGGAAATTGATGTTGAGATTGGTGGTGACCGCGAGCCCGATCGGCCCGATCGCCGACAGAAGCACCACGTACATCGCGAAATCGGCCAGTGCCATCAGCGTCGGCCCCGACACGGTTCCACCCGGCCGCAGCATCCTTTCGCTATAGCGCTGGCGCAGCAGCGAGGTCTGGCCGTCGGCGCTTTCGATGGCGATGTCGTCGCCGCTGAAGGCCTGGGGAAACTCCCCGCGGAGAAACTGCTCGAGCTCCGCCACGCTCATTTTCGCTAACGCCATGCTACGCTTCACCTCTCGCTTCACTTGCACTGTTACAATAGGTTATCTGCATCATCCAATTGCAATAATCCAACTGGAAACGCTTCAATG
>NZ_JARWCR020000012.1:0-167363 GCF_029846695.2 Bradyrhizobium nivariense | reverse complement strand
CGGCGTCGAGCCATTGCTGGCAGCCATGCGGGCGTGAGGCGCGGGCAGCGAACTCAATAGCGACACCGACGGCCGCCTTCGTTGCATGGAGGTGATGCGGAGCCGCGTTTTTACACAGCCTGGGTCAAAAGGCGAAGTGCCGGCGTTGCCCGCGCAGGTCTGCTTCACATCCATAAGCGGGCATCCGCGAGTACAGCCTTGGCCGAGGGATAGCAGCCCTACCCCATCACCCCGCCGCGCCTGATCAGCTCCTTCCCCACCGCGGCCAGATGCACCTGATCCGGCCCGTCGCCGATGCGGATGAAGCGGGCGTAGACATAGGCGCGGGCCAAAAAGGTATCCTGCGAGACGCCGGCGGCGCCGTGGATCTGGATGGCGCGGTCGATGATTCGTGCGGCCATGCTGGGCACCACGATCTTGGCCGCGGCGATCAGGTCGCGCGCGGCCTTGTTGCCCTCGCGATCCATCCTGTCGGCGGCTTGCAGCGTCAGCAAGCGCGCCTGCGCGATCTCGCAGAAGGAGTGTGCGATGTCTTCGCGCACCGAGCCCTGCTCGGCGAGCGGCTTGCCGAAGGCTGTGCGGGAGACCGCGCGTTGGCACATCAATTCCAGCGCGCGCTGGGCGCAGCCGATCAGCCGCATGCAATGGTGGATGCGGCCGGGGCCGAGCCTACCTTGCGCGATCTCGAAGCCGCGGCCTTCGCCCAGCAGGATGTTCTCCGCGGGCACACGGACGTTCTCGTAGACGATCTCGGGGTGGCCGACCGGCGCGTCGTCATAGCCGTAGGTCAGCATGTCGCGCACGATGCGCACGCCGGGCGTGTTTCTGGGCACCAGGATCATGGACTGCTGGCGGTGGCGGTCGGGATCGTCGGGCGCGGTCTTGCCCATCACGATCAGGATCTCGCAATCCTCGTTCATCGCGCCGGAGGTGAACCATTTGCGGCCGTTGATGACGTAGTCGCCGCCGTCGCGTTTGATCTCGCACTGGATGTTGGTGGCGTCGCTGGAGGCGACTTGCGGCTCCGTCATCGAGAAGCCGGAGCGGATGCGCCCCTCCAGCAGCGGCTTCAGCCAGCGTTCCTGCTGCGCGGGCGTGCCGTAGTTGGCGAGGACCTCCATGTTGCCGACGTCGGGCGCCGAGCAGTTGAAGACCTCAGGCGCCCAGAGAATGCGGCCCATGATCTCCTTCACGGGCGCATATTCGAGATTGGTCAAACCCGGACCGTGCGCGCCCGAGAGAAACAGGTTCCAGAGCCCCTGCTCCCGCGCCAGCCGCTTCAGATCCTGCAACACTTGCGGCGTCTTGTAGCGCGTCGCTTCCGGCTTCACCTGCTCGTAATAGAGCTCCTCGACCGGCTCGACATGCGTCCGCATGAACTGGCGCACGCGCTGCTGCAGCTCCAGCGAACGTTCGGAGTGGTGAAAGTCCATTCTGCTCTCCTGTTCGCCAAGGGTGATCGCACTTTGCCTTCCGTGGTAGGTGGAGCGCACGCCTCGCCCTTCGAGACGACCGCTCCGCGGTCTCCTCAGGATGAGGCTAAGCGACATTCGCGCCTGTTGAACCTGCCGCTACGCATTCCGCCCTCATCCTGAGGAGCCCGCGAAAGCGGGCGTCTCGAAGGATGCGCCATCATCAACCGCGATAGCCGGCTTGCCATCACGTGCCGCGCAACAGCTCGCTCGCGACGATCCAGTCGTTGCCGTCGAACTGGAGCATATAGCCGTCCTTGATCGGGCGGAAATCCTGCGGCGTGGTGTTGAGCGTGATGCCGGGCATCAGCAGCGACAGCGGCACGTTCTTCAGATTGGCCGCCTGCGCCATGATGTTCTCGCGCGTCAGATTGTCCTTGCACTGCTTGAGCAGGACCACCAGTGCCTCGGCGACCGTGTAGCCGTAGAGGCCAGCGACGTTGTTGACGTCGGCGT
Source organism: Bradyrhizobium nivariense (assembly GCF_029846695.2). Taxonomy (NCBI): domain Bacteria; kingdom Pseudomonadati; phylum Pseudomonadota; class Alphaproteobacteria; order Hyphomicrobiales; family Nitrobacteraceae; genus Bradyrhizobium; species Bradyrhizobium nivariense. Next base: position 165,435 of record NZ_JARWCR020000012.1, on the reverse strand, counting down.
TGGGCAGGCGCTTCTTCATGAAGTCGGTATAGGCCGTCATCGCCGGATCGTCCTTCGGCTCGGCGACGAACGGCTTGAGCGAGCCGAGCGAGAGCACGCCCTTGCCGGCATCGAGGCCGGCCGGCACCATCACGGTCGCCTTGTTGGCGCAGCCCGAGGCGAGGAAGCGCGTGGCCTGCCAGCCGACTTCATGCGCCTTGCGGATCGCCTGGGCGCAGGCGCGCGGCGTCACCGAATAGATCATAAAGACGTCGGCCTTGGTGTTGGCGAGCGTCAGCACCTGGGAATCGATCGTGGGGTCGGCGACCTCGAAGCTCGACGCCATCGCGATCGCCTTGTCGGCGTCGGCACCAAGTGCTTCCTTGACGCCGCGCAGATATTCCTTGCCGGCGTCGTCGTTCTGATAGAGCACCGCAAAGCGCGCATTCGGGTTCTTGGCTCGGGCATAGGCGACGTCGATCGCGGCCTCGCTGGTGTAGTTCGGCGCCCAGGGCAGCGCCATCGACCAGGGCATGTTGGCGGGGTCGTTCCACTTCGAGGCCGAGCTGATCAGGAAGAGCTGCGGCACCTTGTTGCTGTTGAGATATTTTGCGATCGCCGAACTCGGCGCGGTGCCCATGGTGGCGAAGATGAAGGCGACGCCGTCGCCCTCGACCAGCCGCCGTGCCGCTTCCATGGTCTTCGGCGGCGAGAAGGCGTCGTCGAGCGACAAGAGATTGAGCTTGCGGCCATTGACGCCGCCCTTGTCGTTGACCTCGTCGAAATAGGCCGAGATCACCCTGCCGGTGATGCCGAGCGGCGATGCAGGCCCGCTATAGGGCATGGTGTTGCCGATCTTGATCTCGGTGTCGGTGACGCCGGGACCGTAGGATTTTTGCGCAAGGACAGGCGTGGACAGACAAGCGGCAGCCAACGCTGCCGCCAGGGCCATAGCGGCTTTCATGGTTTCTCCCCAATGATCATCGTCCGCGCGATCCGAATGCGCGGCGTGCTGCTTTTGTCAGCGCGTCAGATCAGCGGAGTTCCGCAAGACGGTCTTGCGTCGAGTTGCTGGTTTACCCGACGCTTCGCCGCGAGCCGGTGTAGGAACGCCGCAGCAGTGCGAACAGGCTGCCGCCGGTGGCGGCGCCGAGCAGGTAGGCGATGATGGTGAGGAGCGCCAGCGGCAGGCCGATGTTGCCCCTGAACAACGAGATCGTCACCGTTTCCAGATTTTGCAGGGCGAAGGTCAGCGTTGCGGCGGCGAACAGCACGATGATGGCGAGATGAACCCAGCGCATGGAATCTCCCTTCGGCCGCGCGAATGCCACCGCCCGGCCCCGTCACAACCATCCACGCGGCGCGCCTAGTGGCGCCGCCGCAAGCTGAAGCCGAGGCTGACCCAGCCCGCGCCGGCCATGATCAGGTCGATGCCGAGGAACAGGCCCAGGATATAGACGCTGTTGACCGGCCAGCGCGCCAGGATCAACAGCCCGAGCAGCAACGTGATGACGGCAGACAGCGCCACCCAGACCCACGGGCTTTCGCGCTTCATGCTGAAGGCGAGAAACAGCCGGACCGCGCCGGAGGCGAGCAGCGAGGCGCCGAGAAACAAGGTCAGCAGCGCTGCTGCAAACAGCGGGTTCTCGAAGGTCAGGAAGCCCGCGACGATGTAGAGCACGCCGAGCAAGGCCCAGATCACGAACTTGCCCCAGCTTTTCATCTGGAAGGCGCCGATCACTTCCATAACGCCGGCCACGATCATCATCGCACCGACCACGATCACGCTCGCCACCGTCGCCATCACCATGCTGCCGAGCGCGACGAAGCCGGCGATGAGATAGACGACGCCCAAGGCGACGATCCAGCCCCATTTGGCATGCAACGCCGCGATGCCGGAGCCCAGGCTGGAAGGATGGGAGATATCCGAGGCACTTGTCATGACGGCCACTCCTGCATGGAAGCCCGCGAGCGCACGCCAGGATAGCGCCGACCGCACCGGGAGACAGCCAGTACAGCAGCCCTCGCGGGCAGCAACATTGATGCAAATCAAGATCGGATGCGGCGCCTCAGCCGCGCGTCCGTTCCATCTCCAGCTCGGCCTTGAGATTGGCGAGATCGCGATAAATTGAAGCAATCGCAAGGACGCGGCCGCCCTTGCGGTACTTCAGCAGGCAGTCCTTGCCGGAAATGCTGCCGTCGATCGCGATGTCGTCGAAGCTCTCGGCGTGGCCGACATAGTTGATCGGTACGTCGTAATGCTGGGACCAGAAGAACGGCACGGCGTCGAAACGTTCGCGCTTGCCGAGCATGTTGCGCGCCGCGGTCTGGCCCTGGCGCTCCGCCACGACCCAGTGCTCGACGCGGATGGTTTGCCGCGAATGCGGATCCGGCCAGCGCGCGATGTCGCCGGCCGCGAAGATGCCGGATACGCTGGTCTCCAGATATTCGCTCACGCTGACGCCCCGGTAGGCCGCAAGTCCCGCCTGCTCGGCGAGCGCAAGGCGCGGCTTGACGCCGATGCCGACCACGACCAGTTCGGCATCGATGACGCCGCCGCTCTTCAACGTGGCGCGCGTGCCGTCCAGCTTTTCCACCGTGTCCTTGAGATGGAAGTTGACGCCATTGTCCTCATGCAGCGCGCGCACGAAGTCGCCCATCTCGGGACCGAGCACCTTCTGCATCGGCCGTTCTTCCGGCGCGACCACGTGCACCTCGATCTTGCGTGCCCGCAAGGAGGCCGCAACTTCGAGGCCGATGAAGCTGGCGCCGATCACCAGCGCACGCTTCGCGCTGCCGGCCGCCTTGATGATGGCGCGGCTGTCCGCGACGGATCGCAAGGTGTGGACATGGGGTTGGTCGGCGCCGGGGATCTGCAATTTGACCGGCTCGGCGCCGGTCGCGAGCAGCAGCCGGTCGAACGGCAGCTTGTCACCATTACCCAACGTCACGCTACGCGCCTTGGGATCAATCGCGGAAACATTCGTGTTGAGCCTGAGGTCGATGCCCGCGTCCGGATAGTAATCCTCGCTCCGCAACGGCAGCCAGTCCTCCGGCGCGTTGCCAGCGAGATAGTCCTTGGAGAGGTTCGGCCGGTCGACCGGCATCGCGCCGTCATTGCTGAGCATGGTGACGGCGCCGGCAAAGCCCTCGCGCCGGAGCGTCTCGGCCGCCGCGAAACCGGCCGCGCCGCCACCGACGATGACGAATTTTTCCGGTGTCGGCGCGATGCGGTGGAGCGCCGAAGGCTTCGGCATCTCACGCTTGCGCTGAACCCAAATCCTGTCCCGATCCCGCGTCACCTCCCAGACCGCCAGCGCGTTCAGCGCCGGCGGGCGCGTGGCCTCGCCGGTGCGCAAGGAGAAGCAGGCGTGGTGCCAGGGGCAACGGATGGTGTCGTCGACCACCAGCCCCTCGGCGAGTGGCCCGTGGTAGTGGCTGCAAGCGGGCTCGATCGCAAAAACCTCATTGCCCGCCTGCACCAGCAGGACATCCTCCGCGCCGACATGGCCGAGCAGCTTGCCGTCCTTGAGATCGGCGAGCGAGACGCCCTTGGTCAGGTCGGCTCCACCAGGCTTGCTCTCCTCACTCATGGTCATCTCCCTCGCGGCTGGCGCTCAACTCGGGATTTGGACGGCGCCGCCTGCGAAAGGTTCCTCGCGACGCCAAAAATTCGGGTCACCCCGCCGCCTTTTGCACATCGAGCACCGCCTGCGCCCATTCGGCGGGCCGTTCCTGCGGCAGATTGTGGCCGGCCTCAGTGAACACGCGCCGCTCGAAAAAGCCCTCGAACTTGCGCGCATGATGCGCCGTGCCGGGATTGACGCCATCGCTGTCGCCATCGATGGCGATCGTGGGGACACGGATCGGCGGCTGGCCCGCGAGCTTCGCCTCGATCCCGGCATAGGCGGGATCGCCCTCAACCAGCGCGTAGCGGTGGCGGTAGGAATGGATCACGACATCGACGAAATCAGGATTGTCGAACGACGTTGCGCTGGTCTCGAACGTCGCGTCGTCGAACGCCCATGTCGGCGACCACATCGCCCAGAGCTGGCGGGCAAAACCGCGCCGGTTGCGCTCCAGCGCGCGGCGGCCGCGCTCGTTGTGGAAGAGATATTGATACCAGAGCGCCGCCTCCTCCGGAGGTGAGGCCGGCTCCATGGCGCGGTCGATGTTCTGGATGTTGTAGGAATTGCCGGAGACGAGCCCGATCACGCGCTCGGGATGCAGCGCCGAGACCACGCAGGCCGCGCGCCCGCCCCAGTCATAACCGGCGACGACCGCGCGCTTGATGTGAAGCGCATCCATGAAGGCCAGGAGATCGGCGCCAAGCGCCGCCTGCTCGCCGGAGCGCAACGTCGCAGCGGAGCGGAACCGCGTCGGCCCGTAGCCGCGCAGCCAGGGCACCAGCACCCGCGCGCCCGCATGCGCAATGATCGGCGCGGTCTCGGCATAGGCGTTCACATCGTAGGGAAAGCCGTGGCCCATGATGCAGGGCCAGCCGTCCGGCGCGCCGTATTCGCGATAGGCGATGTCGAGGATATCCGTCGTGACGGTTTTTTGTTGCATTACAAAGCGAAGCTATTTCTGCGGCCCGGACAGCGAGATGTCGCGCTCGGCGCGGAACACGTTGCTGTAGAGATTGGCGATCCACTGCCGGCCGATCTCGGTCTTGTTGAGGTAGCTGATCTCGGTCTGGATGTGCGGTGCGACGCTGTTCCAGTAGAATTGCGGATAGCGGTTCACGACGTCGGCCGGCGAGTCGTAGCCGAGCTGGCGGTTGATGCCGACCTCCTCGAACTCGTAGTAGAGCGCGTTGGCCTTGCGCAGATAGTTGGGGTCGCCGAGCTGGCCGATAAAGTCGGCAGCGCGCAGGATCGAGGCCTCGTCGTCATAGTCCTGGCCTTCCCGGGCCGGAAAGCGCGTGCCCTCGATGGCGCGGGCAATGCGATCCGGATCCAGTCCGGGAATATGCCGCAACCGCCGCGTCACATAAAGCTTGGACCGATCGACGTGATACATCATCAAGCTCGCGTCCGATGCACCGCGCGGCAACGAGATCTTGGTGTCGGCCGCATCGATCACGAAGCCGTCGGCGTCATCCTCCTCGAATAGGCCGCGCACATAGCCGATGTCGTGAGCGAGGCAGGCGATCAGGACATGGACGTAGTCCTCTGCCGACAGATGCGTATGAAGACTGCGGCCACTGAGGATGGAATGGCCCGCCAGGGTCACCAGCATCGTATGCTCGATATTGTGATAGAGCGCATCGCTGTTGCCGATGCACTCCATCGCGGTGCGGGTCGCGCTCTCGACGATACTTGCAGAAGTCTCGTCGTACCGGCGACGCATGAACGTACCGAGCAACTTCTCGAGGGATTCAGCCGCCAGTCTCGGTAACGTCATCATGGATGCAGCCCCGCTTGTCGGTGGTGTCCCACATCAACTCCCGACGTCTCATTATTGTCCTCGACGCAAGCGTCAGCATAGCCCATCTTGGGCCGAGTGACCAAATCCCCGAACGAAAATACGGAAATATGTTGCGGTTGTGCCCCGCGATATCGCGGTTTCGGTGCCGGCTCGATACAGCCTGGCTGGGCGTCGCCGGCACGGCAGGACCCGCAATCATTCCACCAGCAGCACGTCGACGGCCACGTCGAGCTTCTGCTTCGGCGAGCCGACGATGATGCCGTCGACCGGCGAAACGTCGGAAAAGTCGCGGCCGACCGCGAGCACGATATGGTCGCCAGCGACCATAAGATCGTTGGTCGGATCGAAATCGACCCAGCCAAGCTCCTCCCCGCACCACAGCGACACCCAGGCATGGGTGGCGTCGGCGCCCTGCAGGCGCGGTTGGCCCGCCGGCGGAACGGTGCGCAAATATCCGCTGACATAGGCCGCGGGCAGACCGAGCCCGCGCAGCCCTGCGATCATCACATGAGCAAAATCCTGACAGACGCCATGGCGCTTGGCAAAGACCTCGTTGAGCGGCGTCGAGATCACCGTCGCCTTGGGGTCGTAGCGAAATTCGGTGCGGATGCGATGCATCAGATCGACCGCCCCGGCGAGGATGCCCGCGCCGGGCGCAAAGCTTTCCGCCGCATAGGCGCTGACCGGTCCCAGCACCGGCACCAGCGGGCTCGCAAAGACATAGCCGACCGGCGAGGACGGCCCGAGGCTCGTGGCCTCGAAGGCGATGTCGCGAATGCTCTCCCAGGCCGGGCTGGCAGCGGCGCGCGCCGGCGGCTGGCGCGACACCGAGACGCGCGAGCGCGAGTCGATGCGCAAATTGCGGTGCGCGGCCTCGATCACGACACTCTCGGTCAGGGTGCCGAAGAAATCGCGGCGGACGCTACGCTCGGCGGGGCGCGGACGGATCTCGACATTGTGCGAGATCAGTTCCTGGCCATGGCCGCTCCTCGGCTCCAGCCGCAGCGTGCAGCGGGCGAAGCTGACCGGACTCTCGTATTCGTAGATGGTGACGTGACGGATGTCGTAGATCACGCCAGCCCCGTCAGCTTTTCCGGGCGGCTGGCATTGGGGCCGTGCGGGAAGTAGTGCTGCCCGACCGCCTCGGCGAGGCTGAGCAGATCCTGCTCCAGTGCGAACAGCGTCTTGACCTCGAGCTTCTCGGCCTCCGCGGTCGCGAGCATCGCCTGCATCGCGACCGCAAGCCGCTGCGGCTTCTCGATCAGGCCGTGCTCCTTCAGGCTCGGCAGCGCGGCGATGTGCTCGTTCAGCGTCGTCACCTGGAACGCCACCGAACGCGGATTGTAGCTGTCGAGCACGGCGAGGTCGCGCACCGGCGCCAGGATCGGCGCCAGCAGATAACGCGAGCGGTAGGTGATCTGGCAATCCACCAGCGTCAGCAGGATATCGAGATCCTCGTCGCCGGCCTCGTCATAGGCAAATTGCCGGGCAAAACGCGTCGTGTTGATGGCGCGCTCGGTGCGGCGGCCGATATCGAGGAAGCGCCAGCCGGCGGCGCGGTTCATGTTCTCGTGTGCAAGGCCGGCAAAGCTCGCCAGCTCCTGCAAGGTCAGCTCGGCCGCGCTCAGCACGCCGTCGTCGCCCTCGACCTCCAGGGCCAGCCGCTCGGCCATCTCGGTGATGACTTGCCAGGCGTCGGGCGACAGCCGCTCGCGCAAGGAGGTCGCCGTGCGCTGTGCCGCGCGGACCAGCGACAGCGCCGAACCGAATCGCTCCGGGCTTTGTAGCGCTTCGGCAACGATGCGTCCGGGCGCCGCGCGCGAAGTCTGCGAGATCGCGCCCCAGGTCACCAGCAGGCGCTGGATACGCTCGGCAGATTGCAGTGAGGCCGCGGTGCCCTTGTTGGGCCCGCTCGGCGACCCCAGCGCCCGCACCAGCCGCAGCGTCGCCTCGGCGCGTTCGAGATAGCGACCGAGCCAGAACAGATTGTCCGCGGCGCGGCTCGGCAGCACGCCGGCGATACGGCGGATGCGCACCTTGTCGATCGCAGGCAGCAGCGTCGCGGTCGAAACCTGCTTGTCCGAGACCACCCAGACGTCGGCGGAGCGCGCGCCATCGCCCATCGACACCGCGCGCGCATCCGCCTGCTCGGCGATCCGGCAGAAGCCGCCGGGCATGATGGCCCAACCGTCGGGCGTCGCGGCTGCGAACACGCGCAGCACGAAGGGACGGGGCGTGATCTGCCCCTGCTCCCACACCGGCATGGTCGAGAGCCGCACCACCTCTTGGCCGACATAGTCCATGCCGCGCCCAGTGATGGCGTCGATCAGGCGCTGGCGTTCGCAGGCGTCGAGCTCGCTCGCGAGCACCGGACCGTTGCTGTCGAAACCGGGAACACCGCGCCGATAGGCGCCTCCGATCGCGACCTCGTCGAGCCGCGACAGCACCTCGTCGCGCGCCGAGCGTTGGCCGCACCACCAGGTCGCGATGTGCGGCATCTTCAGCTCTTCGCCGAGCAGGCGGCGGCTGAGCGCGGGCAGAAAGCCGAGCATCGCACGGGCTTCGAGGACGCCCGAGCCCGGCATGTTGGCGACGACGACGCCGTCCTTGCGCAGCACGTCGATCAGGCCTGCGACCCCCAGCCGCGAGGAGGCATCGAGCTCGAGCGGATCGAGCGAGTTGGAATCGACCCGGCGCAGCAGCACATCGAGCCGCTTGAGCCCCGCGACCGTGCGAATGTGGATGCGGTTGTCGCTGACTGCGAGATCGTCGCCCTCGACCAGCAGGAAGCCGAGATAGCGCGCGAGCGTCGCGTGCTCGAAATAGGTTTCGCTGAAGCTGCCCGGCGTGAGCACGCCGATCCGCGGCTCGTCGCGATCGGCCCTCGCACGAAGCGAGTCACGAAACGCCTCGAAGAACGGCGCGACGCGCGGCACGTTCATCGATTTGTAGAGATCGGAGAAGGCGCGCGAGAGCACCAGGCGGTTCTCCAGCGCATAGCCCGCGCCCGAGGGGGCCTGCGTGCGGTCGCCGAGCACCCACCAGCGGCCATCCGGTCCACGGCCGACGTCGGCGGCATACAGCGAGAGATAGTGCCCGCCCGGCGGCGGCACGCCGCAGACGGGACGGAGATATTCGGGACTGCCGGCGATCGCGGCCGCGGGCAACGCGCCTTCCGCGACGAGGCGGCCCTCGCCATAGATGTCGCGCAGCACGAGCTCGAGCAGCTCGGCGCGCTGGGTAATACCGTCGGACAGCTGCTTCCAGTCGGCCTCGTCGATCAGCAGCGGCAGATGGCTGATCGACCACGGCCGGTCGGCGCTCTCGCCGGGCGCGCGATAGGTGACGCCGGCCTCGCGGAGATGACGGTCGGCCATGCCAAACCGCCGCTCGACCTCGTCGGGCGCAAGCGCCCCGAAGGCGTTGAAGAAGCGGCTCCAGACCGCGCGCGGGGCGCCGTCGGGCCCCAGGAACTCGTCAGGGATGCCGGGCAGGCGCCTATAGTCGCGAACCCATTGCGCGAGGCGGCGCTGGCCTTCGCGCTGACCTTGCGCCTTACCCGCCTTGTCGTCCTCTTCGGCTGCGCCCTCGGCCATGCGCCTCTCCCTGCCCCGGCATCATACTCATTGCAGGAGCGGGGTCCGCAAGTCGAGGGTCAGCGGAAACTCATTTGTGCGTTCCTCGGGCGGCGGCTGCATCGGACCCGGCGTATGGCCGTGGTCCTGGAAGCGCGCCAGCCGCCTCGCCTCGGCCTCGTAGGTGTTGACGGGCTTGGTGTCGTAGCTGCGGCCGCCGGGATGGGCGACGTGATAGACGCAGCCGCCGAGCGAGCGGCCGTTCCAGGTGTCGATGAGGTCGAAGGTCAGGGGCGCGTGAACGGGAATGGTCGGGTGCAGGCCGGAGGCCGGTTGCCAGGCCTTGAAGCGAACGCCGGCCACGGCCTCACCCGAGCGGCCGGTCGAGGTCATCGGCAGGCGGCGGCCGTTGCAGGTCACGATGTGACGCCCCTCGACGAAGCCTTCCGCCTTGACCTGAAGCCGTTCGACCGAGCTGTCGACGTAACGAACCGTGCCGCCGGCCGAGCCCTCCTCGCCGAGCACATGCCAGGGCTCCAGCGCCTGGCGCAGCTCCAGCGTGACGCCGCCATGATGGACGCGGCCGAACGCGGGGAAGCGGAATTCGAGCTGGGCCTGATACCATTCCGACTCGAACGGATAGCCGAACTGCTTCAGCTCGGTGAGCACTTCGAGAAAATCTTCCCAGATGAAATGCGGCAGCATGAAGCGGTCATGCAGCGCGGTGCCCCAGCGCACGAACTTGCCGGCCTGCGGCTCGCGCCAGAATTTTGCGATCAGCGCACGGATCAGCAGCTGCTGCGCCAGCGACATGCGCGGATCCGGCGGCATTTCGAGCGCGCGGAATTCGACGAGGCCGAGCCGACCGGTCGGGCCATCCGGTGAATAGAGCTTGTCGATGCAGATCTCGGCGCGATGGGTGTTGCCGGTGATGTCGACGAGGAGATGCCGGAACAAGCGATCCACCAGCCACAGCGGCGCCTGATAGCCCGGCGGCGGCACGTGCGACAGCGCGACCTCGAGCTCATAGATGCTGTCGTGGCGGGCTTCGTCGATGCGCGGTGCCTGGCTGGTCGGGCCGATGAACAGACCGGAGAAGAAATAGGACAGCGACGGATGACGCTGCCAATACAGCACCAGGCTCTTCAGCAGATCGGGCCGGCGCAGGAACGGCGAGTCCGGCGGGCTCGAGCCGCCGACCACGACGTGGTTGCCGCCGCCGGTGCCGGTGTGGCGGCCGTCGACCAGAAAACGGTTGGCGCCGAGACGAATCTTCGCCGCGTCCTCATAAAGCCCGACGGTGATGTCGACCGCCTCGCGCCAATTCCTTGCCGGCTGGACGTTGACCTCGATCACACCGGGGTCAGGCGTCACCTTGATGACGTCGATGCGTGGATCGAACGGCGGCGGATAGCCTTCGACATGGACCTGGAACTGCATCTCTTCGGCACTGGCCTCAAGCGCTGCAATCAGCTCGAGATAGTCCTCGATGCGTTCCACCGGCGGCATGAAGGCACAGAGCACGCCATCGCGGACTTCGATCGACATCGCGGTACGGACCGGCTCCGATGCTTCGAGACTTTCCGGCGCAAGCCGCGGCGCCGGAGATTGCGGGCGCGGCATGCGGCCGAACACCGGCAGCTTGGTCCGGGCCTCCATCGGGTCCTGTTCGACGATATAGGGATAGCGATCGGGCGGCACATATTCGAGCGCGTTGAGCGGCAATCGCAGGCCGAGCGGAGAATCGCCGGGCATCAGGAACAGATGGTTGCGACGCAGCTTCCAGCGCTCGCTGCGCCAGCGCGGCGCTTCCGCGTTCCAGCGCTGTACCGGCAGCACGAAGCCCTTTGGCGCATTGAGCCCGTCGTCGAACACCCGCGCCATACGTGCGCGCGCTTCCGGATCGGACAGCTTTGAGTCTGAGGGATCGACGTTGACCGGAAGCTCCCCCTCCTTCTGCAACCAGTAGGCCGGATCCTCATAGGCCGGCATGATGTAGCCGGGATCCAGGCCGAGCCGTGCCACGGTGCCTTCCATGAAGGCCTCGGCGTCCTTGATCTCGGCGCGCCGCGGATTCTCGATCTTGGCGATCAGATCGGCATTCTTCCAGATCGGCACGCCGTCCTTGCGCCAGTACAGGCCAAAGGCCCAGCGCGGCAGGCTCTCGCCGGGATACCATTTGCCCTCGCCGTAATGCAGCAGCCCGCCAGGCGCAAAGCGCGTGCGCAGCCGGCGGATCAAATCGTCGGCAAGCGCGCGCTTGGTCGGGCCAACGGCCTCGGTGTTCCATTCCGCCGCCTCCAGGTCATCGACCGAGACGAAAGTCGGCTCGCCGCCCATGGTGAGCCGGACGTCCTGCGCGGCGAGATCGCCGTCGACCTGCTCGCCGAGATCGTTCAGCCGCGTCCAGGCTTCATCGGAAAACGGTTTTGTGATGCGCGGCGCCTCGCGGATCCGCCGGACGCTCATGTCGAAGTCGAACTCGACCTCGGCAAACCCGGCGCCGCCGGAGATCGGCGCGGCCGAGCGGTAATGCGGCGTCGCGGCAACCGGGATGTGCCCCTCGCCCGCGAGCATGCCGGACGTCGCGTCGAAGCCGATCCAGCCTGCGCCGGGCAGATAGACCTCGGCCCAGGCGTGCAGATCGGTGAAATCGTTCTCGACTTCCGGCGGTCCCTCGATCGGATCGATGTCGGGACGGACCTGGATCAGATAGCCGGAGACGAAACGGGCGGCCAACCCGAGATGACGGAAGGTCTGGATCAGGAGCCAGGCGGAGTCGCGGCAGGAGCCGGCGCAGGTGGTGAGCGTCTCCTCGGGCGTCTGCACGCCCGCCTCCATGCGGATGACATAGCGAATCTTCTCCCGCAGCTCCCTGTTGAGATCGACCAGGAAGTTGACCGTGTTTGGGGCTTCGTGCGGGATCGTATCGAGATATTTCGCGAACAGGCGATCGGGCTTGATCGTCTCGAGATAAGGCGCGAGCTCTGTCTTCAGATCTTGGGTATATTCGAACGGAAAGCTGTCGGCATAGGGCTCGACGAAGAAGTCGAACGGATTGACCACGGTCATCTGCGCCGTGAAATCGACCTCGATCTTCAGCTCGGTGGTCTTCTCATGAAAGACGTAGCGCGCCAGCCAATTTCCCTGCGGATCCTGCTGCCAATTCACGAAATGATCGGAGGGCGTGACTTTGAGCGAATAGCTCAGGATCGGCGTGCGGGTGTGCGGCGCCGGTCGCAGGCGGATGGTCTGCGGGCCAAGATCAATCGGACGATCGTACTTGTAGTGCGTGACGTGGTGTAATGCGACGTAGATCGACACGGGGTGTGGTACTCCAGCAGCTTTTTTGAGCAGAACACCGCTGGTGATCGCGATCAAGCACTAACAACGGGCAGACCGTGCCTATGGCACGGGCTGCACCTTTGCTACATCGTCGCGCCCAGCACCCAGGGCGCGAACTCGGCGCCGCCGAAATCGAAACTCTCGCTCTTGGTCGGCTGTCCCGAGGCCGTCTTCAGGATGAGATCGAAGATGCGCTGCCCGCATTGCTGCACGCTTTCCTCGCCTTCGAGGATGGTGCCGCAATTGACGTCCATGTCCTCTTCCATGCGCTTGTACATGGGCGTGTTGGTCGCGAGCTTGATCGAGGGCGCCGGCTTGCAGCCGAATACGCTGCCGCGGCCCGTGGTGAAGCAGACGAGATTGGCGCCGCCGGCGACCTGCCCGGTGGCGGCGACGGGATCGTAGCCGGGCGTGTCCATGAAGACGAAACCCTTCTTGGTGATGGGCTCGGCGTAGCGCAGCACCTCGACGAGGTTGGTGGTGCCGGCCTTCGCCATCGCGCCGAGCGACTTCTCCAAAATGGTGGTGAGGCCGCCGGCCTTGTTGCCGGGGCTCGGATTGGCGTTCATCTCGGCGCCTTCGCGCTCGGTGTACGCGTCCCACCAGCGCATGAGATCGACCAGCTTCTCGCCGACCTCGCGACTGACGGCGCGGCGCGTGAGCAGATGCTCGGCGCCATAGGTCTCCGGCGTCTCCGACAGGATCACGGTGCCGCCGTGACGCACGATCAGATCGCTGGCCGCACCCAGCGCCGGGTTGGCGGACACGCCGGAATAGCCATCCGAGCCGCCGCATTGCAGCGCGACGGTCAATTCGCTCACCGGCACCGACTCGCGCTTGACCTTGTTGGAATCCGCAAGCGCTTCGCGCACGAAGGCGATGCCGGCTTCCACCGTCTTGCGGGTGCCGCCGACCTCCTGGATGTCCATCGCGCGCAGGCGGCCGGCGAGCTTCTGCTCCTCCATCAGGCCGCCGATCTGGTTCACCTCGCAGCCGAGGCCGAGCACGATGACGTGGGAGAAATTGACGTGGCGCGCATAGCCACCGAGCGTGCGGCGGAGCAGCGCCAGGGGCTCGTTCTGCGTCATGCCGCAGCCGGTCTTGTGGGTCAGCGCGACCACACCGTCGACATTGGGGAAATCGGCCAGCGGATTGTCGCCGGTGAACGGATTCTTCTTGAACACGTCGGCGACGAGGCTCGCGACATGCGCGCTGCAATTCACCGAGGTGAGGATGCCGATATAGTTGCGCGTGGCGACGCGGCCGTCCGGGCGGCGGATGCCTTCGAAGCTCGCCGGCAGGTCGAAATTCGGCGTCGGCTTGACGTCGGCGCAATAGGCATAGTCCTTAGCGAAATCGCCCATGCCGCAGTTCTGCACGTGCACGTGCTGGCCCGGCGCGATCGGCACCGTCGCAAAGCCGATGATCTGGCCGTAGCGTATCACCGGCTCGCCCAATGCGATCGGCTTGATCGCGACCTTGTGGCCGGAAGGAATGCGCTCGACCGTCGTCACGCCGTCGGCCACCAATGTTCCAGGCGGCAGGCTCGCGCGCGCGATCAGCACGCCATCATCGGGATGCAGGCGAATGACGGGGCTGATGGTCATGGGAGGTCTCCTTGGGTCTTACTTCACCTCTCCCCGTTCTTACGGGAAGAGGTCGGATCGCGACCGGCGATGCATCGTCCGGGGCGATCCGGGTGAGGGGCAAGCGGCGCGCTCGATCGTTAGATTAGGTCGTGTTGAGAGAGCCCCTCACCCTTTCCCTCTCCCCGTAAGAACGGGGAGAGGGAAAGGGAGAAGAGCTCAAGCCTTGCCGCCGGAATCCTTCCGGGTCGCGTTGACCTGCATCTTGGCGTAGGTCGTCATCAGGCCGACCTCGTTCGACAGCGTCACCAGCTTGAAGCCCATGTTGATGGCGCGCGCGGCACCTTCGGCGCCGCTGCAATGGATGCCGGCGTTGAGGCCGCGCTTGCCGCACTCCTTGATGATCTTCTCGTAGATCGCGAGGATCTCGGGCTCGGTGCGGTCGAGCTTCGGCTCGAGGCCGTAGGAGAAGCCGAGGTCGGACGGACCGATATAGACGCCGTCGATGCCTTCGACGTCGAAGATCGCTTCCATGTTCTCGACCGCGGTCCTGGTCTCCATCATCGGCAGCAGCACGATGTCGTCGTTGGCCGTCTTCTGGTAGGAGCCCGCGGTGCCGTACATGCCGGCGCGGATCGGGCCGTTGGAGCGTACGCCCTTCGGCGGGTACTTGGAATAGGATACGAGGTTCCTGGCTTCCTGCGGCGTGTTGACCATCGGGCAGATCACGCCATAGGCGCCGCCATCGAGCACCTTGCCGATGATACCGGGCTCGTTCCAGGGCACGCGGACCATCGGCGTGATCGGATGCTTGTCCATCGCCTGGAAGCACTGCACCATCGAGAGATAATCCTGCACGCCGTGCTGCATGTCGACGGTGACGCTGTCGAAGCCGCATTGCGCGATCATCTCGGCCGAGAAGCCGGAGGGAATCGCGAGCCACGCGTTGACCACGGCCTTGCCCGACTTCCAGATTTCCTTGACCTTGTTCGCCACGTTGCCTTCCTTCCTCGTTGTTTGGACCGTGTTATTTGGACCCGTGTTATTGGACCGTCGTCACCATGACGAGCGCCGCGACAGCGCGACCCGCTGTTACCGCGAACCGGATCGCCGCGCTACGCTCGGAATGACGCAACGCCTATGCGGTTGCCCGCTGGATGCCGACTTCGCTGACGCCGACCTCGCGGGCGGTATTCACTATTGCCGGCCATGTGTCATCCGGCAAGGGGCCGCCGATTTTTGCGCATCGGCTGAGGGGCACTTTGAGCGAAAAAATGCAGCAATGTCCATGATTGTTGCCGCGCGCTCGCGCATATCTGCTTTCACTCCTCCGCGCTTGCCTCCTCGCCCGCGCCCAGCCCTGCGAGACTCTGTTCGAGCTCGCCGAGCATCTCCTGCAACTCGGCGAGCTTGCGTGCGCCAAAGCGCCGCGTGATCTCCGCATAGATCGCTTCGGAGGACGGCGCGACGGAGGCCATCAGCTTCACGCCCTTTTCCGAGATCGAGACCATGCTGCGGCGCTGGTCCGCCTTCGCGGTCTTGCGTTCGATCAGGTTGCGCGCCTCCAGATCGCGCAGGATGCGCGACAGGCTCGGTCCGAGCAGGAACGCGGTGCGCGCGAGTTCCGTGACCTCGACCGTGTCGATCGCCGCGAGCGCGCGCAGGATGCGCCATTGCTGCTCGGTCAGGCCATGCTCGCGCAGCGAGGGACGAAATTGTCGCATCACCGCCTCGCGTGCCCGCAGCAGCGACATCGGCAGCGAACGCGAGAAGTCGCGCATCGGCACCTGCCGCACGGCGGCTGCGCCGTCGTCCGCTGGATCAGCCGGTCTCTTCACCATGATGCCCCTTCAATCCGCGAAATGTTTGCAGTGCAGCAAGCCCAAATTGTGTTTGACCCATTCACTTAACATGTTAAGTATCTTCGGGCACCACGATTTGTAAGATCACAAATGGCGCTTTCCGACGACGATATCCGAGCTTGCGCGAACCGTCTGCATCAGGCGGAGAGGACCCGTACGCAGATCCGGCAGCTCTCGCAGGACTTTCCCGACATCAGCATCGCTGACGCCTACGCGATTCAGAAGGCCTGGGTCGACGTCAAGATCGCCGAGGGGCGCATCGTCAGGGGACACAAGATCGGCCTGACCTCGAAGGCGATGCAGAGCGCGCTTGACATCAACGAGCCGGATTCCGGCGTGCTGCTCGACGACATGTTCTTCGCCGATGGTGGCCTCGTCCCGACGGAGCGCTTCATCGCGACGCGCGTGGAAGCCGAGCTCGCCTTCGTCATGAGCAAGCGCCTCGCGGGCCCCGACTGCACGCTGTTCGACGTGCTCAACGCTACCGACTTCGTCGTGCCGGCGCTGGAGATTCTGGACACGCGGATCGAGCGCGTCGATCCCCAGACCAAGGCGACGCGAAAGATTTTCGACACCATCGCCGACAATGCGGCGAATGCCGGCATCGTGCTCGGCGGACGGCCGATCCGTCCGCTGGACGCCGATCTGCGCTGGATCGGCGCGCTCTGCTTTCGGAACGGCCAGCTCGAAGAGACCGGCCTTGCCGCCGGCGTGCTCAATCATCCCGCAACCGCCGTCGCCTGGCTCGCCAACAAGATCGCGCCGCTCGACCTTGCGCTCGAACCGGGTCAGGTCGTGCTCGCCGGTTCCTTCATCCGTCCGATCGAGACCCGCAAGGGCGACACAATTCAGGCCGATTACGGCGCCTACGGCTCGGTGAGCTGCTACTTCGCCTGACGAACAAGAAACAGGGAGTGAAACCGCGATGCCGCATTTCACGATCGAATATTCGGCCAATCTCGACGGCCGCCTCGACATCGGCGCGGTGTGCGAAATCGTGCGCAAGGCGGCGGTCGAGACCGGCATCTTCCCGCTCGGCGGCATCCGCGTCCGCGCCGTCAAATGCGAGCATTATGCGATCGCCGATAACAGGCAAGACTACGGCTTTCTCGACATGGTGCTGCGCATCGGCGAAGGCCGCGACCTCAAGACCCGCAAGGAGGCCGGCGAACACGTCTTCCAGGCGCTCTCCCGGCATCTTGATCCCGTTTTCGCAAGCACGAAATTCGCCCTGTCGTTCGACATGCAGATCAACGACAAGGACACCAGCTGGAAGCGCAACAACATCCACGACGCCCTGAAAATGGAGGCCGCCCATGGATAAGACCACGCCGAAAGCCGATGTGTTCCAGGCCAACCGCGACCGCGTCGCACCGCTGCTGAAGACGCTGCGTGCCGACGGTATCGGCCACATGATCGCCGGCAAGATCGTGCCGTCGATCTCAGGCGAGACGTTCGAGACCAAGTCGCCGGTCGACGGCGCGACGCTCGCAAGCGTCGCCCGTGGCAATGCCGAGGACATCGATCGCGCCGCGACCGCTGCCGCCCTTGCCTTCAAGTCCTGGCGCGACATGGGGCCGGCGATGCGGAAGAAGCTGCTGCATCGCGTCGCCGACGCCATCGAGGACAATGCCGACGACATCGCGGTGCTCGAATGCATCGACACCGGCCAGGCCTATCGCTTCATGGCCAAGGCCGCGATCCGCGCCGCCGAAAATTTCCGCTTCTTTGCCGACAGATGCGGCGAGGCGCGCGACGGCCAGAACACGCCGAGCGACGAGCATTGGAACGTCTCGACGCGTATGCCCATCGGCCCGGTCGGCGTGATCACGCCGTGGAATACGCCGTTCATGCTCTCGACCTGGAAGATCGCCCCCGCGCTGGCCGCCGGCTGCACCGTCGTGCACAAGCCGGCGGAGTGGTCGCCGATCACGGCGGCTATTCTTGCAAAGCTCGTCAAGGAAGCCGGCGTTCCCGACGGCGTGCTCAACACCGTGCACGGCTTTGGCGAAGAGGCCGGTAAGGCATTGACCGAGCATCCCGCCATCAAGGCGATCGGCTTCGTCGGCGAGAGCGCGACGGGCTCGGCGATCATGATTCAGGGCGCGCCGACGCTGAAGCGCGTGCATTTCGAGCTCGGCGGCAAGAACCCCGTGATCGTATTCGACGACGCCGATCTCGACCGCGCGCTCGATGCGGTCGTATTCATGATCTACTCGCTCAACGGCGAGCGCTGCACCTCGTCGAGCCGCCTGCTGATCCAGGCCAGCATTGCCGAAAAGTTCATCGAGAAATTAACCGTGCGGGTGAAGGCGCTCAAGGTCGGCCATCCCCTCGATCCCGCGACCGAGATCGGGCCGCTGATCCATGAGCGGCATCTGGCAAAGGTCTGCTCCTATTTCGACGTCGCACGCCAGGACGGCGCGACGATCGCCGTCGGCGGCAAGGCCTATGACGGCCCGGGCGGCGGACATTATGTCGAGCCGACCCTGGTGACCGGCGCGAACGGCAAGATGCGGGTGGCACAGGAAGAGGTGTTCGGCCCCTTCCTCACCGTGCTGCCCTTCCGCGACGAAAAGGATGCGGTCGAGATCGCCAACGACATCCGCTATGGCCTGACCGGCTATGTCTGGACCAACGACGTCGGCCGCGCACTGCGCGTTGCTGATGCACTCGAAGCCGGCATGATCTGGCTGAACTCGGAAAACGTCCGCCATCTGCCGACCCCGTTCGGCGGCATGAAGGCCTCAGGCATCGGCCGCGACGGCGGCGACTATTCGTTCGACTTCTACATGGAAACCAAGCACGTCTCGCTGGCGCGGGGCACGCATAAGATTCAAAAGCTGGGAATCTAACGCTCGCGGTTCCTCGGCGCGCGGAGTGCCAGCGAGGAATGACGGGGTCTAGAGAGGGAAAACACAATGCCCGCACCGCAACACGTCTTCGAGCCGCCGTTCAACATCATCCGCTCCAGCCATGCCGTGCTGGATGTCACCGACCTGAAGCTCAGCCGCGAGTTCTATGAAAGCGTTGTCGGCCTGCATGTCGAGGACGCCGACGACAGGGTCGTTTACTTGCGCGCCGCCGAGGAGCATCAGCATCACTCGCTGGTGTTGCGCAAGGCGGCGGTGCCTGCCTGCAACCGCCTCGGCTTCAAGGTCGGCAACGACGGGGATCTGGACAAGGCTGCCGCGTTCCTCTCCGAGAACGGCCTTGGCTACGCCTTCGTCGATCAGCCCTTTCAGGGCCGCACGCTGCAATTCACCGATCCCTTTGGTTTCCAGATCGAGCTCTATGCGACGATGGACCGGCGGCCGCATCTGCTGCGCCGCTACGACCTCTACAGGGGCTGCCACCCGCAGCGGCTCGACCATTTCAATGTGT
The DNA here is from genome assembly GCF_029846695.2 of Bradyrhizobium nivariense. Lineage (NCBI taxonomy): Bacteria > Pseudomonadati > Pseudomonadota > Alphaproteobacteria > Hyphomicrobiales > Nitrobacteraceae > Bradyrhizobium > Bradyrhizobium nivariense. Next base: position 146,274 of record NZ_JARWCR020000012.1, on the reverse strand, counting down.
TCGCCGCCGAGGTGCAGGGCACCGTCGAATTCTATGCCCGGCTCGGCTTCCGTCTCACCGAATACGCCGAGGAGGACGGACCGAACGGACGCATTGCGGCTGCCTGGATGCATCGCAAGGGCAATGTCCACGATTTTGCCATCACCAACGGCAGGGGCCCGCGGCTGCACCATTTCGCCTACTGGACGCCGACGGCGATGAACATCATCCACCTCTGCGACGTCATGGCCTCGCAGGGTTTTGTGAAGAACATCGAACGCGGTCCCGGCCGCCACGGCATCTCGAATGCGTTCTTCCTCTACGTCCGCGACCCCGATGGACACCGGCTCGAGCTCTATACCAGCGATTATTTCACCGGCGATCACGACCACGAACCGCTGCGCTGGTCGCTGCGCGATCCGCGCCGCCAGACGCTGTGGGGTGCACCGGCCCCGCGCTCCTGGTTCGAGCAGGGCTCGCCGTTCTCCGGGCAAGCCGTGCGTGAGCCAAAGTTCGTGGCCGACGTGCTGGTGGCGGATTGATGCCAATGGCTGTCGAGCTTCCCAAGCCGTCGTCCCGGCGAAAGCCGGGACCCATAACCACAGGGAGAAGTTTGACGAAGGTTGGTCGTTCGGGATTGTCATTGTGCACACTTGATAGATCACGCGGTATGGGTCCCGGCCTTCGCCGGGACGACAAAGGAATACTGAGCTGCCCATGAACCTCCCTCGCCTCGCCACCTATTCCGTCAAGGGTGCAACGAAGTACGGTGCCGTCGTCGACGGCGGCATTGTCGATCTCTCCGCGCGCCACGCAAAAGACTATCCGACGCTGCGCGAGGTGATCGCGGCAGGAAAGCTCGCGAGCCTCGCCGAAGAGGCCGCCGGCCGCACGCCGGATCACGCGCTCGGTGGCATCATCTGGCTGCCGCCGGTGCCCGCGCCGGAAAAGATCATCTGCATCGGCGTCAACTATCCCGACCGCAATGCCGAGTACAAGGACGGCCAGGACGCGCCGAAATATCCGAGCATGTTCATGCGCTCGCCGCGCTCCTTCGTCGGCCACGACACGCCGCTGGTGCGCCCGCGCGCTTCCGCACAGCTCGACTATGAAGGCGAGATCGTGCTTGTCATCGGCAAGGCCGGCCGGCACATTCCGGAAAGCACGGCGCTCGATCACATCGCCGCGCTGACCCTTTGCAACGAAGGCTCGGTGCGCGACTGGCTGCGCCACGCCAAGTTCAACGTCACCCAGGGCAAGAACTTCGATTCCAGCGGCAGCCTCGGCCCGTGGCTAGTGCCCTACACACAGGAATCGCAGATCGCCGACATCCGCCTCACCACGCATGTCAACGGCGAGCTGCGGCAGGACGACCGCACAAGCCGATTGATGTTCCCGTTCCGCTACCTCATCAGCTATATCTCGACCTTCGCCACGCTCGTTCCCGGTGACATCATCGTGACGGGCACGCCGACCGGCGCCGGTGCGCGGTTCGATCCGCCGCGCTATTTGAAGCCCGGCGATGTCGTCGAGGTCGAAGCCGAGGGCATCGGCAGCTTGCGCAACGGCGTGGTCGACGAAGCCTGATCAACAAACGAATGGAATGATGCCATGACCACCCTCACCGGCGGCGAAGCGATCGTAAGCGGCCTTGTCGCCCATGGCGTCGACACCGTGTTCGGCCTGCCCGGCGCGCAAATCTACGGCCTGTTCGACGCCTTCCACCAGGCCCAGCTCAAGGTGATCGGCGCGCGGCACGAGCAGGCCTGCGGCTACATGGCGTTCGGCTATGCGCGCTCCAGCGGCAGGCCCGGCGTGTTCAGCGTGGTGCCCGGTCCCGGCGTGCTCAACGCCAGCGCCGCGCTGCTCACCGCCTTCGGCTGCAACGAGCCGGTGCTGTGCGTCACCGGCCAGGTGCCGACGCAGTTTTTGGGCAAGGGCCGCGGCCATCTGCACGAGATGCCGGACCAGCTCGCGACGCTGCGCACCTATGTGAAATGGGCAGATCGCATCGAATATCCCGGCAACGCGCCGACCACCGTCGCGCGCGCCTTTCAGGAGATGACGTCCGGCCGGCGCGGCCCCGCCTCGGTCGAGATGCCCTGGGACATCTTCACCCAGCGCGCGGACACGGCGGCTGCGCAGGTGCTGGGGCCGCTGCCGGCGCCGCTCCCCGACCCCGATATGATCAAGCAGGCCGCCGCGCTGATCAAGAACAGCAAGGCACCGATGATCTTTGTCGGCAGCGGCGCGATCGAGGCGCGCGAAGAAATCCTCGAACTCGCCGAGATGATCGATGCGCCCGTGGTCGCTTTCCGCAGCGGCCGCGGCATCGTCTCCAACGCGCATGAGCTTGGGCTGACCATGGCCGCTGGCTACAAGCTTTGGCCGAAGACCGATCTGATGATCGCAATCGGCACGCGCGCGGAACTGCCGGCATCGGGCTTCCGCTGGCCGTATCAGCCGCAGGGGCTGAAATCCATTCGTGTCGATATCGATCCGGCCGAGATGCGGCGGCTTGCCTCCGATGTCGCTATTGTCGCCGACGCCAAGGCCGGCACGACCGATCTCGTCACAGCCGTGAAGAAGGCCGGCTATGCCAGGACCAGCGGCCGGCGGGGAGAAATCCGCGAGGCCACTGCGACGGCGCTAGCCGAGATCCAGCGCATCCAGCCGCAGATGGCGTATCTCAACATCCTGCGTGAGGTGCTGCCAGCGAACGCGATCGTGACCGACGAATTGTCCCAGTTCGGCTTCGCCTCCTGGTACGGCTTCCCGATCTACCAGCCGCGCACCTTCATCACCTCAGGCTATCAGGGCACGCTCGGCTCGGGCTTCCCGACCGCGCTCGGCGCCAAGGTCGCCAATCCCGACAAGCCGGTGGTGGCGATCACCGGCGATGGCGGCTTCATGTTCGGCGTGCAGGAGCTTGCCACGGCCGTGCAGTTCAACATCGGCGTGGTGACGCTGGTGTTCAACAACAATGCCTATGGCAATGTCCGCCGCGACCAGCGCGAGCGCTTTGACGGCCGCGTGGTGGCGTCCGATCTCGTCAACCCGGATTTCGTCAAGCTCGCGGAGGCCTTTGGCGTCGCGGCCGCGCGCGTCACTGCGCCGGACCAGTTCAAGGCGGCGATGGAGAAGGCGCTCGCCCATGGCGGGCCGTATCTGATCTCGGTGGAAGTGACGCGGGATTCGGAAGTGAGCCCGTGGGCATTCATTCACCCGCCGAAGCCGTAGTCATCCTCATGGTGAGGAGGCGCGAAGCGCCGTCTCGAACCATGCAGGCCCGGCTGCTGCATCTCGGCCGTCATCCTTCGAGACGCTTGCTTCGCAAGCTCCTCAGGATGAGGGGATGGATCAGCGTGTCCTGCGGAACGTCAAATTGATCCGCTTCCGGCCGAGCAGCGCGTGCTCGCCGTCGGCGAGCGGCGCGACGCCGTGATAGGCGAGCCGGGACGGCCCGCCCCAGACCACGACGTCGCCATGCACCAAGCGGAACCGGCGCGGCTTGTCGCCGCGCGCCATGCTGCCGAACAGGAACGTCGCAGGCAGCCCGAGCGAGACCGAGACGATGGGCGCGGAAAAATCCAGCTCGTCCTTGTCCTGATGCAACGACAGCCGCGTGCCCGGCTCGTAACGATTGACGAGGCAAGCATCGGGCGCAAAGCCCGCAAAACCGCCCTGCTCGGCCGCGCGGCGGGCGAGCTCGCGGAGCACGGGCGGCATCGCGGGCCACGGCGCCTCGGTTCGCGGATCGATTGGATCGTAGCGATAGCCGGTGTGATCGGTGATCCAGCCGCGCTCGCCGCAATTGGTCATCGCCACCGACATCTGGTAGCCGCCGGGTGTCGTCATGCGCCGGAACGGCGACTGCACCACGATCGCGCGCACCGCGGCGATCAGCTCGCTTTCGATCGGCTTGACGAAGCCGCGCAGCAGCACGGCGCCGTCGGCGATCTCCTCGCGTGACGGCTGGGCTTCGGCAGCGCTATCGAACAAATCCGCAGTCAATTGCTCTCACTTGGCGTGCTCACTTGGCATGTTCACTTGGCCTATTCACTTGGCATCATGAAAGATCACACCCAGCGTGTGGCGCTGGCCGGACCTGATACGGCTGACGCCGTGGCGCAGGTTAACGCGGTAGCTGCCGCGAGTCCCCTGCACCGGGCGATGATGCACGGCAAAGGCGACCGCGTCGCCCTGCGCGAGCGGCACCACCTCGGCGCGGGACTGCATGCGCGGGCGCTGCTCGGTCAGCACGAACTCGCCGCCGGTGAAATCGCGTCCCGGCTCGGACAAGAGGATCGCGACCTGGAGCGGGAACACATGCTCGCCATAGAGATCCTGATGCAGGCAATTGAAGTCGCCGGCCTCGTATTGCAGCAGCAGCGGCGTCGGCCGCGCCTGCCCCGCCTCGTGGCAGCGCTTCAGAAACGCCGCGTGTTCGGCGGGGTAGCGGATGTCGATCCCCATCGCCTCATTCCAGCGATTCGCGACGGCCTTCAGGTGCGTGTAAAGCGCAGGGCGCAGCTGCGCGATCAGGTCGGGCAGCGGGTAGGAGAAATATTTGTACTCGCCGCGGCCAAAGCCGTGGCGGCCCATGACGATGCGGCTGCGGAAATGCGCGTCGTCAGGATAGAGGGCCGCGATGGCGCGGCACTGGTCCGTCGTCAGCAGGTTCTTCAGCACGGCGCAGCCCTGGGAATCGAGCTCGCTGGTGATTTGAGGCCAGTCGAGGGCGTCGACGCGGGCGGCGGGGTCGGCCGAGATCGAATGAGCTGATTTTCGCGCTGTTGCTGTCATGGCACTTACTCTCGCAACACGGCGCCGACGCCGCCACCCGTTTTCCGACTATCTCCCCGTCATTGCGAGGAGCCCTTGCGACAAAGCAATCCAGGCTGTCACCGCGGAACCAGTCTGAATTGCTTCGCTACGCACGCAATGACGGTCGGAGGGGACGTATCAGCCCAGCACCGGCAGCGTCACCACGTCATAGCCGTGCTTGATCGTGCGCATCAGCACGGGGTCTTCCAGCTCGAACTCGAAGCGGTCGGCGGGGCGGATACCTCCCTTGGCTGCGAATGTGCCGCCGAACATGGCGCAGCCGTCGGGGAATTCCCCGCTCTCGAAGCCGCGCGCGATGAGGTCGGCGATCGGCAGCATCGCATCCAGCGTGCCCTCCTGGTAGAGCACGCGCTCGCCCTTGATGAAGGCGTAGGAGCGCAGGATCATCCTGTCCCAATGGCCGATCACGTCCTCGAGCTCCCATAGCGTGGATGCGATCGGCTTGTCGCACATCTGCTTGGAGACCGTGACGTTGTAGGCCTCGACCTTGCGGTCGGTGTGATCGGAGCCGCAGCCGACGAAGATGCGGCCCTGCCAGCCGATCAGCAGGAACTCGACCTCGCCGCTGGAATCGCCGCCAGTGCATTCGATGCGGTCTTCCATGGTCAGCCGCCGCGCCGAGGCGCGATAATAGATCGGCGTCGAGGCCGGCCGGGCGATGCCCATGGCCTCAAGCTCGGCGATGTGCTTGTCGCGCGCGATCGTGTCGCGGCCGGTCCAGCCGGCGATGACCATCTGGTCGATCGCCAGCGTCAGCGGCGTGGTGGTGTCCTGGGCGTCGACGGTGAAAGTCAGGTCAAACACGAATTACGGCCTCCATGCCGGCAGCAAGCTCGAAAATACGACGATCGGACCCGCCCGCGCCCGCCAGCATCAGGCCGACGGGAACGTCGCCCTCGCGATGCGCAGGGACCGAGATGGCGCAGCCGTCGATCATGTTGATCAGGGTGCAATTGCGCAGCGCCCGCAGGTTTTCCCTGGTGAACGCCTTGTCGTCGGCAAGATCCGAAATCTTCGGCGGCGTGTTGGCGGTGGTCGGCAGCACCAGCGCGTCATAGGGCGCGATGCGCGCATTGACGCGGGCGATCAGCGAGCGCCGCTCGTGGAGAAGATCGATGTAGTCCGCCGCGCTCTGTGCCTCGCCGCGCATGATGCGCACGGAGACTCTGGGATCGTAGACGTCGCCCTTGGACGTGATGAGGTAGCGATGCCAGGCGTAGCTTTCGGAGGCGGCAAAGCCGCCCTTGGCGTTCATCGGGCCGATGTCGTGGAATTCGGCCATCTCGATGCGCTCGATGATGGCGCCGTGATCGGCGAGGCTCTTGAGCGCACGCTCGAACGTCTCGGCCACAGCCGCGTCGAGGTCGTCGAGCGCGATCGTGGTCGGCACCGCCAGCCGCATGCCCTTCACCGGGCGAGGCTTCAGCGGAACGATGGGCTCGTTCGCGAGCACGGCATCGAGAATGGCACAGCAACTGACCGATCGCGCCAGCGGTCCGATGCTGTCGAGCGAGAACGACAGCGGCACAGCCCCGTCGAGCGGCACGCGGCGCTGCGTCGGCTTGTAGCCGACGATGCCGTTATAGGCCGCCGGAATCCGGCAGGAGCCGCCGGTGTCGGTGCCGAGCGCACCATGCGCCATGCCGTCGAGCACCGAGACCGCGGCGCCCGAGGACGAACCGCCGGGCACGTGGCCCGCGGCCCGGTTCCAGACGCCCTTCGGCGTGCCGTAATGCGGATTGATGCCGATGCCGGAATAGGCGAACTCGGTCATGTTGGTGCGGCCGATCACGACGAAGCCGGCCTTGCGCAGCCGCGCCACCGTGGGGGCATCCTGCTCGGCCGGCGAGGAATCGTCGAGCGCGCGGGAGCCGGCGCGCGTCACCTGGCCCTTGATGTCGAAGAGATCCTTGATCGAGACCGGGATACCGGCGTAGCGCGACGGCGCCGCCTTCACCTTGCGCAAACCGTCCATCGCATCCGCCGCCGCGAGCGCGGCGTCCTTGTCGACATGGATGAAGGCACGCTGCCCCTCGCCGGCCGGATCGGCGATCCTGGCGATGCAAGCCTCGACCAGCTTGCGGGAGGTGGTGCGGCCGCTTTCGAGGTCTTCGGCAAGCTTCGCCAGCGTCGGAAAATCGGGCATGTCTGTCTCACGGAATATTTGCGTGCGCAATCTATAGCGCTGCCTCAGTTCGACACAAGCATTGTGCGCATGATGGCATGCATGCGCATTGCTGGACCGTTGACGCGCCATGGTCGATTGTCGCATCAAGATTGAAACAGGCGGGCGCGAAGCCCTGCTTTATGAAGCCCTGCCTTATCAAGATTTGCCTTTGGGAGGAGCCGCCGACATGGCCGAACCGCAGCGCGCGCGACCGAAACCGACACCGGAGACCCAGCATTTCTGGGACGGCACCAAGGCGGGCGAATTGCGTCTGCAGCGCTGCGACGCCTGCGCGCATGTCTATTTCCCGCCGCGCCCGTTCTGCCCGTCCTGCGCCTCGCGCAAGGTCAGCATCTTCAAGGCGAGCGGCAAGGGCTTTCTCTACAGCTACGTGATCAACCACCGTCCCGCCGCGCCCGGCTTCACGCCGCCCTATGCGATCGCCGTGGTCGAGCTGGCCGAGGGGCCGCGAATGATGAGCAACATCATCGACTGCCCGCAGACGCCGGAAGCGCTCGAGCTCGACATGAAGCTCGAGGTTGCCTTCGAGGCGCTCGATGACAAGATCACCCTCCCCGTGTTCCGTCCGGCGAAGGGATAGACCATGCGCAGCAACCAGGTTGCCGTCGTCGGTGCGGCCGAGACCACCGAGCTCGGAATCATTCCCAACGTGTCGCAGCTCCAGCTTCACGCCGACGCGGCGCTCAATGCGATCGCCGATGCCGGACTGAAGCTGTCGGACATCGACGGCTTCGCCACCGCGGTCGAAACGCCGCAGCAGGTCTGCCACTATCTCGGCATCAAGCCGACCTGGGTGGACGGCACCTCGGTCGGCGGCTGCTCGTTCATGCTACATGTCCGCCACGCCGCGGCGGCGATCGAGGCCGGCCTGTGCAAGACGGTGCTGATCACCCACGCCGAGAGCGGCAAGTCGATGATCGGCAAAGCGCCGCGCTCGATCCCAGCCGACAGCCTGCAAGGCCAGTTCGAGGCGCCGTTCGGCGTCTACGGCCCGCCCAGCATGTTCCCGATTCCCGTGCTGCGCTTCATGAAGACCTACGGCATCACCCACGAGCAGCTCGCCTCGGTCGCGGTGGTGCAGCGGGAATGGGCGGCGAAGAATCCGCGGGCGATGATGAAGGATCCGATCACGGTCGCAGACGTCCTCAACTCGCGCATGATCGCCTATCCGTTCCGCCTGCTGCAATGCTGCCTCGTCACTGACGGCGGCGGCGCGCTAATCCTGACCTCGGCCGATCGTGCCAAGGATTTTCGGCGCAAGCCGGTCTATGTCATGGGCACCGGCGAGAGCGTGGAGACGCCGATGGTCAGCCAGATGGAGACTTTTAATTCCTCGCGCGCGTTCAAGACCGCGGGGCCGCTGGCATTCAAGGAAGCCGGCATCGCACATAAGGACGTCGATCATCTCATGATCTATGATGCCTTTGCGCATCTGCCGCTGTTCGGCCTCGGCGACCTCGGATTCATGCCGCACGAGGAAACGGGCAAGTTCATCGCGGACGGCAACACCCGACCCGGCGGCAAGCTGCCGCTCAACACCAATGGCGGCGGCCTGTCTTATATGCATTCGGGCATGTACGGCATGTACGCGCTCCAGGAGAGCGTACGCCAGATGCGTGGCATCGCGCCGGCACAGGTCGCCAACGCGAAAATTTCGGTGTGTCACGGCGTCGGCGGCATGTTCGCCGCGTCGGGCACGATCGTGTTTACGAACGAGAGGTAATGAGCTGCTCGCCTCTCCCTCTCCCCGTTCTTACGGGGAGAGGGTTGGGGTGAGGGGCTGCTTCCACACACTCAGACTCGCGGAGAGTCCCCCTCACCCGGATCGCATCTTCGATGCGATCCGACCTCTCCCCGCAAGCGGGGCGAGGTAAGAAAACAGGAGAATGCACATGACGAAATCACTGCAAGACAAGGTCATCATCGTCACCGGCGCAGGCCGCGGCATCGGGCGGGAGATCGCGCTGCTCTGCGCGGCGGAAGGCGCCAAGGTCGTGGTCAACGACCCCGGTGGCGCCTCCGACGGCGCCGGTTCGAGCGCATCCCCCGCTGAGGAGGTGGTCGAGGAGATCAAGAAGCGCGGTGGCACCGCGGTCCCCAATTTCGAGTCGGTGGCGGAGGCGATCCCCGCGAGCAAGATCGTGAAGACCGCGACCGATCATTTCGGCCGGCTCGACGGCGTCGTCAACAATGCCGGCATTTTGCGCGACATGATCTTCCACAAGATGAGCGTGGAAGCGTTCGAGGCCGTCATCAAGGTTCACCTGATGGGCTCGTTCTACGTCTCGCACGCCGCGGCGCGGCTGTTCCGCGAGCAGGAAAGCGGCTCCTTCGTGCACTTCACCTCGACCTCCGGCCTGATCGGCAATTTCGGCCAGGCCAACTATGCCGCCGCCAAGCTCGGTATCGTCGGCCTCTCGAAGTCGATTGCGCTCGACATGGGCCGCTTCAACGTCCGTTCCAACTGCGTCTCGCCGTTCGCCTGGACCCGCATGATCGGCACCATCCCGACCGAGACCGAAGCCGAGAAGGCGCGCGTCGAGAAGATCAAGCAGATGGGACCGGAGAAGATCGCGCCGATCTGCGCCTATCTGCTCTCCGATGCCGCCAAGGACGTCTCCGGGCAGATTTTTGGCGCGCGCATGAACGAGCTGTTCCTGTTCAGCCAAAACCGTCCGCTGCGCTCGGTGCATCGGAGCGAAGGCTGGACGCCGCAATCGATCGCCGAACACGGCATGCCGGCGCTGAAGGGATCGTTCTACAAGCTCGACCGCTCCGCCGACATCTTCCCCTGGGACCCCGTGTAAGGATCCCGTCCAGCCGCGTTTCCGGCATCCCTGCCCTGCGATCTCCGGTTGTCTTGTCCGGAGATCGCCCCGCATTACGCCCGATTGCAGGCGGATGGTGCCCTCCCAACACAACTTTGGGAGGAAACCATGACAAGAATACTGACTAACTCCGATAACACGACTGCAAGCCAGCCGGGCGGCCTCGGCCGTCGCACGCTCCTCAAGGGCGCCGCAACGGTGGCCGCAACGGCCCTGCTCGCCTCGCGAACTGAGGCCCGCGACTTCGGCGCCAATGTCGAGCCGCAGCGCTATCCCGATCCTGACATCATCGCCATCGACCCCAAGCGCTTCAAGGCCAAGGTGGGCAACACCGCGATCAAGCGGCTCTACACCGGCTGCCTTTGGGCGGAAGGGCCCGCCTGGAATGCGCAAGGGCAATATCTCGTCTGGAGCGACATTCCCGCCAACCGGCAGCTTCGCTACCTCGACGACGACGGCCACATCTCCGAACAGTTCCACAAGCCGTCGAATGAAGCCAACGGCAACTCGTTCGACACCGAGGGACGCCAGATCAGCGCCGAGCGCACCCGTCTCGTTCGTTACGAGCACGACGGCTCGGTCACGACGCTGGCCGAGCAGGCTGGCGGCAAGCCGCTCAACGGGCCGAACGACATGGTGGTGCATCCCAACGACAAGGCGATCTGGTTCACCGATCCCGGCTACGGCGCGATCAGCATCTACGAGGGCAAGCTCGCCAATACCGGCTCGCTGCAGCCCTTCCAGAAGGAAGCGGTCTATCGCCTCGACACCCAGAGCGGGCAAGTCGCGAAGGTCGCGGACGAGCCGTTCAAGCCGAACGGCATCGCCTTCAGCCACGACTACAAGAAGCTTTATGTCTGCGACACCGGCATCACGCATTATCCGCAGGCCGAGAACGTGGTGTGGTCCTACGACATCGACGGGGCGAAGCTGTCGAATCCAAAGAAGCTGATCGACATGAAGCTCGAGGGCAAGTCGGGCTTTCCCGACGGATTGCGCGTCGACACCGAGGGCAACATCTGGGTCGGCGCCGGCTGGGTCGGACCCGGCTATGACGGCGTCCAGGTGTTCGCACCAAACGACGGCGCGCGCATCGGGCAGATCCTGTTGCCCGAGACCTGCGCCAACGTCTGCTTCGGCGGCAAGAAGCGCAACCGCCTGTTCATGACAGCGAGCCAGTCGCTCTATGCGGTCTACGTGGAAACGCAAGGCGCGCATTTCTGTTGAGTGATGCGAATAGTGAGTGGCGAATGGCGAATTGAATCCATTCGCTACTCGCTATTCCCTACCCCGTATTCCTCAACCCCGCCGAGATACCGTTGATGGTGAGCTGAATCCCGCGCAGCACCTGTTCGTCCGGGTTCTGCGCGCGATGCTCCTTCAAGAGCTCGACCTGCACGTGGTTGAGCGGATCGAGATAGGGGAAGCGGTGGCGCACGGAGCGCTCCAAAAGGGGATTGCCCTGCAGCAGACGGTCCTGGCCCATGATGTCCAAAAGCGTCTCGATGCAGGAATGCCATTCGCGGCGGATGCGGCCAAAGATCTTTTCGCGGAGCGCCTCGTCCGGCACGAGCTCGGCATAGCGCGAGGCGATCGCGATCGAGCTTTTGGCGAGCACCATGTCCATGTTCGACAGCAGCATGCGGAAGAACGGCCATTCCCGGTAGAGCTCTTTGAGGAACGGCATGCCCTTGTCGGGATGCTCACTGATCCATTGCTCGACCGCGCTGCCAAAGCCGTACCAGCCCGGCAACATCAGGCGGCATTGCGCCCAGGAAAACACCCAGGGGATCGCACGCAAATCCTCGATCGCCCGGGTCTTCTTGCGCGAGGCCGGGCGGCTGCCGATGTTGAGCGTCGCGATCTCGTTGATGACGGTTGACGCCCAGAAATAATCGACGAAGCCGTCGGTCTCGTAGACAAGGCCCCGATAGGCTTTGAAGGCGAGGTTCGACAGCTCGTCCATCGCGGTCAGATATTCGCGCCGCGGCGCGCTCTGGCGCGGATGCAGGAGGCTCGCCTCCAGCGTCGCCGCCGCGAGGATCTCGAGATTATTGCGGCCGACTTCGGCATTGGAATATTTCGACGAGATGATCTCGCCCTGCTCGGTGATGCGGATCTGGCCGTTCACCGCACCGCCGGGCTGGGCGATGATGGCATCATAGCTCGGACCGCCGCCGCGGCCGACAGAGCCGCCGCGGCCGTGGAACAGGCGCAGGCGCACGTGATGGCGCTCGAACACGTCGACGAGGCCGATCTCGGCCTTGTAGAGCTCCCAGCCGGAGGTGACGAAGCCGCCATCCTTGTTGCTGTCGGAATAGCCGAGCATGACCTCCTGCACGCTGCCGCGGCTGTCGACCAGACGGCGGTAATCATGCAGCGAGAGCATGCGGTCCATGATGCCGCTGGAGGCCTGCAAATCCTCGATGGTCTCGAACAGCGGCACGATGTTGATGGCGCTGCGCCCGGAGGGATGGACGAGGCCGACCTCCTTCAAGAGCACCGCGACCTCGAGCATGTCCGACATGCTCTTGCACATCGAGATGATGCATTGGGGAATGGCGTCCGAGCCGAACTTCGCATGCGCTTCCGCGGCGCCATGGAAGACATTGAGCTCGCCCATCGTCTCGTCGCTGTACTTGACGAACGGCGACACCAGCGAGCGCGTGCTGCGCAATTCGTTGGTGAGCAGGGAGATGCGCGCATCCTCGCCGAGCGCGAGATAGGACATGCCTGGGTTCGCCGCGTCCATCAGTTCGGCGATGGTGCGCTCGTGCACCGCAGAATTCTGGCGGATGTCGAGCCGCGCCAGATGGAAGCCGAAGCAGTCCACCGCGCGCCGCAGCAGCCGCAGCCGGCCGCGGGCGATGACGCGGGCACTGTTGGAGATCAGCGAGCGGTGCAGCACATCGAGATCGGCCTGCAATTCCCTGACGTTTTCGTACGGCGCGCCCTTGCCGACCGGCCGCCGCGTGATCTCGACCTGAAGCATTTCGGCCGTCGCGGTGAGGCGCGCATAGATGCCGGAGACCGCTAGGCGATAGGGCTCGCCGCTCCGGTGCGGCGAGGTGTCGGGGGAACGCTCCGCAAGCTTGCGCAGCTCCTCGGAGACGTCAGCGAGATGGGCCGCGATCGACAGTTCGGAGCCGAGCACGTGCAGCTCATTGAGATAGAATTGCATCACCCGGCTCGACTGCAGCCGCAGCGTGCCGCGCATCACGTCGGCGGTGACGAAGGGATTGCCGTCGCGGTCGCCGCCGATCCAGCTTCCCATGCGCAGGAACGAGGCGAGCTCGCTGGCCGCCTGCTCGCCGCCCTCCTCCAGCCGGTCCTCCAGCGCGTTGACCAGCCGCGGCACCTCGCGGAGAAAAGTGTAATCGTAGAACGACAAGCCGTTGGCGACCTCGTCGAGCACGGTGAGCTTGGTCCGGCGCAACAGATTTGTCTGCCACAGCGTCAGCACCTCGCGGCGGAGCTGCTCGTCGCTGGCGGCGACTTCGTCCGCCGTCAGCGCGACGCGCTCGCGGCGATCGAGCAGGCTAGCAACTTCCATCTCGCGGTCCATGGTGCTTTTGCGGCGGACTTCGGTCGGATGCGCGGTCAGGACCGGGCTGACCAGCGCGGTCTTGAAGAAGTTGCGCAGGGCATCGGCACCGATGCCCGCCGCCCTGGCGTGGGCGAGCGTCTCGGCCAGCACGCCGGAGCCGCCCCCCTTGCCGGCGCGCATCTGGCGGATGTTGTTCTGATCCTCGGCGATGTTGGCGAGGTGGGAGAAATAGCTGAAGGCACGGACGATCCGCACCGTCTCCGAGGTCGACATGCTGTCGAGGATCTGCTCGAGCTCGCGGCGGGCGAGCCGGTCCTCATCGCGGTGGAATCGGATCGAGGTCTGCCTGATGCGCTCGACCAGGTCGAACAATTCGGCGCCCTCCTGGTCGCGCACGGTGTCGCCCAGGATGCGCCCGAGCAGGCGAATGTCGTCGCGCAGCTGCGCATCTGCCTCCAGCGCCTGGACGTCCTCGGGACGGTTGGGACGTTGGTCTGCGGTATCGGATGGTAATGTCTGGAGGGACATTGGCTCGCTCCCCTGGTTTGAGCTCGCTTGGCTGCCCGGCTCAACCGAGTGTGCAAGTTTTTTGCCGCAGCGCAAGGTGAAGTTGGGGGCGATGCGGCAACATCATGGATCATCGGCGGGAATGCGCCCGGCCGACGGGCGCGCACACAGGTTTGCGGTCTCGCGGCGCGGGGCGCCCGAGCTTTGCTGTCCGTTTCGCCCTCGTCGAGAAGAAAGGGCGCAGGGAAGGCCGGGCGCCGGCTGGCACCCAGGGTCCGCACGCGAGAAACGCACGCGGGGCTGACCACAGGTGATGCCGGAACATCCCGGCCTTCCCTGCGCAATGGTTTTACGGCTTATGGCGCGCTCTCCCCGGGGAGCGATGCACTATTGCCCCCGTCGCCTTGCGGATGATCGATGCGCGCACCCGGTCGGGCAGCTCACACCACCGCAAGCCTTGACGCACAGACCCCGGGCGTCAGGACCACACGCTTTTGCCGTCCGCGGACGTCCCTCCCCGGACATTCGGAAGCTCGCGCGTGCTCGCCACCGAAGCCGAAAAGAACCGCTGTGACCGCGCCGGGTCGTTCGCGCGGATCGTGATGGCTCACAGGCGTAGCCCGCCCTGCCACCTCGTCACGCGCCGGCGCTGCCGCGTCCATCGCATCCCGGCTCACGTATCGTGACGATCGCGAAACGCCCTTTTTAGCGGGCCGGGATGTCTTGCGGTTTACCCGAAGCGATGAATTCGGTCAATCAGAATATTTGCGGACCTATGCCTTGACCTCCATGTGGCGTGTTTTGCCTGTCGCGCAACGCGAGGAATTGTGTGCGAAGGGCGCCTGAGCGCGGTCAGTTCTGGCACTGTTAGGGCAATGAAGCCGATAGTCTGCAAGTCTACCTTTGGGCAGAAGCGGACTGAGCCGCGATGTTTGCGGTAGGTCAGCTATGGGCCAAAGGACTAAACCGCTCGCGCCGTAGGTCACTGCGGCGGGCGGCGGCGCACAAATCCCCATAGCCCACGCCGCGCCACCTACGTGCCCACTCCCGCGGTTTCCTTGTATGGAGCTTTTTTTGTCAAGGAGTTCGCCAGGGCAGCAAATCTTTTGTCCTTCGTCAGTTTCTTTGTTCGATCTCAAAGCCCGTTTCTTCGTCCCGACCCGCGTTCGCTGACGTCGTCGCGCGCAGGAGCTGTCAAGGTTGGCCGCCACCCCAACCTTGCGGCATGCTCCGAGCTTGCCAGGCCATACCTTGACAGCTTCGAGCACGACGGCACGCTTGATGCGATCGGGATGACGATCAGAGGGGAGCCCGCTTTCGGGCGCGGATCAGTCGCGCCACAACCTTGTATCCGGTGGGTCCAGGGACCCGAACCATGATGCAGTCATACGCATCGGCAGCGAAGCTCCGAAGCGGCGGACCCATTCTCCCTTTCGGCATTGAATGCCAAGGAAACACGTCGGGACTCCGCCACCTCGAACCGTCATCGGCGACCCGTCACCAGCGGACGGACCGGGCCGAAACTGTTGGGTGTCCTTCAGTGACCTCGGTTCATTATGCCGGCCGCAGAACGACACCGTCCGGCACCACACCCTCCCGCACGAGACGCCACAGGGCGATCAGTAGCTTGCGCGCCAAGGCCACGATCATGGTCTTGCGAGTGCCGCGGGCGCTCTCGGTGCGGGCTCGAAACCACTGCGCCAAGGTGCTGTCCTTCTGGAACATGAGAAATCGCCACGCCAATTGGATCATGCCTCGTCGAACCCGAGCGTTGCCAGAACGGGTCAGCCCTTTCTCCCGGCGTCTTCTGCCGCTCTCGTCGGGCGAGCCCGTCAGGCCGGCATAACGCGCTACAGCCCGTCGGTCGCGCATGCTTCGCGACAGTACCTCCTGCACCAGCATGTCGGCCGTCTCGACACCAACCCCGATCACGCGCGCCAGCAGGTGCACCATTGCGTGTGGTCCATCACCGGGCGCTTGCTTGAGACGCTCCAGGCGAGCGTCCTCGATCTGCCGGATCTGATCACTAACGAGCCGCCGGCGCACCATGTCGCGACGCAGCTCAGCCAGGGTGTTGGGCGGGATCGGTTCGCCCTCGGGGGTGCGCAAGCCGTCAAGGCGTTCGGCGGCCTTCTTCAGCTTGGGATTGAAGCCGCGGATGCCGAGCCGGATCAACGCTGCTTTCATTCGGTTGACGATCCGACTTTGCTCTCCGACGAGGCTCTCGTGCTCGCGGTTGGGCCGCTTGGCATCTTCGTCCTTGATTGTCGGGATTGCGACCATCTTGCAGTGATTGCGCTCGCCTCGCAACCAGCCGAGAAAGCTGCGTTTGAGCAGCTCGGTGTCGAGACGATCGGTCTTGGCGCGCCGGTGCTCGCGCGATACCGCTACGCTCGATGTGTGAATGACATGGGCCTCGATGTCGTGCGCCCTGAGCCAGCGTGCCAGCCAGAAACCGTCACGGCCGGCCTCGAAAGCCACCGCGGTGCGTTCGATCCGATGTCCAGCTTTCTCCGCCTCTTCTCGCCAGCGATTGAGCAGCTTCAGCAAGGCATTCTCGTCGACCTCGAGCTTCTTTAACGGCTGGCGCTCGACGCCAGGCACGATGCCTGCAACGAGCCAACTCGACAGACTCATTTCGATCACTGCGATCAACGTGCCGTCCGGCTGGAGGGGGCTCAGGGACCGGCTCAGATCGTTCAAATTCTGCATAGGGTGCTCCATCGGTTCACATCAGCGACGATGGATGCAATATCCTCGCCGCCGCCCCATAGCATCTCCCTTGGAGGTTTGCGGACGCCGGCCCGGTGTGCGCGGCGCCGGCTTCATGGGGCCGGCATCCGAAAACCTTCACAGAAGGCGAAATCGACTCACCATTTGGCGTGTGTCAGCTACGGCGCCAACAACAGACATGTCCGCTTTCATTCGATCACCTTGTCTGCGCGGGCGAGCAATGTTGGCGGGATGACGATGCCGAAGGCTTTCGCCGTCTTCACATTGACCGCTAGTTCGA
Organism: Bradyrhizobium nivariense; assembly: GCF_029846695.2. NCBI lineage: Bacteria > Pseudomonadati > Pseudomonadota > Alphaproteobacteria > Hyphomicrobiales > Nitrobacteraceae > Bradyrhizobium > Bradyrhizobium nivariense. The sequence continues at coordinate 129,364 of NZ_JARWCR020000012.1, read as the reverse complement.
ACTCGGTCGGCTGCTCCACCGGCAGGTCGGCAGGCTTCGCGCCCTTGAGAATCCGATCAATGAAATAGGCAGTCCGGCGCACGCGCTTGTCCAGATCCACGCCCAGACTGGCAAGCGCGCCGGCCTTGGGGAAGGTTGGATAGTCAGAGATGACGGGGATGCCGGACTTCAAGCCGAGCTGCGCCAGCTCTTCCGCATGGCCGCTGAAGAAGGGTTGCACGACCAGCGCCTCCGCGCCTTCCGCCTTCAGGCTCAAAAACAGGGTCTCGTCGAGCTGATCAGGCCGGTCGATCGACCGGACAACCAGTTTCATGCCGATCTTGTCGGCCGCCGCCCTGCTCTCATGGACGAAGCTGGTCGCGCCGGGACTGGGCGCAAAGCTCAGAAAGGCGACCGTTCGGATACCAGGTACGAGTTCGCGCAACAATTCGAGCCGCTTGCCCGCGAGGTCGGGTCCAGACATCGACACGCCGGTCACGTTACCACCTGGACGCGAGAGGCTATGCACCAGCTTCGCCTGCACTGGATCGGAGGCGATCATGACCAGGGGAATGCTTTGTGTCATTTCCATCGTGAGCTGCACCGTCGCCGTCGTCCACGGAACGATGATGTCGACTTCCTTATCGATCAGCCTCCTGAGAATGTCGCGGGTGCGCTGTTTGTCGCCGTTGGTGAAGTAAGACTCGAGCTCGATCGTCTTGCCCTCCACGTAGCCGAGCTTTCTTTAATTCTTCCCGAATGCCCTCGACATCGGCAGCGAGCGCCGCGGCATGCAGGCTTATCACCGCGATGCGGGGGACTTTGTCCCCAGCGGCGGCCAGCATCGAACTCGGTATGGCCACCACCACGGCCCCAGCGCCAACTGTTCGTAACATCTTGCGTCGGTTCATTTGCTTAACTCATCGGCCCCGGTGAAAGAACTTTCGATTGTGAGCCCCAGTCGTTCCTCGAGGTCTCATCAGCTCTGCCTCAGCCAACGTCCGCATCGTAGCGGATCGAATCTCTGGTGAGCAAGTAATCAGTCCGCTTTCAGGCAATGCATCAGTCCCAGCACGCGTAGGATGGGTTGAGCCCTTGCGAAACCCATCATGCTTCGTCATCGGCGGACGGATTGATGGGTTTCGCTGGCGCTCTACCCATCCTACGAGCTGAGCAAGCGCCTCGTCCTTCGAGACGACCGCTTCGCGGTCTCCTCAGGATGAGGCTGAGCTGCGCCGGGTTTCGTTGAAACTGCAGCCGCGTGTTCCGCCCTCATCCTGAGGGCCCGCCAAGGGCGGGCGTCTCGAAGGATGTGCCGCGGGGAAGCTACCTCAAATGCGATTGCACGCGTAGATGGGTTGAGCCCTCGCGAAACCCATCATGCTTCGTCATCGGCGGACGGATTGATGGGTTTCGCTGACGCTCTACCCATCCTTGAGTTCGCCCTAGGCCGGCACGATCACCTTGCCGATCGGCCAGAGCGCGATGCCTGCGAGCTTCAGATGCGCCCAGGCGAAGGGGATGCCGATGATGGTCACCGCCAGCACTAGCGCGGTCACGAGATGGCCGAGCGCCAGCCACCAGCCGGCCAGCACGAACCAGATGATGTTGCCGATCACCCCGAGCGGGCCAGTGCCGATGTCACTCATGCCCGTCACCTCGTAGCGGCTGACCGCCTTCGAGCCGAACGGCAGTAGCGTGTAGACGGCGATGTTGAACGCCGCCCGCGCCCAGGGCAGGCCGATGATGGTGACGGCCATGATGACCGCGGCGACCAGCCAGCCGAGCGCCATCCAGGCGCCGCCGATGAGAATCCAGAGCAGGTTGAGCAGGATGGAAACGGGAGCCATGGGACGATCCGTGAGACGGTGATCCCGTCTGTATAGCACGATGAGCGAGGTTGCGGTCCATGAAACCGCTCACGTATTCGCGTGCTCGTGTAGCCCGGATGAGCGAAGCGACATCCGGGTCTTACTAGTTGCTATCCCGGGTATCGCTTCGCTCACCCGATCTACGCACCGTCAGATCTTCCGTCCCGCGTGCTCCCAATAGGGATCGCGCAGGCGGCGCTTGAAGATCTTGCCGGAATCTTCGCGCGGCAGCGCGGCGCGGATCTCGATGTGCTTTGGTACTTTGTAGTCGGCGAGTGACGCCTTCAGCCGCGTACGAATATCGCCGGCGTCGAGCGTGATGCCCGCCTGCGGCTCGACTACCGCCATCAGCGCTTCGCCGAACTCTGAATCGGGGATGCCGAACACCGCGCAATCATGCACGCCGGGCACGGCGTGCAGCACCGATTCGATCTCGGCCGGGTAGATGTTGACGCCGCCCGATATCACCATGTCGCGCTTGCGGTCGCAGATGAAGACGTAGCCCTCTTCATCGATATAGCCGACATCGCCCGAGGTGATGAAACCGTCGCGATCGATCTCGGCGCGCTTCTCCGGCTTGTTGTGGTAGGTGAAATCGGCCATCCCGGCCATGCGCGAGTAGATCTCGCCGATCTCGCCCACGCCCAGCACGTTTCCGTCCTCACCAATGAAGCGCAGCTCGGCGCCGGGCGAAATCCTGCCGACGGTGCCGGGCTTTCTCAGCGCGTCCTCGGAGGTCGCGAAGGTGACGGCGCTGGATTCGGTCGAGCCGTAGAATTCGTAGATCACCGGCCCCCACCACTCGATCATGGCGCGCTTGACGTCCGCCGGACAGGGTGCTGCGGCGTGGATGATGTGGCGGAGCGAGGAAACGTCGTATTGCTTGCGCACGTTCTCCGGCAGCTTCATCAAGCGGATGAACATGGTCGGCACCATGAAGATGGTGTCGATTTTGTAGCGAGCGATCAGCTCGAGAAATTGTTCGGGCTCGAAGCGCGGCATCAGCACCAGCGCGCCGCCGAGCTTGCCGGCGCGGATGCCGAACGAGTTCGGCGCGGAGTGATAGAGCGGGCCCGGCAGGATCGCGCGGGCACCCGGCTTCAGCCCATAGATCATCGCGCGCATGCGTTCGCCGGCGGCCGCCTGCGCCGGCGTCGGCGCATTGCGCCGTACGCCCTTGGGATGGCCTGTTGTCCCCGAGGTGTAGATCATGTTCATGGGCTGCGGCACGATCGGTCCATCATAGGGCGGGTGCTGCGCAAGCCAGGATTCGAAATCGATCGCGAAATCCGGCGTCTTCAGATGATCGGGATCAATCTTGTAGCTGGACAGGATCTCCGGCGGCGTCGGCACGCTGAGCACGGTGACGCTCTTCGGAATGGCGTCGCGCAAGGCATGCAGCATGTCGGCATGCCCGATCAGCACGGAGGTGCCGGTATCCTCCAGGATGTAGGTGATCTCCTCCGGCTTGAAGTGCCAGTTGATCGGCACGCCATAGGCGCCCAGCCGCATCGCGGCGTAGGCGGCCTCCAGGAAGGCGATGTCGTTGCGCATCAGCACGCAGACGCAATCGCCCTGCCTGACGCCGATCTTGCCGAGGCCGCTCGCGATGCGGTCGGCGCGGCCGGCGACCTCGGCATGGGAACGGCGGCGCCCGCCGGAGACGATGCCGAGGAATTCTGACGTTTCGCTCATTTGTTTTTCTTTTTTGTTTGAAGATGCCCCTCATGGTAAGGAGGCGCAAAGCGCCGTCTCGAACCATGAGAGCCCGTGGCCCATCCCTCGAGACGCCGCTTCGCGGCTCCTCGGGATGAGGTCTGTCTCAGTCCGCAAACTTAGGCGCGCGCTTCTCAAGATTGGCACGCACCGCCTCGGTCTGGTTGGCGCTGCCGATCAGCTTCTGCTGCTCGATGGACTCGGCGAGCAGTGCGGGGCCCGGATCGACCGAGAGGTTGTTGAGCAGGCGCTTGGCGGCGCGGACCGCATCGGGGCTCTTGCCCGCGATCTCACGCGCGACTTCGAGCGCGGCAGCGCGCGGGTCATCGCAGATGCGCGTGGCGAGACCGTAAGCCATCGCCTCCTGCGCGGAGAAGATGCGGCCGGTGTAAGTGAGATCGCGCAAAATGTCGTCGCGCACGAGCGAGGCCAGGATCGGCGTGCCCGCCATGTCGGGCACCAGACCCCATTTGATTTCCATCACCGACATCCGCGCGTCCGGCGTGAGGAAGCGCATGTCCGCGCCGAGCGCGAGCTGGAAGCCGCCGCCGAAGGCAACGCCCTGGATCGCCGCGATCACGGGGACCGGAAGCTGACGCCAGCCCCAAACCGCGGCTTGCGGAAAATTCGCCTGGCCGTGCGTGCGCGCCGTGAGGTCGCGATTTTCGCCACCCGGAATTCCGTTGCCGCCCTTCTCCTTCATGGCGGCAAAACGCCCCATGTCGAGGCCGGCACAGAAGGCGCGGCCCTCGCCGGACAGCACGACAACGCGCACGCTCCTGTCCTTCGAAAGCCGGTCGGTTGCGGCCACAAGGGCCTCGAACATGGCTTGATCGAGCGCATTCATCTTGTCCGCGCGTACCAGCCGCACGTCGGCGACGCCTTCCGAGATCGAGATCGAGACGCGCTCTTCCATGGATGAATTCTCCCTAGTTCTTGCCTGTTCTTGACCGGTTGCCGCTTTACAGGAAGACGGCGGCCGGATTTAGTCAATCGACCAATTAACTGACAATCGCTACAGGGGAAACAGCCATGTTCAAGGAAAATCTTCTGGCGGGCCGGCGCATCCTGGTAACCGGCGGCGGGACGGGTCTCGGCAAGTCGATGGCGGCACGCTTCCTTCAGCTCGGCGCCGAGGTGCACATCTGCGGCCGGCGCAAGATCGTCTGCGACGAGACCGCGACCGAGCTGATGGATCAGTATGGCGGCCGCGTCGCCAGCCACGGTGTCGACATCCGCAACGCGCTCGCGGTCGAGGAGATGGTCGAGAATATCTTTCGCGATGGCCCCCTCACCGATCTCATCAACAACGCCGCCGGCAATTTCATCTCGCGCAGCGAAGAGCTGTCGCCGCGCGGCTTCGACGCCGTCGCCAACATCGTCATGCACGGCACATTCTATGTGACGCATGCGGTCGGCAAGCGCTGGATCGCTTTGAAGCAGCCCGGCAATGTCGTCTCGATCACCACGACCTGGGTACGCAACGGCTCGCCCTACGTCGTGCCGTCGGCGATGAGCAAGTCGGCCATCCACGCCATGACAATGTCGCTTGCGACCGAATGGGGCCGATACGGCATCCGCCTCAACACGATCGCGCCGGGTGAGATCCCGACCGAGGGCATGAGCAAGCGGATCAAGCCGGGCGACGAGGCCGGCGCGCGCACCAAGGCGATGAATCCGATGGGCCGCGTCGGCACCATGGAGGAGCTGCAGAACGTCGCCGTGTTCCTGATCTCCGGCGGCTGCGACTGGATCTCCGGCGAGACCATCGCCATGGACGGCGCCCAGGCGCTCGCCATGGGCGGCAATTTCTACCAGCTCCGCGACTGGAGCGACGACGACTGGACCAAGGCACGGGACTCGATCAAGGCGCAGAACGAAAAGGATCGGGCGAAGCGGGGGTGACGCTCTCTCCGTAGTCGTCCTGGCGAAAGCCAGGACCCATTACCACCGAGTGTTTTTTGGCGAAGATTGGCCATGACCAGTCTTCGCCAAATTGCGTTTTGTGGCTATGGGTCCTGGCTTTCGCCAGGACGACGATGCTGAAGCCGTGGCGCCCTCCTCCCCCCGTATTGTCTTTACCCGCGGATGACGCCACACTCCGCGCCGCAAAAACAAGACGTCACGGGAGAAACATGCCCACCACACAGCCATTGGCTGACCTCGCCGACATGGTGCGCGAGCGCGCGACGAGTCGCGGCAATGCCACCGTTTATGAGTTCGAGGGCCGCGTCACCAGCTTTGCCGAGTTCGACGTCAGGACCAATCGCGTCGCCAATGCGCTGATTGCGATGGGCGTGAACAAGGGCGAGCGCATCGCCTACCTCGGCAAGAACAGCGATATCTATTTCGAACTGCTGATGGGCGCCATGAAGGCCGGCGTGGTGATGGCGCCGGTGAACTGGCGGCTCGCGGGACCCGAGATCGCCTTCATCGTCGCCGATTGCAGGGCGCCGGTGCTGTTCGTGGGGCCGGAGTTCATCACGCAGGTCCGCCAGATCAAGGACCAGTTGCCAGGCGTGCGCAGCGTCATCACCACCGAGGGCGGCGCACCGGAATGGCCTGACTTTGCGGCGTGGCGCGATGCACAGAGTGGCGACGATCCCAAGGTGCCGATCGACACCAGGGACATCGCGATCCAGCTCTATACATCGGGCACGACAGGCAAACCGAAGGGCGCGATGCTGTCGCATGCGAACTTCCTCAATTTGGTGCAGACCGGCAATGCCGAGGACAAGCCCGAGTGGAACCGGTGGTCGACCGATGATGTGTCGCTGGTCGCGATGCCGATCTTCCACATCGGCGGCTCCGGGTGGGGCGTCATGGGGCTCTATCACGGTGCGCGCGGCGTGATTACGCGCGAGTTCGATCCGACCAAGGTGCTGGATTTCTTCGAGCTATCAGGCATCACAAAGCTGTTCATGGTGCCGGCGGCGATGCAATTCGTGGTGCGGCAGCCGCGCGCCAAGACGGTCGATTTCTCGCGGCTGAAATACATGCTGTACGGCGCCTCGCCCATCCCGGCGGCGCTGCTGAAGGAATGCATCGAAATCTTCAAATGCGGCTTCGTGCAGATGTACGGCATGACCGAGACCACCGGCACCATCGTCGCGCTGCCGCCGGAAGATCACGTCGAGGGACTGGAGCGGATGCGCTCGGCCGGCAAGGCACTGCCGGGCGTCGAGATCGCGATCCTGGATGCGGACGGCAGGCCACTGCCGCCGCGACAAGTCGGCGAGATCGCGACGCGTTCGGGCTCCAACATGGCGGGATACTGGAACTTGCCAGAGGCGACTGCCGCGACGCTTCGCAGCGACGGCTGGCTGCGCACCGGTGACGCCGGTTACATGGACGAGGATGGCTATCTCTACATCCACGATCGCATCAAGGACATGATCATCTCCGGCGGCGAAAACATCTACCCGGCCGAGGTCGAGAGCGCACTGTGCGATCATCCTGACGTCGCGGAGGCTGCCGTGATCGGCGTACCCGACGACAAATGGGGCGAGGCGGTGAAGGCCGTCGTGGTGATGAAGCCTGGCAAGCAGGCGACCGCCACCGACATCATCAACTTCACCCGCGAGCGCATCGCCGGGTTCAAGACGCCGAAGAGCGTGGAGTTCCTGCCGGCCCTGCCGCGCAATCCGTCAGGCAAGATCTTGCGGCGGCAGCTGAGGGAGCCCTACTGGGCGGGGAAGGATCGGCGGGTGAATTAGGCCCGCTATATCCACATTGTCGTCCTGGACAAGCGAAGCGCCGATCCAGGACCCATTACCCCAGGGAGTGGTTTGGCGAAGACTCGTGGTGACCTGCCTGCATCATAACTCCTCCCTGGGGTAATGGGTCCTGGCTTTCGCCAGGACGACGTGGAGAGATAGCTCGCAATGACGGCTAATGCTTCCCCGGCCCCATGTACCCGAACAAAAATCCCGCCACCTTCCGGATCTGGATTTCCTCGCTGCCCTCGGTGATGCGGTAGCGGCGGTGGTGGCGGTAGATGTGCTCGAACGGCTTGTGGCGTGAATAGCCCATGCCGCCGTGGACCTGCATGGCGCGATCGGCGGATTCGCAAGCGAGACGGTTTGCCCAGTAGTTGCACATCGAGACCCTGTCGGAGAGCGTGCGCTCGATCTGCTCCTCGGTGAGCTTGTCCATCTCCCAGGCGGTCTTGCGGATCAGAAGCCGCAACATCTCGGCCTGCGTCGCGAGCTCGACCAGCGGAAACTGGATCGCCTGGTTCTCGGCCAGCGCCCTGCCGAACGGCTTTCGCTCGCGCGCATACTTGACGCTCTCGTTGATGCAATAGACGGCGGCGCCGAGCGAGCTCGCCGCCTGGCGGATACGGTTCTGGTGCACGAAGCACTGCGCCAGCGACAGGCCACGGCCGACCTCGCCGAACAGCGCATCCTCCGGCACGAAAACATCGGTGAAGCTCACGCGGGGATGATCGGTCGGCATGTTGAAGGTCCACATGTACTCCTCGATCTTCACGCCATGGCTCTTGGCCGGCACCAGGAAGCAGGTGATGCCGCGCGCATCGCCGTCATTGCCGCTAGTGCGTGCGAACAGCGCGCAGTGGGTGGCGACATGCATGCCGGTGGTCCACATCTTCTCGCCGTTGATGATCCAGCCCTTGACGTTGTCGCGGGTCGCCGGCACCGCGCGCGTTTCCATATGGGTCGCATCCGAGCCGTGATGCGGCTCGGTCAAACCAAAGGTGATGCGGTACTTGCCCTTGATCGAGCCGTCGATCATCGCCTTCTGGTCGTCGCGTCCGTAGCGGTCGAGCATGGTGGCGACGGGGAAGTTGCCGACGATGGAATGCTCGTTCTGGAGGTCGTTGTGCAAGCCGAGGCCCTTGGCGGCAAAGTGCTCGCGGATCACGGCCATCCAGAGGTTCGAGCCATCCTTGCCGCCATATTGCTTCGGCACCGGAAAGCGCAGATGGCCGGCGGCATCCGCCAGATCCTTTGCCTTGCGCAGCAGCGCTTCCCATTCATGCCGCGGCAGGCCGTCATTCTCGAAATCGGTGCGCGCCCATTCGCGGCGATGGTCGAAAAAGCGGATGTTGTCGTCGGCCGCCTCCAGCGGCTTGATCTCGCGCTCGATGAAACGATCGAGCTCTGCGAGATAGGCGACGAGATCGGCAGGCAGTGAGAAATCCACGGTTCTCTCCCGGATGATTTTTCGTTTTGCGTTAAGGCGCTATACGCGCTTCTGCTTCTCACGATTAAGGTGAGAAGAGCTCGCGCAAGTCAAGCAATGCGAGGCGTGTGAGAGGCGCAAGGCGCGCCCGCGCAATTCGATGGTGTCGCGGCGCTGACGCGCGCTAGTATGGCTGCAATATTCCTTCAGGAGAGAACGCGGGAGCGACCATGGAGCTGAAATTTTCAAAGGTGGAACGCAAGGGGCCGATCACGATCGTCACGCTGTCGCGGCCCGAGGTCTACAACGCGCTGCACACCGATGCGCATTTCGAGCTTCAAAAGGTGTTTGACGATTTCTCCGCCGATCCCGAGCAGTGGATCGCGATCGTCACTGGTAGCGGCGACAAGGCGTTCTGCGCCGGCAACGATCTGAAGTGGCAGGCGGCCGGCGGCAAGCGCGGCTGGGACAAGGGCGGCTTTGCCGGCCTCACCGCGCGCTTCGACTGCGACAAGCCGATCATCGCCGCGGTCAACGGCGTCGCGATGGGCGGCGGTTTCGAGATCGCACTGGCCTGCGATCTCATCATTGCCTCGGAGAACGCGACCTTCGCGTTGCCCGAGCCCCGCGTCGGTCTCGCAGCCCTCGCCGGCGGCCTGCACCGGCTGCCGCGCCAGATCGGGTTGAAGCGCGCCATGGGCATGATCCTCACCGCACGCCATGTCGGCGCCAAGGAAGGTCTCGAACTCGGCTTCGTCAACGAGGTGGTGCCGCAGGGCGAGGCGCTCACGGCCGCGCTGCGCTGGGCCGAGATGATCACCAAGAACTCGCCGATGTCGATCCGGGCCTCGAAGCAGGCGATCCAGAAGGGCCTCGGCGTTTCACTGGAGCAGGCGATCGAGCAGCAGCGGGAGTATCCGGCAGTGAAGGCAATGGCGGACTCGCAGGACTACATCGAGGGCCCGAAGGCGTTTGCGGAGAAGCGGCCGCCGAAGTGGATGGGGAAGTAGGACGTCTCCCGCCGTCATTCCGGGGCGCGCGCCCGCATCACCGCTGTCATGCCCCGGCTTGACCGGGGCATCCAGTACGCCGCGGCTTATCCGTATCCTTCCGCGGTCTCTGGGATACTGGATCGCCCGCCTTCGCGGGCGATGACTCAGAGTGGGGTTACCTAACCGCCGTCTCGCGACAGCTCCCGCTTGTACGACGCGTAGTTCGGCTGGTCGACCGCGAGCTTGTCCATCGTGGTCTGCCAGAGATGCTCGGAGAGGCCTGGCGTTGCGAGATCGACCTCGCCCTTGGCGATGCGCTCGGCGAGCGCGCGGTTGAGATCGGTCACCGAGCCGTCCATGCCGAGCAGCGCACGCAGGCGCTCGAGTTCCGCAGCATCGCTCCCTTCTTCCCGCGTCAACTGCCGTGTCACGAGATCGAGGATGTTGACGGCGACGCGCAGCTTGAAGGCCTGGTGGCCGGAGATCAGCGGCGCGATATCGTTGCGGAGGAAATCGGCGACCGTCCTGGTCAACTCGATCGGGGTCGGTTCGTCCTGCATGGTCAGCTTCCCCGCGGCGCGAGCAGCCGCAACAGATCGATTTCGGCCTCGGAGGCGCGGCGGCCGATCATGGCACGTTCCATCGAATGATCCGGCCCCTCGCGAAAGCGCTGCATCATGCCACCGCACATGATACCCCAGCGCAGCGTGCCCATCACTTCCCAGAATTTTACACGCGATGGATCGACTTTGCCCCCCGCGGCCTCATACCCCGCAAACAAGTCCTCGCGAGAGCCGAATCCGCCGACGGGCTTGTCGATCTCGCCAAACCGCCAGGAGTTGACGCAGACCCAGCCCAGATCCTCCATGGGATCGCCGAGATGGGCGAGCTCCCAGTCCAGCACGGCGCGCACGCCGTCGGCGCCGATGATGAGATTGCCGTTACGGAAATCGCCGTGCACCAGCGTCGTCTCGGCGGCGGGGCCCGGGTCGCGGTCGCGCAGCCAGCGCAACGCCAGCTCGAACACCGGCTTGGGCCAGTCCAGGCTGCGATAGTCGCGCTCGAAATCGCCGATCTCCTTCGCTGCCGTCATGTGGCGCAGCTCGGGCAGCTTGTCCAGCGGCAGCCTGTGCAGGCCCGCAAGCACCCCGCCGATTTGCCGCGCGAGATGCGGCCGCGCCGCCGCGAATTCATCATCGCGAAGAATCTTGCGCGCGATGGTCTCGCCCTCGACCCGCTGCATGATGAAGCCGGTGCCGAGATCGTCGTCCGGCACCAGCACATGCATGACGCGCGGCGACGGCACGCCGGCCTCATAGGCGAGCTGCATCAGCTGCGCTTCGGCGGCAAGACCCGCCGCGCGCGTCGGCGCCGCGCCATAGCCCTGCGGCGAGCGGCGCAGGATCGCGCCGATCGCGCCGTCGGGATGCGCGATGTCGAAGCGCCAGGTTTCCTGACTGGCGCCACCGGACAGCCTTGCCACGCCAGCGACACCGGTCGCGCCCGGGCACCAGCGCTGAGCGCTGCGGGAGAGTTCGGCCTCGATCATTTGCCTTTGAACTGCGCCGGGCGCTTCTCCAGGAACGCACCGACGCCTTCACGAAAGTCCTGCGTGTCGCCGGCACGGAGCTGGCACTGGAATTCGAGATTGAGCTGATCCTCGAACGAGTTTTCAGGGCTGTCCCAGTAGAGCTTGCGGATCAGCGACAGCGCGACAGTCGGGCCGCTGGCGAGTTCGCGCGCGAGCTTCATCGCTTCCTCCATCAGCACGCCGTCATCGTAGACGCGGTTGACGAGGCCCCATTCCAGCGCCTTCTCGGCCGGGAGCCGCTCGCCCATCAGCGACAATTCGATCGAGCGTGCCTTGCCGATCAGGCGCGGCAAGAGCCAGGTCGAGCCGCAATCCGGCACGAGGCCGATACGGCGGAAGGCTTGCAGGAAATAGGACGAGCGCGCGCACAGGATCATGTCGCCGAGCAGCGCGAAGCTCATGCCGGCGCCGGCCGCCGGGCCGTTGACCGCGGTCACGATCGGGCAATGCAGATTGCGGATGCGGCGCAGGAAGGGATGGAAGCCGGTCTCGAGCGTCAGGCCGGCCTTGGTCTTCTTCGACTGGTTGTTGCGGCCCTGGAGGTTCGCGCCGGTGCAGAACGCCCGCCCCGCGCCCGTCAGCACGACGCAGCGCACCTCGTCCTTCTTCTCCTCGATCGCGTCGAGCGCTTCCGCGAGGCCGCCCAGCATGTCGATGGAGACCGCGTTCATCACCTCCTGATGGTCGAGCTTGAGGATCGCGACCGAACCATCGAGATCGAGCGTGACGTGTTTGAACTGCATGGTTTCCTCGTGAGTTGCGGCCTGTGTCAGTTTCGCAGACCGGAATTGCTTGCCGGGGCACATATTTGATTTTTGGCGCGGTCTTGTCCATGGTGATCGGAGCATAGCAAGCAATCTTGCGCGCAGCGGCTGATGCGCCGCATACCAAAAACAGGAAACGCGCCATGAACCTTTTCGACCTCTCAGGCCGCGTGGCCGTGATCACCGGCGGCAATGGCGGTATCGGACTCGGCATTGCACAGGCGCTCGCCGGCCAGGGCTGCAACGTCTCGATCTGGGGTCGCAATCCTGACAAGAACAGGAGCGCTGCCGCGAGCCTGGCGAGGCTGCCCGGCAAGGTCGACGCGCGGGTCTGCGACGTCACCGACCCGGCCTCGGTCAATGCCGCGATGAAGGCCACGCTCGACATTTTCGGTCGGGTCGATGGCTGCTTCGCCAATGCCGGCATTGGCGGCGGTGGCCGGCGCTCCTTCATCGAACGCACCGAGGAGGAATGGCGCACGATGTTTGCGACCAATCTCGACGGCGTATTCCACGCGTTCCAGGCTGCCGCGAGACACATGACCGAGCGCGCCGATGCCGGCGATCCCTTCGGCCGGCTGGTTGCGACTTCCAGCCTCGCCTCGATCTTCGGCACCGCACGCAACGAGCACTATGCCGCGACCAAGGCCGCGATCAACGCGCTGGTGCGCGCGCTCGGCGTCGAGCTGGCGCGCCACGGCGTCACCGCGAATGCGATCCTGCCCGGCTGGATCAAGAGCGACATGACCTCGGGCCTGATGGCCAACGACAAGTTCGTCGCCAACGTGATGCCGCGCATTCCGGTGCGGCGCTTCGGAGAGGCCAGCGATTTCGGCGGCATCGCGGTATATCTGATGAGCAAGGCCTCGTCGTATCACACGGCGGATACGTTCGTGATCGACGGCGGCTATACGGCGTTTTGATTTTCATGATGAGGGGGAATGGCACATGTTTTCACACGTGATGATCGGCACCAACGACCTCGACAAGGCCAAGGCGTTCTACGACAGCCTGCTCGGCACGCTCGAGGTGCGGCCGGCCAAGGTTGACGGCCATCGCATCTTCTACATCACCAAGACCGGCGTGTTCTCGGTCACGAAACCGATCAACGGCGAGGCAGCGACGTGCGCGAATGGCGGAACCATCGGCTTTGCCGCCAACTCGCCGGAGCAGGTCAATGCATGGCATACGGCCGGCGTCGCCGCCGGCGGCGTTCCTTGCGAAGATCCGCCGGGCGTCCGCCAGGGCCCGGGCGTCAAGCTCTATATTGCGTATTTGCGTGACCTCGACGGCAACAAGATCTGTGCGATGCACCGGATGGCGAATTAGCTACACATACGGCTGTCATTCCCCGCGAAGGCGGGGAATCCAGTACGCCGTGGCTTCTCCAGGAATCACCGATGTCACGGAGTACTGGATCGCCCGATCAAGTCGGGCGATGACAGCGAGAATGCCGCACTATTCAAACAACATTTCAAACGCCCTGCGATATTCCATCGCATGGCATGGTTCGCTGTAGAAATGCGCGCTCGCACTTTGGCGATGCTGCGACTATTCTTTCCTCCAGCAGGATCTCAGCGCCCTCGGGAGGAACAATGACAAAACACACCTATATTCCCCGCACCACTAACTACACCCTCAATCCCGGCGACGAGCTCAACGACCTCAGGATGTCGGACCAGGTCCGGCCGCTCTATGATCACGTCAGGAAGTTCATCCGCAACACCGTCGAGCCGATGTCGATCGAGTTCGCCAAGGCAGGTGAAGGCAAGGAAGACCGCTGGAGCTTTACGCCGAAGCAGCTCGAGGTGCTGGAGAAGGCGAAGAACAAGGCCAAGCAGGAAGGCCTCTGGAACTTCTTCCTGCCCGACGACGAGACCGGCCAGGGCCTGAAGAATCTCGACTACGCCTATATCGCCTCCGAGCTCGGCAAGAGCCCGCTGGCCTCGGAGAGCATGAACTGCTCGGCGCCGGATACCGGCAACATGGAGGTGCTGGAGCGCGTCGGCACCAAGGAGCAGAAGGAGAAGTGGCTGAAGCCGCTGATGAACGGCGAGATCCGCTCGGCCTATGTCATGACCGAGCCGAACGTCGCCTCCTCCGACGCCAAGAACATCTCGACGAGCGCAAAGCTCGTCGGCGATGAGTGGGTGATCAACGGCGAGAAGTACTACATCTCCGGCGTCGGCGATCCCCGTTGCAAGATCCTCATCGTGATGGTGAAGACCAATCCGGATGCGGCGCCGAGCAAGCAGCAGTCACAGATCCTGGTGCCGCGCGACACGCCCGGCGTCGAGGTGCTCGGTCCCATGTACGTGTTCGGCCAGGACCACGCGCCGCGCGGCCACATGCACATGCGCTTCAACAACGTGCGCGTGCCCAAGGAGAACATTCTGCTCGGCGAAGGCCGCGGCTTCGAGATCTCGCAGCTTCGGCTCGGCCCGGGCCGCATCCATCACTGCATGCGCACCATCGGCAAGGCCGAGAAGGCGCTCGATCTGATGGTGCAGCGCGGCCTCACCCGCGAAGCCTTCGGCAAGAAGATCGCCCATCTCGGCGGCAACATGCAGATCATCGCGCAGGCGCGCTGCGAGATCGAGGCGATGCGGCTGATGGTGCTGAAGGCCGCCAAGGCCATGGACGTGCTCGGCAACAAGGAAGCCCGCGTCTGGGTGTCCATGGTCAAGGCCATGGTGCCGGAGCGAGCCTGCAAGATCATCGACCAGTCGATCCAGATGCACGGCGCCACCGGCATCTCGCACTGGACCCCGCTCGCCGAGATGTACCAGGACGTGCGGCACCTGCGCTTCGCGGATGGTCCGGACGAGGTGCACTGGATGGTGGTGGGACGCCACGAGCTGAGCATGGCGTAAGGCCCAGCCTCTCCCTCTCCTCGTTTTCACGGGGAGAGGGAGCAAACCGTCCTACGACGCGGCCTCGACCTTGTCCTGCGTCTTCGTTTCGAAATCGCTGGCGTCATGCCGCTCGTGGAGCTGGCTGGCGGGATCACCGGAGACGCGGTTGACCATGCGGCCGCGCTTGACGGCCGGGCGCTTGGCAATCTGGTCGGTCCAGCGCTGCACGTGCTTGTAGTCCTGCACGGACAGGAATTCGCCCGCGCCATAGACCAGCCCCTTGGCGAGCGCGCCGTACCAGGGCCATACCGCGATGTCGGCGATGGTGTAGTCGCTGCCGGAGAGATATTCGTTGTCGGCAAGCCGGCGGTCGAGCACGTCGAGCTGACGCTTGGTCTCCATCGCGAAACGGTCGATGGCGTATTCGATCTTGGACGGCGCGTAGGCGTAGAAATGGCCGAAGCCGCCGCCGAGATAGGGCGCGCTGCCCATCTGCCAGAACAGCCACGACGTCGCCTCGGTGCGGCTCTTGATGTCCTTCGGCAGGAAGGCGCCGAACTTTTCCGCGAGATAAAGCAGGATCGAGCCGGACTCGAACACCCGGATCGGCTCGGGGCCGGAGCGATCCATCAGCGCCGGGATTTTCGAATTCGGATTGATGTCGACGAAGCCGCTGCCGAACTGGTCGCCATTGCCTATTCTGATCAGCCAGGCGTCGTATTCGGCGCCCTTGTGGCCGAGCGCCAGAAGCTCCTCCAGCATCACGGTGACCTTGACGCCATTCGGCGTCGCCAGCGAATAGAGCTGGAAGGGATGGCGGCCGACCGGCAGCTCCTTGTCGTGGGTAGGACCGGCGATCGGACGGTTGATGCTGGCAAACTGCCCGCCGTTCTCCTTGTTCCAGGTCCAGACTTTTGGTGGCACGTAAGGGGTGTCGGTCATACGAGGGCTCCGGCGGAAAAGATGCGCCTGCATTAATTAGCCCACGGATGGCCGATGACAAGGCCTGCCGGGTCTGCGTCCGACGCGGGCCTCAGGCCCGCGTCATGCGTCCGGTTGCGGCGACCTTATCGCAAAGCCAGCCATTTGGCGCCGATGCCCACCGACATAGCGCGTGAAGATCCGCAGCTTGCTTTCGCTTAATTCGCACGACGGAATGGCTATCCCGATTGACGACGCCTGCACGCAAGAAGAGCGGAGGAATCCGGCATGGCATCACCGGTAATGATGAGTTAGCGTCGCCGCCGCTTCGCCCGCTAAAGCAACGAGACGCGAAGGCCGCCGGAGGGAACGATGAAATCGCCGATCTGCGACATGCTGGGCATCGAGTTCCCACTGCTTGCCTTCAGCCATTGCCGCGATGTCGTCGCCGCCGTCAGCCGCGCCGGCGGGTTTGGCGTGCTCGGCGCCACCGTGCACACACCTGACACCCTCGAACGCGAGCTGAGATGGATCGACGAGCACGTTGACGGCAAGCCTTACGGCGTCGACGTGCTGATCCCCGAAAACATCTCGACTGCGGGCGAAAAGGACGTCACCTGGAAGAGCCTGGAAGCGCGCGTGCCACAGGAGCACCGCAACTACACGCGCGATCTCCTGAAGAAATACGACATCGAGCTCACGACCACTGAGGTCTCTGACAACCAGCCGCAGCCGTTCGATGCCGCGACCGCGTTGGAGTTACTGGAGGTCTCGTTCAACCACCCGATCCGGCTGATCGCCAATGCCCTGGGCGTGCCGCCGAAGGCCATGATCAAGATGGGCAGGAAGCACGGCGTGCCGGTCGCGGCGCTGGTCGGCGCCAAGGAGCACGCGCTGCGACAGGTTGCGGCCGGCGTCGATATCCTCGTGGTGCAGGGCACCGAGGCCGGCGGCCATTGCGGCGAGGTCTCCACCATGGTGCTGGTGCCCGAGGTGATCAAGGCGATCAAGCCGATCCGCGACGTCCCGGTGCTGGCCGCCGGCGGCATTATGACAGGACGGCAGATGGCGGCCTGCATGGCGATGGGCGCGGCCGGCGCCTGGACCGGCTCGGTGTGGCTTGCGACGGTGGAGGCCGAGACCACGGAAATCTTTCGTGAGAAGATGATCGCGGCATCATCGCGCGATGCGGTGCGCTCAAAGGGCCGTACCGGAAAGCCGGCACGGCAGCTTCGCTCGGTCTGGACCGACGCCTGGGACCGCGCACCCGAGAGCCCCGGCGCATTGCCGATGCCGCTGCAAAGCATCGTCAGCCGCGACGCCTTCAACGCGATCGACCGGGCCGCGGCGGGCGGCAACGCGAAGGCACGCGATCTCGTGAGTTACTTCGTTGGCCAGGGCGTCGGGCTGATCGACAGCGTGAAGTCGGCCGGCGCGGTGGTGCAGGAGTTCAAGGAAGAGTTCGCCGAAGCCGTCGAGCACATGAATGCGCTGGTGGCGGAGTAGTTGCTCGTGGCCGGAGTGGTGTTCGCGGCCCATCCTTCGAGGCTCGGTCGGCGACGCAGATGCGCCGCCGACCTCACACCTCAGGATGACGCGGTACCCGTAGCCGTCACCCTGAGGTGCGAGTCGCGCGGTGCGTAGCGCCGCGCAGCGAGCCTCGAAGGGCGACGGCGTGCCCAAGATCCAGAACGTGAAGCAAGAGCAAAATGACAAAGTCTATCACTTCCGAAGACCGCATCCCGGTCATCGTCGGCGTCGGCGAGGTCGTCGATCGTCCCAAGCAGATCACCGATGGCCTCGAGCCGCTCGACCTGCTCGAACAGGCGCTGCGGCGTGCGGAAGCAGACGCCGGCGCAAAGCTGCTCGGCGAGGTGCAATCGCTCGACGTCGTCAACTTTCTGAGCTGGCGTTATCGCGATCCGGAGAAGCTGCTGGCGCAACGGTTCGGCATCACGCCTTCGCATTGCTATTACGGCCCGGTCGGCGGCGAGAGCCCGATCCGCTACATCCACGAGGCAGCGAAGCGCATCGCGCGCGGCGAATGCATCGTGGCGGCGGTCTGCGGCGCGGAGGCGCAATCGACCGCGACCAAGGCCGAACGCGCCGGGGCTAAGCTGCCGTGGACGCCGTTCGCGCACGACGTCGAGGAACCCAAGCGCGGCGCGGCGTTCCAGAAACCATTGGCCGTGAAGCTCGGTGTGTTCCGCCCCGTCACCGTCTATCCGTTCTATGAGGCGGCCTCGTCCGCGCATTGGGGCCAGACGCCACGCGAAGCCTTAGCTGAGTCCGGCACGCTGTGGTCGCGCTATTCGGATGCCGCCGCGCAAAATCCCAACGCCTGGCTGAAGCGGCGCTATGCGCCGGACGAGATCACGACGCCGACGGCAGACAATCGCCTCATCGCGTGGCCCTACAACAAGCTCATGGTTGCCAACCCCAGCGTCAACATGGGCGGTGCGGTGCTGCTCACCAGCCTCGCCAGGGCCCGCGCTGCCGGCATTGCCGAGGACAAGCTGGTCTACCCGCTTGGCGGCGCCTCGGCGGAAGAACCGCGCGACTATCTCCTGCGTGACCAGTTTTACGAGAGCCATTCACAGAATGCGGTGCTGAAAGCCGTGATGGATCTCGCCGGCGGCGACGGCAGAAAGTTCGACGCGATCGAACTGTACAGCTGCTTCCCGTGCGTGCCCAAGATGGCGCGGCGGACGCTCGGCCTGGGCGCGGACGCGCAGCCGACCGTGACCGGCGGCCTCACCTTCTTCGGCGCGCCGCTCAATACCTACATGACGCATGCGGCCTGCGCGATGGTGCGGCGGGTACGCGATGGCGCAAAACTCGGCCTGCTCTACGGCCAGGGCGGCTTCGTCACCAAGCATCACGCGCTGGTGGTGTCGAAGGTGCCGCCGCGCGAGGCGTTGGCGCAGGAGACGAGCGTGCAGGCGGCAGCCGACCGCAACAAGCGCGCGGTGCCGGAGTTCGTCACGGATGTCTCAGGCAAGGGCAAGGTCGAGAGCTTTACAGTGCTCTATGGCCGAGGCGGCGATCTCGAGCACGGCGTGGTGATGCTGCGGACGGAAGATGACAGGCGCACGCTGGCGCGGATTCCGGCGAACGATACGGCGACGCTGGCGCATCTGCTGAATATGGATAGGACGCCGGTAGGCTCGCTCGGCGAGATCACGATGGCCGTCGATGGCGTGCCGGAGTGGCGGGTGGCGTAGCTCTCGTAGGGTGGGTTGGCCGAAGGCGTAACCCACCTCTTTTGCTTGCGCGGAGACAAACAGTGGCGGGTTACGCTTCGCAACCCACCCTACAAGTTCGGAGCTACCCCTTCGGCGCCTGCTTCTCCGACGCCGTCGCCGGCTTGCCCTTGGCGGCGCCGGTCACGCGGACCGGGTCGCCGTCGGAAAGGCCATCCGGTGGTGCCGTGATGACGCGGTCATCCGCTGCAATGCCTGAGGCGAGTTCGATCTCGCGGCCGAGATCGCGGGCGATCGTCACCGGCTTGAACAGCACCTTGTCATCCGCGCCGACGGTCGCGACGCGCAGGCCGTTGCCGTTGAAGATCAGGGCGCTTGCCGGGATGCTGAGCGGCGCGGAATCGCGCTGGAGGCTCAGCTTCACGCTCGCATAGCCGCCGGGCATCAGTTCACCGCCGGAATTGTCGAGCCCAAGCTGCATCCGCGTTGTCCCGGAGGCGACGTCGACGGCTTGCGAGGAAGCCTCCACCGTCGCCTGGAAGGTCCGGTTCGGATACTCCGGCAGCACGATGCTGGCCTTTGCGCCGATCTTGATCGCCGGGACGTAATTCTGGGGCACGTTGACGTAGACGCGCAGCTTGGTGATGTCGGAGACCACGAACATCGCCGGCCCCGAGCCGCCGCCCGCGTTGATCAGCGCACCGACGTCGGTATCGCGCGCCGTGACGACGCCGTCGAATGGAACGGTGATCTTCTTGTAGCCGGCGAGCGCCTCAAGCCGTTCGACATTGGCCTGCCCCGAATGCACGGCGGCGTTCTTGTTGGAGAGATCGGCGGTGCGCTCGTCGATTTCCTGCGCAGAGACGAAGTTGGAGGCGACCAGCGTCTTGCGCCGGTTGAGCGTCGCCTCCGACAGCCTGGCGCTCGCCTGCTGGCTGGCGAGGTCGGCACGGGCTTGTAGCAGTTGTTGATCGAGGTCGGGCGCCTCGATCTCGGCGATCACCTGGCCGGCCTTGACGCGGGCGCCGATGTCGGCGCGCCAGCTCTTCAGGTAACCCGACACGCGCGCGAAGATCGGGGCACGGGAATAGGCTTCGAGTCGGCCCGGCAGGTCGAGGCTGGCATTGAGAGCCTTGGCGTTGGGTAGCGTCACCGCGACGCTGGGAACGGCCTGATCGTCGGTCCATTCCTTCAGCTTAGAGCCCTGCTCCTCGCGCGCGCGGATGCCGGTGCCGACCACGAGGCCTGCCGCGATCAGCGCCACCACGCCGAAAATGCCCAGTTTCCGGTGCGATACCGGGGAGCGGGATTCAGTGGGCGACATGCGGAGTCTCCAGGGAGGCGGCGGCTTTGGCGCCCTGCTTCTTGTGTACCATACTGAACACCACGGGAACAAACATCAGCGTGGCGAAGGTTGCAAAGATCAGGCCGCCGATCACGGCGCGGCCGAGCGGCGCATTCTGCTCGCCGCCCTCGCCGAGCCCCAGGGCCATCGGCGCCATGCCGATGATCATGGCGAGCGCGGTCATCAGCACCGGGCGGAACCGGACGAAGCCGGCTTCCAGCGCCGCGGCGATGGGATCGCCGAGTTCCTCGTAGCGCTCGCGGGCGAACGAGATCACGAGCACGCTGTTGGCGGTGGCAACGCCCATGCACATGATGGCGCCGGTCAGTGCCGGCACCGACAGCGTCGTTTCGGTCGCAAACAGCATCCAGACAATGCCGGCGAGCGCGGCCGGCAGCGCCGTGATGATCACGAAGGGATCGGACCAGGACTGGAAGTTCACGACGATCAGGAAGTAGATCAGCACGACCGCCCCGAGTAGGCCGAACAAGAGGCCGGTGAAAGCGCTGTTCATGGTCTGCACCTGGCCGAGCAGCACCACGGAGGAGCCTTTCGGCACCTCCTTGGCGGTGTCGGCGATCACCTGGCGGATGTCGGCGGCGACGGCACCGAGATCGCGGCCCGAGGTCGTGGCGAAGATCTGCACCATCGACTGGATGTCGTATTGCGACACCACCGCGCTCGAGGTCGAGCGCTTGATGTCGGCGATGCCGCCGAGGA
This sequence comes from Bradyrhizobium nivariense, assembly GCF_029846695.2. Lineage (NCBI taxonomy): Bacteria > Pseudomonadati > Pseudomonadota > Alphaproteobacteria > Hyphomicrobiales > Nitrobacteraceae > Bradyrhizobium > Bradyrhizobium nivariense. Next base: position 108,262 of record NZ_JARWCR020000012.1, on the reverse strand, counting down.
TCGGCGATTGCGAGTTGCCGGCCGCCGTGATCGGCAGCGTCTGCAGCGCGCTGAGCGAGTCGACCTGATATTGCGGCGTCTGCATCACGATCGAGTAAGACACGCCGTTATCGGGATTGAGGTAGTAGGTCGGCGCCACCTGCGAGGAGCCGGCAAGATTGACCACGAGACTGTTGGTGACGTCGCGCTCGGTCAGGCCGACATATTGCGCGCGGGTGCGATCGACATCGATGTTGAAGGTCGGATTGTTCGGCGACTGCTGGATGCGCGCATCCGCGACGCCGGGAATCCTGCGGACCTTGGCCAGCAGATTGTTGGCGTAAGCGAAGTTGGCGCTGACATTGGCACCACGGATCTGCAGGTCGATCGGCGCCGGCGCGCCAAAGTTCAGGATCTGGCTGACGATGTCGGCGGGCAGGAAGGCGAAGCTGATGCCGGGGAACAGCCGCGGCAGTTGCTCACGCAGCACGCGCACATGCTCATCGGTCGGCTTGTGGCCCTCCTTCAGCTTGATCTGAATGTCGCCATCCTGCGGGCCGATCACGCCGGTGTTGTTGTAGGTCATGTTGATGCCGGAGATCGGCATGCCAATGTTGTCGGTCAGCGTTTCGATCTCGCCCGGGATCAGCTTGCGGATCGCCTTCTGCACGTCGGCGAGCTGGTTCGCGGTCTCCTCGACGCGGGTGCCGACCTGGGTGCGGACGTGCATCAGGATATTGCCGGCATCGACCGCGGGGAAGAAGTTGCGTCCGAGGAACGGCACCAGCGCGAAGGACGCGCCGACCACGCAGAGGAAGCCGATCACGAACACCGGACGGTGCGCGAGCGCGAGCCCGAGGAAATTGTGGTAGCCGCCGCGAATGCGCTCGAAACGAGCCTCGAAGCCGCGCTGGAACCAGACCAGCGGATTGCGCGACTTCGGCGGGCCGTCCTCGTGATGGACATGCGCCTGCAACAAATAGTTCGCCATGGTCGGCACCAGCGTGCGCGACAGCAGGAACGACCAGATCATCGCGAACATCACCGCTTCGGCCATCGGCACGAACAGGAAGCGCGCCACGCCGGTGAGGAAGAACATCGGCACGAACACGATGCAGATGCAGAGCAGAGAGACGAAGGCCGGCGTCACGATCTGGTTGGCGCCGTCGAGGATCGACTGCTCGACCGGCTTGCCCTGCTCCAGATGGTAGTTGATGTTCTCGATGGTGACGGTGGCGTCGTCGACGAGGATGCCGACGGCGAGCGCGAGGCCGCCGAGCGTCATGATGTTGAGCGTCTCGCCGATCGCCGACAGCATGATGATGGCGCCGAGCACGGAGAGCGGGATCGAGACCGCGATGATGACGGTCGAGCGCCAGCTGCCGAGGAACAGCAGGATCATGACGCTGGTGAGCAGCGCCGCGATCACGCCTTCGAACGCAACGCCTTCGATGGCGCCGCGGACGAACACCGACTGGTCGCCGATGAAGCCGATCTTGAGCGCGTCCGGCATCTGGTCCTTGACGTCGATCACCTTCTGCTTGATGCCCGCGATGATGTCGAGCGTCGAGGTCGCGCCCGCCTTCAGCACCATCATCAGCACCGAGCGGTTGCCGTCGACATGGACGATGTTGGTCTGCGGTGGGTTGCCGTCCCTGACGGTCGCGACGTCGCGCACATAGACCATCGCGCCGTTGACGGTCTTGATCGGCAGATTGCCGAGCTCCTCGATCTTCAGCGGCGAGTTGTTGAGCTGGATGTTGTATTCGAACTGCCCGATCTTTTGCGTGCCGACCGGCGTGATCAGGTTCTGGGCTGCGAGTGCGTTGGCGACGTCCTGGCCGGACAGGCCGCGGGCCTGGAGCGCGGTGGGATCGAGGTCGATCTGGACCTGGCGCTGCTTGCCGCCGAACGGATAGGGGATAGCTGCGCCGGGCACGGTGACCAGCGGCGTGCGGAGCTGGTTGATGCCGATATCGGCGAGGTTCTGCTCGGTAAGGCCATCGCCCGACAGCGCCACCTGGATGATCGGCACGGTCGAGGCGGAATAGTTCAGGATGAGGGGCGGCGTCGCGCCGGGCGGCATCTGCTTGAGCAACGTCTGCGAGATCGCGGTGACCTGCGCGTTGGCGGTGCGGATGTCGACGTTGGGTTGGAAGAAGATCTTGATGATGCCAAAGCCGTTATAGGAATTGGCGGCGATGTGCTCGATGTCGTTGACCGTCGTGGTCAGCGCGCGCTGGAACGGCGTCGTGATGCGGCCCGACATCTGGTCGGGAGGCAGGCCCGTGTACTGCCAGACCACGCCGATCACGGGGATGCGGATGTCCGGAAAGATGTCGGTCGGCGTCCGCAGCGCCGCCAGCGGTCCGATGATCAGAAGCAGAAGCGCGAGCACTACAAACGTGTAAGGCCGGCTCAGGGCAATACGGACCAGAGCAATCATTCGCCGGACAATTCCAAAGCACGGGACAAGGAACACGCCCCCGCGGGTTCCTTGGCTGATTTACCCGAACACCGCCGAAATGGCCAACGACCCCTGCGTCACAGGCGGTCACTTCCCCGCTATCGCACCACGAAATCGCATTCCAGATATGCAGGCGCGTCTAAGGAGAACGGAAGCGACTCGCCTACGCCAAAAAGCGGCGCCCAAAGGCGCCGCTCTCAGAGTTGCCATTCCATCACGGCTACGCCGCGCGGACGTTGGTCAGGAATTTGCTGACCTCGGTCTTGAGCCGGCTCGAGTCGTTCGAGAGCATCTGCGCTGCCGACAGCACCTGCGAGGACGCTGTGCCGGTTTCGGTCGCGCCGCGCTGCACGTCGGTGATGTTGGACGAAACCTGCTGCGTACCCTGGGCGGCCTGCTGGACGTTGCGGGCGATTTCCTGGGTCGCCGCGCCCTGCTCTTCGACCGCGGCCGCAATCGCCGACGAGATCTCCGACAAACGCTCGATGGTCGAGGAGATCTCCTTGATGGCGCCGACCGAGTCGTTGGTCGCCGCCTGGATGCCGGAGATCTGCTGACCGATCTCGCCGGTCGCCTTCGCGGTCTGCTCGGCCAGCGCCTTCACCTCGGAGGCCACGACCGCAAAGCCGCGGCCGGCTTCGCCGGCGCGCGCCGCCTCGATGGTCGCGTTCAGCGCCAGCAGGTTGGTCTGGCCGGCGATGGTGTTGATCAGCTCGACGACGTCGCCGATGCGCGAGGCGGCCTTGGAGAGCTCGCTGACGCGCTCGGTGGTGGCGCGCGCCTGGCCGACGGCATCGCCCGCCATCCGCGCCGATTCCTGCACCTGGCGGCTGATCTCGCCCACGGACGAAGCCATCTCCTCGGTCGCCGATGCCACCGACTGCACGTTGGTCGAGGCTTCCTCCGACGCCGCGGCAACCGTGGTCGCCAGCCGCTGTGAGCGGTCGGCGGTCGAGGTCAATGTCGAGGCCGAGGCTTCGAGCTGGGTCGATGCCGACGACACGGTCTGCACGATCTCGCCGATCATCGTTTCAAATTCGCGGGTGACGTTATCGACGCGGCGGCCGCGCTCGATCTTGGCTTCGGCGTCGGCGGCCGCGGCCTCATCGGCGGCCTTCTTGGCGATCAGCGCTTCCTTGAAGATCTGGAGCACGTCGGCCATGGCGCCGATCTCGGTCTTCTCACCGCGATGCGGGACTTCGGCGGAAAGCTCGCCCTTGCCCAGCGCCTGCATCGGCTCGATGATCGAATTGATGCCGCTGGAGACGTCCTGGACGAGGTAGAAGCCGACGCCGATACCGATGACGACGGCAGCGCCGAGAATGATCGAGACCAGCATGAAAGCGAAGGAATAGCTGTCGGCGGCATCCTGGGCAGCCTGGTCGCCGCCCTTGGTGTTGAGCTCGATGTCCTTGGTCAGCACTTCATCCGAGGCAAGGCCGATCTTGTTGACCGTCTTGGTGTTGAGCTCCTGGGCCTCGTGCGGAACCTTGCCGGCCTCCTTGCGCGAGAGCGCCATGACGTCGTCGGTGCCCTTCTTGTAGTCGTCCCAGAGCTTACCCCAGTCGTTATACAGCTTCCGCTCTTCGGGCGAGGTGATCATCGGCTCGTAGGCCTTGCGCGCCTTGGAGAGCGCCTCGATCACGGTGCCGGCAGTCTTCTCGTTCGCGAGCTTTTCCTCGAGGGTTTCCGACAGCATGTGCTGACGAATTACGTTGCGATAAGTGATCACGCTGGCCCGGAGCTCGCCGAGCACCCGCACGCTGGGCATCCAGCTCGTGGTGATTTCGGTGGTATTGGCGTTCATCGACCGCATTTTCATGACGGCGAGCAGACCCATGCCGGACATCGCGACCAGCAGGAACGCCACGACACTGATGATCTTGGCGCGGATGGAAATGGTGGCGAGCATAATAGGGTCTCTTGTGCTGGAGCGGTGGCGCGCCCGGAAGTTCTACGAATCAACCAAAGGGAGCAGCACCGACATCCAACACCAGAGCACCTGAGCAGATGTTAACTACGACTCCGTACGAGTACGGAAGCCCGAAACAAATGAACATGGCGCTAAGAATGCCCTGCGCTCAACGCATGAGCCCAAGCGCGTCCGTGAAAAACGCCGCGCCACCAAAATTTCCAGACTTCAGGGCGAGCAACATCTCGCCTGCCTCTGCACCGACTGCGCGCAACACCGGGACGCCTGCGGCGATTTCCACTCCCACGAGAAATCCAGGAATCCTCAACCGGTCGACCACGGCGCCGGATGTCTCGCCGCCGGCAACGACTAAGCGCCGCACGCCCGCCTGCACCAGGCCCTCGGCGATATCGGCCATCGCTTGCTCGATGGCATGACCGGCCGCGTCGCGGCCATGACGTGCCTGGAGCCCGGCGACCTGATCCGGCGTCGAGCTCGACGCGATCAGCACCGGACCGTCGGCCAGCCGCGGCCTGGCCCATGACAGCGCGCGCTGCGCTTCGTCCGCGCCCGTAATAATACGGTCCGGATCGAGGTGAAGCACCGGCATAATTCGTTCGGCATTCGCGATCTGCTGGAGCGTCGCCTGCGAGCAGCTTCCGGCAAGGCAGGCCGCCGATCCGCCGACGGGAGCCCCCGCTGCGCTGCTTGCCACGGTCGACTTGACCTTGCCCGTCGACACCAGCGCCCGCGCAAGCCCAAGACCGATGCCGGAAGCGCCGACAGACAGCCGATGTTCTGCGGCGACGAGCCCGATGGTCTCGAGGTCGCGGTCGAACACGGCGTCGATGATGGCGGCGCCGACGCCCTTGCCTGACAATTCCGCAAGGCGCGCCCGCACGGCCTCCGCCCCGCGCGTCACGGTCGCGAGATCGACGAGACCGATTTGCGTCTTGCTCTGACGCGCCAGCACGCGCACCAGGTTGGAATCACGCATCGGGTTGAGCGGATGGTCCTTCAGCGGGCTCTCGTTCAGCGGTACAGCGCCGACAAACAGATTGCCCTGGTAGACGGTGCGGCCGGTCTCCGGGAACGCCGGCGTGACCAGCACGATGGCCTCGCCGCAATCGGCGCGCAGCGCTTCCATCACCGGACCGATATTGCCTGCATCGGTGGAATCGAAGGTCGAGCAGATCTTGAACAGCACGTGACCCGCGCCTCGGCCGCGCAGCCATTGCTCCGCCGCGCGCGAACGCGACACGGCAAGATCCGCCTCGATCGAGCGGCTCTTCAGCGACACCACCACGGCGTCGACCTCGGGCAGCGCCAGATCGTCCGCCGGCACGCCGATGGTCTGCACCGTGCGCAGGCCCGCACGCGTCAGCGTGTTGGCGAGGTCGGAGGCGCCGGTGTAGTCGTCGGCGATGCAGCCAAGAGATAATTTCGCGGCGAGGGTCACGGCTTCACTCCCGCATAAGGCTTGAACCAGGCAAGGCCGTCGGTGGTCTTGCCGCGCGGATTATATTCGCAGCCGACGAAGCCGGCATAGCCGAGCCGGTCGAGCTCGGTGAACAGGAACGGATAGTTCAGCTCCTCGCTATCAGGCTCGTTGCGCGAGGGGATGCTGGCGATCTGGACGTGGCCGATGACCGGCATCATCTCGCGCAGCCGCATCGTGACGTCGCCATGGATGATCTGGCAGTGATAGATGTCGAACTGGAGCTTCAGGTTCGGAAGCCTCAGCTCCTGGATCAGGTCGCGCGCGAAACCGAAATCGTTGAGGAAGTATCCGGGCACGTTGCGCGCATTGATCGGCTCGAGCACGATGTCGATGCCGTGCGGCGCAAAGAACTCCGCGGCCCACGCCACCGATTTGTAGAACGCCTCGATGGCGACGCGCTCGCCACGGTTGGCGATGCCCGCCATCAAATGCAGCCGCTTGACGCCGGTCGCCTTGGCGTAAGGCAGCGCCGTCTCCAGGCTCGCCTTGAGCTCGGCGAATCGCGAGGGGAGTGCCGCAAAACCCTTCTCGCCGGCATTCCAGTCGCCCGGCGGCAGGTTGAACAGCGCCTGGGTCAGGCCGTTGCGCTTGAGCCGCTCGCCGACCGCCTCGGCCGGATGCTCGTAGGGAAAGAGAAACTCGACGGCAGTGAAGCCGGCTTGCGCAGCGGCATCGAAGCGATCGAGGAACGGCACCTCGGTGAACATCATCGAGAGATTGGCGGCGAAACGGGGCATTGGAATCCTCTTGTCTACTTGTCGCCGGGCAGCTTGACGCCGGTGACCTGCGCATACATCCGCGCCACCGACGCATCATCGTCGCGGCCCATGCCGGCGGCAGATGTCATCAGGAACATCTGGAGGGCCGCGGCCGAGACCGGCACCGGAAATCTGGCGGTACGCGCCATGTCCTGGATGATGCCGAGGTCCTTGACGAAGATCTCGACCGCGCTCTTCGGCGTGTAGTCGCCGTCGAGCACGTGCGGCATGCGGTTCTCGAACATCCAGGAATTGCCGGCAGAGGCCGTGATCACCTCATAGACCTTGCGGATGTCGAGACCCTGCTTGGCCGCGAACGCGATCGCCTCGCTGGCGGCGGCGATATGCACGCCGGCGAGCAACTGGTTAATCATCTTGAAGGCGGCGCCTTGCCCGGCGGCATCGCCAAGCTCGTAGAGTTTTGCGGCCATGGCATCGAGCGCGGGCCGCGCTTTCTCAAACGCAGCCGGACTGCCGGAGGCGAGAATCGTCAGCTCGCCTTGCGCGGCGCGCTGCGCTCCGCCGGAGATCGGCGCATCCAGATAGTGCCTGCCGGTCGCCTCCAACTGCTTGGCGAGACGCCGCGCCACGTCGGGGTCCATGGTAGCCGACGACAGGAAGACGCTGTCCTTGGCCATGGTTTCGGCGACGCCATCCTTGCCGAACAGGATCGTCTCGGTCTGCGCGGCATTGACGACGACACTGACGACGATATCGGCGCCCTTGGCGGCTTCGGCCGGCGTCTTGGCGCCGGCGCCGCCCTCCGTCACGAACCGCGCGACCACATCAGCCGAGACGTCGCAGCCGGTGACGATATGACCGGCCCGTTTCAGCGAGGTCGCCATGCCAAACCCCATCGAGCCGAGCCCGATGACGGCGATGCGCTGATTCTGTGACGTGGAGGCGGACATGCAACTGATCCTTGCGACGTTTCCCGGACGGCCGCCCTTTGCGGCAGCTTGGCATCTCGAATAACACGGCTTGGCCGCGCTGCCAAAGCGTGAGACAAGCGGGCATGGCGGCCATGAGCAACGAGACACAGCTGCGTGAGGATATCTGTCGCTTCGGACGATCCCTGTTCGAACGCGGACTAACGCCGGGCTCCTCCGGCAATATCAGCATCAAGATGCACGATGGCGGATGGCTGGTGACGCCCACCAACGCCTCGCTCGGTTTCCTCGACCCGGCGCGCCTGTCGCGGCTGGATGGACGGGGGCGCCTACTCTCGGGCGATGCGCCGACCAAGGAAGTTCCGCTGCACACAGCCCTCTACGACACGCGCGAAAGCGCGCGCGCGATCGTGCATCTGCATTCGACCCATTCGGTCGCGCTCTCGATGCTCCCGGAGATCGACCCGCGCGCCGCGCTGCCGCCGATGACGGCCTATTATCTGATGAAATGCGGCGCCACCGCGCTCGTGCCCTATTACCGCCCCGGCGACCCCGCAGTCGCGGACGCGATCAAGGGGCTGGCGGGGAAATACTCATCCGTGCTGCTCGCCAATCATGGCCCGGTGGTATCCGGCGACACGCTGGAAGCGGCGGTGTTCGCGACGGAGGAACTGGAGGAGACGGCGAAGCTGTATCTGCTGCTGCGCGGGCTGAACCCGCGGTATCTGTCGCCGGAGCAGGTGACGGATCTGGTGAAGGTGTTCGGGGTGACGCTGCCGGAGCATGGGCACGAGCATTAGCGGCGCGCGGTCATGGGCGGGATAAGTCGTCCACATTCACCGCTGTCCTTCCCCGCGACCCGGCTACGCCAAGGCTTCGCCGGGGTTCAGGTCCAGGGGCGCCGAAGCTTTAGCGAAGGCGGCAGGCGGGGAATCCAGTACGCCGCGGCTTCACCGTATTCCACCGACGTCTCGGATTACTGGATCGCCCGCCTTCGCGGGCGATGACACCGAGAGTGTCGCACGCGCCTGCCCAACACTCAGCCTACAGTCCCAGATACGCCTTGCGCACGTCCGGGTTGCCCTTGATCTCGGCCGCGGCCCCCTGCATCAGCACGCGGCCGGTTTGCAGGATGTAGGCGCGGTCGGCGATCTCGAGGCACTCGGCCATGCGCTGCTCGACAATCAGGACGGTCATCCCGGCGTCGCGGATGCGTGTGACGGCCTGAAAAATCTCGTCGACCAGTTTTGGCATGATGCCCTGCGAGGGCTCGTCGAGCATCAACAGCCGCGGGCGCGTCATCAGCGCACGGCCGATCGCGAGCATCTGCTGCTCGCCGCCGCTTAGCGTCTCGGCGCGCTGCTCGAGGCGTTCCGCGAGGCGTGGAAACAGTGTGAAAACGAGGTCGAGCGGCTCTTCGCGGTTCGCCTCGCCGCGGTAAAGATAGCTGCCGAGGCGGAGATTGTCGCGCACCGACAGGCGCGGAAACAGGCGGCGGTTCTCCGGCACATAGGCGATGCCGGTGGCCGTGATGTGATGCTGCGCCATGCCGTCGAGGCGCTTGCCGTCGAACGTCACCGTGCCCGAACGCGGGCGCTCGGCGCCGGCGATGGATTTCAACAGCGTCGACTTGCCCGCGCCGTTGGCACCGGCGACGCAGACGATCTCGCCCTTGGCGACTTCAATGCTGATCGCGGAGATCGCGACCAGGCCCTGATAGGCGGTCGTGACTTCATGCACCGACAGCATGGCGATCTCCCAGATATGCGCTGATCACCTTGGGATCGCGGACGACGTCGTTGGGCTTGCCCTCGACCAGCACCTTGCCGAGGTCGAGCACGATGGCGCGATCGACCAGCGGCATCACGATCTCCATGACATGCTCGACCATCAGCACGGTGACGCCGGTGTCGCGGACCTTGCGCACCAGGGCGACGCCGGTCTGCGCCTCTGTCGGCGTCAGGCCGGTGAGGACTTCGTCGAGCAGCAGAAGTTTCGGTTCTGTTGCAAGCGCGCGCGCGACTTCGAGGCGGCGTTTTTCGGCGGGCACGAGGTCGCTCGCGAGCACGTTGGCGCGCGCGGCAAGGCCGGTGAATTCGAGCACCTCATGCGCCTTGCGGCGCGCCTCGCGCATCACGGTGTTGCGCACGAGGGCGCCGACGATGACGTTGTCGATGACCGTCATGGTCTCAAAGCTCTTGACCACCTGGAAGGTGCGCCCCACGCCGCGCTGACAACGTTCCGCCGCCGGCAGGGTGGTCACATCCTCCCCGTCGAAGATGATCGAGCCCTGCGTCGGCGGCAGCACGCCGGCGATCAGGTTGAACAGCGTCGACTTGCCGGCGCCGTTGGGGCCGATCAGGCCGACGATCTCGCCGCGGCCGACCGAGATCGAGACGTCGCTGTTGGCGACCAGGCCGCCGAAGCGTTGCCAGACGCCACGGGTTTCAAGGAGCGGGGTCATCGTGTGGCTCCCTTGCGGCGCGAGAACAGCCCGATCAGACCTTCCGGCCGCGCCAGCGCGATCACGATGATCAGCATGCCATAGACGATGAGATCGACGCCGCGGCCGGAGCCGCCGATATAGGAGCGCGTCAGCTCGGTGAGCGGAATCAGGATCACCGCGCCGAGCAGCGGCCCCCACAGCGTGCCGATGCCGCCCAGCACCGCCGGCAACGCCATCAGCAGCGAGAACTGGAAGCCCATGACGCTTCCGGGATCGATATAGGAAACATACATGGCATAGAAGCTACCGCCGACCGCGACCAGGAAGGCAGAGACAGCCGCAGCACCCATCTTGGAATCGAACACGACCACGCCGAGGCTCTGGGCTGCATCGGGATTGTCCTTCACCGCGCGCCACCAATAGCCCCATTTCGAATCTTCCAGCCACCACGTGACGAACCAGGCGATGCAGGCGAGCGCCAGCGCAAAATAGAAGTACGGCAGCTTGCTGCGGGCGAACTGGAATTTCAGCCAGCTGTCGCCGCGCACGGGCATCTCGATGCCGAGGGCCGCACCCGCCCATTCCCAGTTCTGGATCAGCAGCAAGCCGATCTCAGCGATCACGATGGTGGCGATCGCAAAGTAGTGGCCACCAAGGCGGAAGCAGGGATAGCCGAGCGCCATCGCGATCAAGGCCGAGATGACGCCGCCGGCGAGCATACCGAACCAGGGCGGCACGCCGAACTTCGTGAACAAGAGCGTGGTGGTATAGGCGCCCAAACCGAAATAGAGGGCATGCCCGAGCGATATCTGCCCGCAATAGCCCGAAAGGATGTTCCAGCTCTGCGACAGAGCCCCGAACATCAGCGTCAAAATCATGATGTTCTGGACGTTCGGATTCTTGACGAACAACGGCACGAGCGCCGCGGCGACCGCAAGGCAAGCCGCAACGAGGAGTTCGCGGCGACGCCGCTCTGTGAAGCTCTTGTCCATCTCACATCGATCCGAACAGGCCGCGTGGCCGGATGAAGACCACGAGGAGATAGACGGCATAGATGCCGACCGACTTCAATGATGGCGGCAGCACAAGCGCGGTGGTGGCCTCGACGAGACCGACGATGATGCCGCCGGCAAAGGCGCCGAACACGCTGCCGAAGCCGCCGAGCGCCACCGTGACATAGGCGATCAGCGCAAAGGAGGCCCCGACGTCGGGATAGATGTAGAAGAAGCTCGCCATGATCGCGCCGGCGAGGCCGACCAGTGCGGCGCCCAGGCCCCAGCCGAGCGCGAACACGCGGTTCTTGTCGATCCCGACCAGCGCCACCGCACCGGGATCTTCACGGGTCGCCTCCAGGGCGCGGCCGAAATCCGTGCGGTTGATGAAGAGGTAGAGCCCTCCGAACGCCGCTATCGCGACCAGCGCGCCGAAGAGCTGCGGCTGAGGCAGGAAGATGCCGGCGATCGATACCGTCTTGCCGCCGAGCCATGACTGGGGGACGCTGCGATAGTCGGCCGTGAAGAACAGCTGCGCCAAGCCGCGCATCACGATCGCGAGGCCAAAGGTTGCGAAGATCTGCACCATGCCGACATTGGCCTTGGCACGCATCGCAAACCTTACGACCACGAGATAGACCACTGCCCCGAGCACGAACAAGGCCGCGGCGGCCAGGGGCGCGGAGAGCAGCGGATCGATCGCGAAGAATGTGAACAGGAAGAACGTCACATACATCGCGATCATCAGGAATTCGCCATGGGCGAAATTGACGACGTCCATCAGGCCGAAGATCAACGCCAGGCCAACGGCGATCAGTCCGTAGAGCAGCCCCATCAGGAGGCCGCTCGCCAGGCTTTGGATAATGGTCTCGGCTGTCACGTTGCTTCGTCCCCCGCCCGCAACCTGGTCGCTTTACTTCATCGGCCAGATCGCATCGGCAACCGCCGCCTGCGACGGGAAGATGGTGACGAACTTGCCGCCGACATATTGCAGCAGCACCGGATCGGCGTCGTTGTTCTGACCCATGTCGTCGAACTTGACACGCTTCCAGGGCATGATGGTCTGCTCGCCCGGTATGTCGGTTGCGGCCATCGCGTCCCGGATCTTCTCGCCGTCGGTCGACTTGGCGCGGTTGATGGCGTCTGCAATCACGATCATCGCCATGAATTGCCGCGACGTGTTGTCGTTAAGGTCCTTGCCCGACTTCGCCTTGAACAGGTCGTTGATCTTGCCGACCATCGGCCGCTTGGCGGCGAGATCGAGCGAGAAGCTACCGCGGGTGATCGCGCCTTCGAGCTTGTCGCCGACCGCGTCGTAAAGCGCCTTTTCGGAGAAGCCTGCGGCCTGCGCCACGATCGCCTTCGGCTTGTAGCCGAGCTCGGCCATGGTCTTGACCAGCAGGATGCCGTCGGTGGTGTAGCTCGAGGGCATCAGCACGTCGGCATTGGCCGCCTTGAGCTGCTGTACCTCGGCCGAAAGCGACGGCGAGTTGGCACGGTACTTGATGTCGGAAACGATCTTGTAGCCGCGCTCGGCCGCGAGCTTGGTCTGCGCGTTGGCGGAATCGGTGCCGAAGATCGTATCTTCGTGGAACAGCGCCAGCGTGTCGGCCTTGGCGCCCTTCTTCTTCATCGCATCGAGGAAATCGAACATCCCGGCCGAGAACATCTCGTCATGCGGCGAGGCGCGGAAATAATACTTCAGGCCGCGGCGATGCAGGCTCGGCGAGGAGTTGTCCGCCGACAGGAACGGAGTCTGGTAACGTTCGCAGATCTGACTGATCGTGACTGCGACCGCGCTTTGATAGGAACCGAGGATGGCGCAGACCTTTTCCTGCGTGATCAGGCGCTCGGCTTCGGCACGCCCCTTTTGCGGGTCGCCCTGGGTGTCGGCGTAGACGATACGGATCTTGGCACCGCCGAGGCCGGGCAAGCCTAAGCCCTTTGCGAGCGGAAGGTCGAAGTCTTGATCGTTATTGATGATATCGACCGCGGTCTCGAACGCCCGTTGCGCATCAACGCCCACCTGGGCGCCTGAGCCCGACAACGGATAGGTGGCGCCGATCACCACTTCGCTGGTTTGCGCACGCGCGGCTAGCGGCATCAGCGCGGCAGTGGCGGCGGCTCCGAGCAGAACGTCGCGGCGGGTGATCGTCATTGGCAAAGTCCCCTGTTATTCGAATTTTTCGCGTATCGAATGAAACGATTGGCAAACAGCGTAAAGCCTGAAGAAGCAGCAAATGCTGCCCGCTAAATCACGGCCATGGTCCTGTTCTTCAGATCCGTCACCAGCATCAAGCCGGGCGAATGCGTGATCGCGAACGGTAGCTTGGCGGCGTTGATGACCGATTGCGGCGTGACGCCGCAGGCCCAGAACACCGGGATCTCGTCATCGGCGACCGGTACCGGATCACCGTAATCGGGCTTGGCGATGTCCTTGATGCCGATCAGATGCGGATGGCCGAGATGCACGGGCGCGCCGTGGACGGCCGGATAGCGCGAGGTGATCTGCACCGCGCGGATCGCGTCCGCCGGCTTGAACGGACGCATCGACACCACCATGGGACCGGCGAAGGGACCGGCCTCGCCGCAGGCGATGTTGGTGCGATACATCGGCACGCGCACATTATGCTCGATGTGGCGGATCGGCATGCCCTCGCCGAGCAGCGCCTCTTCGAACGAGAAGGAGCAGCCGAGCACGAAGGTCACGAGATCGTCGCGCCAGTACTTGCTCACGTCGGTCGGCTCGTCGACGACTTCGCCGTCGCGCCAGACGCGGTAGCGCGGCACGTCGGTGCGGATGTCGAGATCGGCACCGAGCGCGGGGATGTGCGGGCTGCCGACATCGGACATGCCGATGATCGGGCACGGTTTCGGATTGAGCTGGCAAAAGCGGTGAAAGGCGCTGGCGTATTCCGCGGGCAGGATCGCCAGATTGCCCTGGACGAAGCCGGGGGCAACGCCCGCGGTGGAACCGACCTGCCCGCCGCGATAGGCGAGCCGCGCCTGGCGGCTTGGGAGGGTGTCGGATGTTCCAGTTTGCTGCGCTGCCACCAAAACAGTCATGTAATCGACCTGCCTATAAACTCGACAAAGACAAGCCAACACCAAGCGTGCTATAAAGTCTAATCGTCGTTTCTAATCAATCTCGATAAAATCAGTTTATCGATCGGGAAAATTCTTCCAATGCTGGACTTCAGGTCGATCGAGACGTTCCTCTGGGTTGTGAAGCTTGGCAGCTTCCGCGGCGCCGCGGCGCGGCTCAATACGACACAGCCGGCGATCTCCCAGCGCATCGCACAGCTCGAGCGCGAGATGGGCGTGAAGCTCCTCAACCGCGACCACCGCGTGGCCTCGCCGACACCGAGCGGCCGGCAGATGATGGTCTATGCGGAAAAGCTGATCGGCCTGCGCGCCCAGATGATGGCCGAGGTCGGCGACCGCTCGGCGATGCGCGGCGTGATGCGGCTCGGCGTCGCCGAGACCATCGTGCACACCTGGCTGCCGCGCCTCGTGAAGAGCATGAATCAGGTCTATCCCAACCTGTCGTTGGAGATCGAGGTCGACATCACGCCAAACCTCACCGCGCGGCTGCTTGCGCAGGAGATCGAGCTTGCTTTCGTCGTCGGTCCGCTCTCGGCCTCCGGAGTGCACAATCGCGTCCTCGCCGACTATCCGATCGGCTTTCTCGCAAGCCCCTCGCTCGGCCTCGGCCATGGACCGGTAACGCGGGCTGAGCTCGCGCGGTTTCCGATCATTACCTTCCCGCGGAAGACGCGGCCCTACGAGGTCGTGCGCGAAGTGTTCGACCGGCCGGAGCTGCCGCCGATCCGGCTGCACGCCTCCGCCTCGCTTGCGACCGTCATCCACATGGCGGTCGAGGGCCTCGGCATCGCCGTGATCCCCGACGCCATCGTCGAGAACGAGCTCGCAGACGGGCGGCTGCAACTGCTCGACACCGATCTCGAAATCGCGCCGCTGACATTCACCGCGAGCTGGCTCGCCTCGCCCGACGTCGTGGCGGTGGAGCGCGTCGCAGAGCTTGCATGTCAGATTGCGCAGAGCAGCCTCGCAGTTGACGCGCCCGCGCCGGCGGGTCATTGAAACAGGCGCCGGACAACTGAGAGACTGACCGCATGAGCCGAGCCGCCACCAATTTGCAAATCGATTCCGCCCGCCTTTGGGGCTCCATCCATGAGACCGCGAAGTTCGGCGCGACGGCCAAGGGCGGCGTACGGCGGCTGACGCTGAGCACGGAGGACAAGCAGGTGCGCGACTGGTTCCGCAAGGCCTGCGAGGACGCCGGCCTCGAAGTGCACACCGATACGCTCGGTTCACAGTTCGGTCTGCGCAAGGGCCGCGACATGTCGAAGCTGCCGGTCGGCATCGGCTCGCATCTCGACACGCAGCCGACCGGAGGCAAGTATGACGGCATTTTGGGAACGCTCGGTGCGCTCGAAGTCATCCGCACGCTGAACGATGCCGGCATCGAGACCGAGGCGCCGATCTGCGTCGTCAACTGGACCAACGAAGAGGGCTCGCGCTTCGCTCCCGCGATGATGGCCTCCGCGGCCTATGTCGGCGACTTCACCACTGATGACATCCTGTCGCGCAAGGACGTCGAAGGCATGACCGTTGGCCAGGCACTCGACGGCATCGGTTATCGCGGCGACAAGCCGGTCGGCTTCCAGAAGCTCGGCTGCTTCGTCGAGTTGCACATCGAGCAGGGGCCGATCCTGGAAGCTGAGAGCAAGACCATCGGCGTGGTCGATTCCGGCCAGGGCGTGCTCTGGTACGACGGCAAGATCTCCGGCTTCGAGAGCCATGCGGGATCGACGCCGATGCCGTTGCGGCGCGACGCACTGGCGACCCTCTCGGAGATCGTGCTGGCTATGGAGGCCATTGCGAAGAAGCACGGGCCGAAGGCGGTCGGCACCATCGGCGAAGCCGTCATTGCAAACCCCTCGCGCAACGTCATTCCCGGCGAGATCGCCTTCACGATGGATTGCCGCAGTGCGGATGGCGCAATCATGGACGCGCTCGATCGCGATTTGCGCGCGGCCATCTCGGAGATCGCCGCGCGCCGAAAGGTCGAGGTCAAGATCGACC
The DNA here is from genome assembly GCF_029846695.2 of Bradyrhizobium nivariense. NCBI lineage: Bacteria > Pseudomonadati > Pseudomonadota > Alphaproteobacteria > Hyphomicrobiales > Nitrobacteraceae > Bradyrhizobium > Bradyrhizobium nivariense. The sequence goes on along the minus strand of NZ_JARWCR020000012.1, from coordinate 92,208 downwards.
TGGTCTGGCGCAAGCCGCCGACGCATTTCGATCCCAAGTTGATTGCAGCCGTCGAGAACGCGGCGAAGACGCTCGGCTATTCCTCTCGCCGCATCACCTCCGGCGCCGGCCACGACGCGTGCAACCTCAACACCGTCATGCCAGCCGCAATGGTGTTCGTGCCCTGCAAGGACGGCATCAGCCACAACGAGCTGGAAGACGCCACGCAGCCCGACTGCGCCGCGGGCACCAACGTACTCATGCACACAGTGCTGGCGATCGCCGGCGTCGCCTCCTGACTGGACAGAGCCATGCGCGGAGTTTTCGTCGACGCCAATGAAGCCCTCGCCGTGATCATGGAGCGGTTGGAAAAACCTGATGATCCCAAGGTGCGGATCCACAGGGATCCTGACATCAAGCCCGAGCATTATCCGGAAATCCTCGACGGCGCCGAGATCGCGATCGTCGACCACACCGCGCTGCCGACCGATGTCGCAAAGAAGTGCGCGGGGCTGAAGCATGTCGTATTCCTCGGCACCGGCGCACGCAGTTACATGAACCCGGAGGAGCTTGGCCAGCTCGGCATCTCCGTACACCTGATCAAGGGCTATGGTGACACGGCGGTCGCGGAATCCGCGATTGCGCTGATGTGGGCTTCGGCCCGCGTCATCGCGATGATGGACCGCGAGATGCGCGGCGGAAACTGGCTGCGCGAAGACGGCATGCAGCTCACCGGCAAGACGCTCGGCCTGATCGGCTTCGGCGGCATTGCCGCGGAGGTCGCGCGCATTGCTTCCGGCAGCGGCATGAAGGTGATCGCCTGGAACCGCTCGCCGAAGAGCCACCCGGGTGTGGAATTCGCCGATCTCGACACGGTGCTCGCCAGAGCAGACGTCGTGTCGTTGCATCTGCTGCTCAACGACGAGACGCGCGGCATGATCACCCGCGAGAAGATTGCGAAGATGAAGCCCGGCGTCATCCTCATTAATACCGCGCGTGCCGCCGTCGTCGACGAGGCCGCCATGATCGACGCGCTGAGGTCGGGCCACATCCGCCATGCCGGCCTCGACGTCTTCAACATCGAGCCATTGCCCGGCGATCATCCGCTGACAAAACTGCCGAACGTAACGTTGTCGGCGCATTCGGCGTTCCGCACGCCCGAGGCGAGCGAGAACCTGATTGAAGCGGCATGGGTCCATTGCCGCCGGATCGTGAAAGGATAAGAGCAACAGCAATGGCCGACTATCGCACCATCAAGGCAGAGCCGCTTACCAACGTCGTCCGCGCCATCGTCAAGGCCGGCGGCTCCACTGACCGCGAGGCCGAGCTCGTATCCACCAATCTGGTCGAGGCCAACCTTAAGGGACACGACTCGCACGGCGTCGGCATGATCCCGCGCTATGTCCAGAGCGTCACCACGGGCGGCCTCGCCGTGAACCAGCACGTCAAGATCGTGCTCGACACCGGTCCGCTTCTCACCCTCGACGGCCTCACCGGCTACGGCCAAGTGATCGGCCATGAAGCGATGGAGCTGGCAGCCGAGCGCGCCAAGCGCAACGGCGTGTGTCTCGTCGGCCTCTCGAACTCGCACCATATCGGCCGCATCGGCCACTGGGCCGAGCAGTGCATCGACCACGGGCTGGTCTCGATCCACTTCGTCAACGTGATTTCGCGTCCGATCGTGGCCCCCTGGGGCGGCAGCGATGGGCGCCACGGCACCAACCCGTTCTGCGTCGGCATCCCGCGCAGGCGCAAGGACCCCATCGTGCTCGACTTCGCCACCAGCAGGATCGCGCAGGGCAAGACCCGCGTCGCCCACAACAAAGGCGTCGAACTCGAGCCCGGCACCATCATCGACAATGAAGGCAAGCCCACCGTCAATCCGCGTTACACCGTGATCCCGCCGCACGGCGCCATCCTGCCGTTCGGCGAGCACAAGGGTTCGGGACTGGCGCTGGTGTGCGAAATCCTCGGCGGCGCGCTCTCCGGCGGGCAGGCGGTCAAGGGCCCGTCCGACGGCAAGCACAACGTCCTCAACGGCATGCTCTCGATCATCATCGATCCGACCAAGCTCGGCACCGCGGAGAATCTCGCGCGCGAAGTGGAAAGCTTCGTCGCCTGGCACACCGACTCGCCGCCGGCCCCAGGCGTCGACAAGGTGAGGATCGCCGGCGATCCCGAGCGCGAGACGAAGACGAAGCGCCTGGCTGAAGGCATTCCGGTCGATCCGACCACCTGGCAGGAGATTCTGGAGGCCGGGAAGAAGTTCGGTCTGGATCAGGCCGCGATCGAGGCGATCGCGCGCTGATCAGGGGCGACGAGTTACTGACAATCGTCGTCCGGACAAGCGCAGCGAAGCGGAGCGCTGATCCCGACCCATAACCACAGGGAGTGCACCAGAGGCCTAGACGTCGTGGTCCCGTTCGGCAATCGACGTTGGCAGCGTGGCCGCCTCGCCTGCCGGAAAACCATAACGCTCCAACAGCCGCGAACTGCAGGTGACGTTCATTCCTAGATCGAGCGACAAGATCATCGCTTCACAACTTTTCTTGCCCAGGTCCCGGTAAGCCTCAAACTGATCGGGATCGAAGAACTGGTCGACAGTGCTCTGGTGCGGAAATTCTGGATTGGCGGCCTTGTAGCCGTCAGTCGCAAACGCAAGGCCCGTGACCATGGTCGACTTGATGTAGATCAGCACGCCTCGCTTGCTGGGTTTGGTGGACCGCTTCCCGGGTATTGCGGTCACGGCGGGGTAACGAATCTCAGCGACGACGAAAGGAGACCTGGCCAATCGCGCACCGCTTGGGTAGCGGTCGCTGTCCTTTCCGAGCAGTTGTTCTGGTCCGCGCGAGTCGAGAAAACCAACCGAAACTCCAAAATCCTCTTTGATGCGGTTGGTTGAAGACACGAGCGCGGCAAGACTTATGTTGCTGTCCTGTTCGGCATCGACGACCAGGATCAGATCCAGTCGTCGCCGGATCAGTTCGTAGAGTCCCAAGTTCTCGAAATGGCCCCCATCCGAGAGCTCGAGAAACGGTGCGTCTCGGTGGTGGCCATATCCAAATATCCCGCAAGTCAGCACCGGATTGAAATAGGTGGCCACCTTGGTCCTGAAGCGCGCCAGACGGCGCTCGTCGTGCGCCGGCGAGGTAGGGTCAGTTGCAGGTGCCATTCTTGCGGTGGCCTTCGGATTCCCGACCCACAGACCCAGTCTGATGTTGAGCAGGGACATGACGGCGGAGACGAAACGATCCCGCGTCAACCCGGTCCCGATATACCCTGCATTCGCATTGGCGGCCGCACCGGAAACCGCCATGGCCGACGCCAGCGTGAGCGCGCCGTGGTGACTGACGTAATCCCTTGTCCGCATCCAACCGGTTGCTGATGATCCGACGAAAGCAGGGGAGATGAGAAAATTGTCGCCGCCCCGAAGCGCTACTTTCGGGTCGAGTTCGTCATTGATCAGGATGGCATGCGCGTTGACGAGGTGATACGGCCTGTCTCCGCGCTCCACCGAGTCCTGCACGATATCGGCAACCGAGAGATTGTCCGCCACGTCCGACTCCCGCGCCGTTCCCTTTTCAACGGCGTTTGCCATTGGCAGAAACGTCTCCATCAATCGATCTCGATAAAAACGATGAAGCCCCGTCGCATTGACGCTGCCGAAGAAGCCGATCAACACTGCGAGCGCGACGAGCGGCAGGAAGAAGAGGATCACGAGCTTGCGCCGCCAAGGCGTCTCGCCGTCGCTGGATTCGATCTGCGCGGGAGCGGCCGCCGTGTCATCGCCGGCTGCCAATCTTCGAAAAGCCGTGGATGCGGCTTGAGATGCAATCCGGGCCGCCTTGGATATCTCCTCGCCGGCGGAAGACACTTCCTGGCGAACTGCAGATGCTGCCGGACGGACGGGGTCAAAACCGACGCTTTCGGCGAAGATCCCACCAGCCAGCACGAACGAAAACAGCAGAAGACCGGACAAGAACAGGATCGATCCGGCTATAGCGAAGACCTGCCCCGCCATGCCGGGCAGGATGCTCTTGGCCTTCAGATAGTACCCATACAGCGCCGTACCGACTCCGCTCAGCAGCGTTACGGCACCACCAATGGGCCCGAGAGCACCGAGACTGCCGAACGACGCTCCCGTCGCAGGCTTCAGGTTGGATACGATCCACGGAAGCGCGCCAATGTAAAGTGAAGCGATCGCAATGGGCAGCAGCTTGCTCGACTGCTTCTCGAAGCTGCGCCTTAAAAAATATCCGGCGTTGTCTGGTCCCAAGAACTCGGCGATCGCCAGCATGAAAAACGCAAGGCTGGCGAGGGACAGCACTAAAATCTCAACGGCCATCGGCGGCTGGACTCTGTCCAACGAGGTGTAGATCCACGCGGTCAGGGTGGACGACGCGATTGCGATGACCAGATAGAGTAGCGTTGGCCGGTACCTGCGACGGGACGTTGCGCCTGGATTCGATGAGTCGAGCTGAAAACGGCTAAGAAACGAGAAGACGACGACACCGGCAAGAAACGCCAGGACCAGCGAACCTGCAAGCATCAACGGCGCGACGTAAGACGGCCGACACTGGTACGATTTGAAAATGCCTCGCGCTACCGAGCCGACCTGGATGCACCGCTGGTACGCCTCTGGCCCTACGAAGAAGAAATCGACGACCTCGAAGATTCCGAAAGCCAGAACGAGAAGCGGTAACCATACCGTCAAACTCAACAGGATGGTGCGCACAACGGCGATAATCAGGCCAGCAAAACCGATCCCATCTCCCGACGTGAGATAAGAGCCGTGGTTGCGCAAGAACTCCAGATTTCCGGCGGCCCTGACGCCGGGATCCCTAGGGTCCTTTGCCGGGCCGGGAGCTTGATCCTCCTGGAAGGGAAAGTCGCGAGCGTCAGCCCCGAAGCGCAACGGCGGCGCCGTCGGGCTCGGTGACAGGATATTCTCCTCGTCCACGCGCTTCTTGCACCAGAACCAAGATAGTGCAGACCCGATATACCCGCCGCCCGACACGGTCGACAGATAATGAAACTGCTTGAGCAAGCCGCGCTCGGCGAGCGCCTGAAGCACCCCCAACGACACAGTGGCCGCGCGGATGCCACCTCCGGAGAGCGCGAGACCCGCCCGAAACGATGGCGCTCCCTTGGGCCACGCTCCCTTGGGCCAGAGGAACAGCCCTTCGGCCTCGAGCATAGCCTCTTCCGAGAACAATGGAGAATGCCCCAGCTTGCCGCTGTCGGCTTTTGACTCGACAGCGGCCTCCGCGCCTTCAGTCATCGAACAGCCTCTCTGCCCGATTCAGCGGGGCCATTCCCACGACTGCTCCGCGGCCCGAAACAGACCAACGCGCCGCTCGAGGTCTTGATGCGAAGGAGCGTGCCCGGCCTCACGGTCGCGTTGAACGTGACGCATGCGAGACCACTCCTATCCGAGGTGTATCGCTTCATCTCGACTTTTCGCTCGGACATCGAACTTGCGTAGGCGGGCGTGACCCCGAATTGAGCAAAGAACTGGCTGTTCTGTCCCTTGGCAACAACCCTGTCATCGAAAGAGAACTGGGACCGATTGCTTTGCCAATGCCCGGTGAAATAGGAGTCGGTCGTGTCATCGTCGGAGCCCTTGCAGCCCTGGACGCGTGCCGCATAGCTCACATGAAAGGACGACAGCAATGGTCCGTCGAGGCCCTTCGCGCTGTAGCTGTAGTCGTGATAGTCGTCGTACGATCTTCCCTTCACGGATCCCCCGCTGAACTGAGGATAGGATTCGCATTTCTCGACCGGCTTGTAGGCGTCGCGGGCCAGCGTCACGCGATCACTGCGAGCAACCCCGGAGGCGCGGACAGCCGTCTTGATCACGAGGATGCCGCGTCGAAAGGTCGTCAACTCGGGCTCACGCGCCACATAGGCGAAGGTCACCTCGCGCGGGCGCCCATCCCTCAAGGTCGGACTGAGTTCGTCGATCGGCCTCCAGCTGCCGTTCAAACTCACGAGCCAGGCGCCATCCGGCATGGCGTCGAGGCCTGCGATATCGCACCCCCCGAGCACTGCGCCCGAGGACGTCCCCAGGGCCAAAACGGAGACAAAAAGCGCCTTCCAACTCCACATGACCAATCCTCCTTCCGCGATATTGATTGGAAAAATACGATTCCGCCGACGGGCACTTCCGCAGACCAACGTCTGCTCGCTGCGTCAACGGCCCTCAAACGCTCCTTTCACTGACAGAGCCGGTAGCGTCCGACCACACTACAACTATAAAACGAATATTTTTCAAGGAAAAGATCTAGTCTAATGAAACGAAGCCGTCGCCACGAAAGGCGACGGCTCCGTCTAACGCGGCCGAAACCGGCCGGGTCGCCTCCTAATGCAAACATCAGGGGCAGTATGTCGCAACCCGTTCGGATCGCACTGGCAGACTAACCCACCATCTCCGCTACCGCCTTGCCGCAGGCGGTCGTGTCGGCATTGCCGCCGAGATCCTTGGTGCGGAGCGTGCGCTCCGCCAGCGTGCGCTCGATCGCATCGACCATCGACTTGCCGGCTTCCTTCTCGCCGAGATGCTCGAGCATCATCGCGCCCGACCAGATTGCGCCGATCGGATTGGCGATGCCCTGGCCCGCGATATCGGGCGCCGAGCCGTGCACCGGCTCGAACACCGACGGGAAATTGCCCTCGGGGTTGATGTTGCCTGACGGTGCGATGCCGATGGTGCCGGTGCAGGCGGGGCCGAGATCGGAGAGGATGTCGCCGAACAAATTGGAGCCGACCACGACGTCGAACCAGTCCGGATGCAGCACGAAGTTCGCCGTCAAAATGTCGATGTGGTACTTGTCCCACTTCACGCCCGGAAACTTCTTGGCCATCGCCTCCACGCGCTCGTCCCAGTAGGGCATGGTGATGGAGATGCCGTTCGACTTGGTCGCCGAGGTCAGGTGCTTCTTCGGCCGCGACTGCGCGAGCTCGAATGCGAACTTCAGAATGCGATCGACGCCGATGCGGGTCATCACCGTCTGCTGCGTCACGAACTCGCGGTCGGTGTCCGGGAACATGCGGCCGCCGACGGAGGAATATTCGCCTTCGGTGTTCTCGCGCACCACCCAGAAATCGATGTCGCCGGGCTTGCGGTTTGCCAGCGGCGACGGCACGCCCGGCATCAGCCGCACCGGGCGCAAATTCACATACTGATCGAACTCGCGGCGGAATTTGATCAGCGAACCCCAGAGCGAGACATGATCCGGTATCTTGGCAGGCCAGCCGACCGCGCCGAAGTAGATGGCATCGTGCTTGCCGATCTTTTCCTTCCAGTCATCAGGCATCATCTGGCCGTGCTTCTCGTAATAGTCCCAGGACGAGAAGTCGAAATGGTCGAAATGCAGGGACACCCCGTGCTTCTTCGCCGCTGCCTCCAGAACGCGCAGGCCTTCCGGCATCACTTCCTTGCCGATGCCGTCGCCGGGAATAACTGCGATCCGGTATTGTTTCTTGCTCATCGAGAACGTCCTTGGTTGGTCCGGCAGCCGCCGCCTTTTTGACCGCACTGCAATGGACCAAACGCGGCGGCAGTGCAACGCTGCACTGCAATGTTGACCGTGGCGCGGCCGACCGCCTACTGATTTTATCCTGTTCCTATCCCGCGAGTAATTCCGATGGATCTGCATCTGCGTGGCAAGCGCGTCCTGATCACGGGCGCGTCCAAGGGCATCGGCGCAGCCGCGGCCGAAGCGTTCGCCGAGGAAGGCGCTCATCTCCTGCTCGCTGCCCGCAATGGCGAGCAGCTCAAGGCGCTGGCTGAGCGCTTGCGCTCCGCGCACCAGATCGATGCCACGACGAGCATCGTCGACCTGCGCAAGGCCGAGGATTTGGCGCGGCTCGCCAAGGAAGCCGCCGACATCGACGTGCTCGTCAACAATGCCGGCGACATTCCCGGCGGGTCCATCGACAAGATCGACGAGGCGACCTGGCGGCACGCATGGGAATTGAAAGTGTTCGGCTACATCAACCTGACGCGGCAGATATACGCGCAGATGAAGGCGAAGGGCGGTGGCGTCATCGTCAACGACATCGGCGCGGCCGGCGAGAAATTTGACGCCAACTATATCTGCGGCAGCGCGGGCAATGCCGCGCTGATGGCTTTCACCCGCGCGCTCGGGGGCAAGAGCCTTGCCGACAACGTTCGCGTGGTCGGCATCAATCCCGGTCCGGTCGGCACCGACCGTCACGTGACGCTGCTGAAGACACGGGCAAAGCACCAGTTCGGCGACGAGAACCGCTACAAGGAATTCCAGAACAGCCTGCCGCTCGGCAGGCCCGCGCATGCGCGCGAGATCGGCGATCTCATGGCGTTCCTGGCGTCGGATCGCGCCGGCTATACGTCGGGTGTCATTTATACGGTGGACGGCGGCATCAGTGCGGGATGGGGTTGATTGTCTCGTCCTGCCGCCACCCAACACGCCGTCGCTGCGAGCGCAGCGAAACAATCCAGAGATCACCCCGCGGCGACAGACAGGATTGCTTCGCTACGCTCGCAATGACGACACAATAAGCACGGGAGTAGAATAATTGTCTCAGGACCTCATCCGCGAAACCGCTTGCGCCGTCGTCGACAAGCTGCGGTCTGGCGACGTCTCGCCGCTGGAGCTCTTGGATGTGCTGGAAAAGCGCATCAGTGAAGTCGATGGCAAGGTCAATGCGCTGCCGACGCTGTGCTTCGATCGCGCGCGGGATAGCGCAAAGGCGCTGATGCAGAAGCCGGCCGGTGCGCGTGGATTGCTCGCAGGCCTGCCGGTGCCGATCAAGGATTTGACCGATGTTGCAGGCGTGCTGAACACGCAGGGATCGCCGATCTTCAAGAACAATATCCCTGCGAAGTCCGACCTCATGGTCGAGCACCTCGAGGCGAACGGCGCAGTCGTCTACGCAAAATCCAACACGCCGGAATTCGGCGCGGGCGCCAACACCTTTAACGAGGTATTCGGCGCGACCCTCAATCCCTGGGATACGACGAAATCCGCAGCCGGCTCCTCCGGCGGCGCGGCGGTGGCGCTCGCGACCGGCATGGCCTGGCTCGCACAGGGCTCGGACATGGGCGGCAGCTTGCGCAGCCCCGCGAGCTTCTGCGGAATCGTCGGCATGCGGCCGAGCATCGGCCGCGTCGCGCACACGCCGAAAGCCGGCATCGACCGCAATCTCGGCGTGCAGGGCCCGATGGCACGCAACGTCGAAGACCTCGCGCTGCTCTTGGATGCCATGAGCGGCGATTATGCCGCCGACCCGCTGTCATTACCGGCGCCCTTGACCTCGTTTCTCTCGGCGGCGCAGTCAGGCAAGAAGCCGAAGCGCATCGCCTATTCCGCTGATCTCGGCATCACCCCGGTCGATCCTGAAGTCAAGGCGATCACGCGCGGGGCAGCGCAACGCTTTGCCGAAGCCGGCGTCATCGTCGAGGAGGCGCATCCGGATTGGCGCGAGGCGCATGAGTGCTTCCACGTGCTGCGCGCGTTCGATTTCGCGATCAGCAAGGCGCAGCTGCTGCGCACCAAACGCGACCAGCTCAAGCCCGAGGTGATCTGGAATATCGAGGAAGGCCTCAAGCTCACGGTCGAGCAGCTCGAACGCGCCGGAGCACAGCGCGTCGGCATGACCGCGCGCGCGATCGAGTTCTTCCAGACCTACGATTTGCTGCTGGTGCCGACCACGATCGTGCCGCCCTTCCCGATCGGGCATCGCTATGTCGCCGAATGCGCGGGCAAGAGGTTCGAGAACTATGTCGAATGGCTCGGCATCGTCTACGCCATCACGCTCGCCTGCTGCCCGTCGCTGTCGCTGCCGTGCGGCTTCACCGCATCGGGCCTGCCGGTCGGTGTGCAGGTCGTCGGCGCACCTCGCGCGGATGCGGACGTGATCGCCGGCGCAAAGACGCTGGAGGATATTTTGGGCGTGCGCGGCACGACGCCGATTGATCCGCGGGTGAAGAACTAGCCTCTCGTGCCCCGGACGCAGCGCAGCGCTTCTTCAGCGGTACGCTGCACCTGGTCCGGGACAAGCAATCGTCACCGCCCGCTCGTCGCCTCCAAACTCCGGCTGTAGCGCGACATCGCGAAGCAGAACGCAAAGTAGATTGCGGCGATGAAGATGTAGACCTCGACCGAGAACTGCTGCCAGGCCGGATCGATGATCGCGGTCTTGGCGGTGGTGAGCAGGTCGAAGATGCCGATGATGAGAACGAGGCTGGTGTCCTTGAAGAAGGCAATGAAGGTGTTGACCAGCGGCGGGATGACGTGGCGGATCGCCTGCGGCAGGACGATCAGCCGGTTCTTGCGCCAGTAGGACAGGCCGAGCGCGTCGGCGGCCTCGTATTGCCCGCGGGGCACGGCCTGGAGGCCGCCACGGATGACTTCGGCAAGATACGCGCCTGCGAACAGGATGATCGCGACCTGCGCGCGCAGGAGCTTGTCGATGTTGAATCCGTTCGGCATGAACAGCGGAAACATCACGCTCGCCATGAACAGCAGACTGACCAGCGGCACGCCGCGGATCAATTCGACATAGAGCACCGAGAGCGAACGGATCGCCGGCAGCTTCGAGCGCCGGCCGAGCGCGACGAGGATACCGAACGGGAAGCCGAAAGCCAGACCGAAGGTCGCCAGGATCAGCGTCACCGGCAAGCCGCCCCAACGGTCCTGCGAGACGAACGACAAGCCGAACACGCCGCCCCACATCAGCACGCTGATCAGCGCGAGCGCTCCGATCCAGAGATAGGCGAGTTCGCGCCGCCACAGGGCGCGGCGGGTGGAGAGATAGAACAGCGCGATGAACAGCAGCACCGCGAGCGCCGGCCGCCACTGCTCGTCGAACGGATAGGTGCCGAACAGGATGAAGCGATATTTTTCGGGGATGATCGCCCAGCAGGCGCCAACGCCGCGCACGGCGCGGCAGGCGCTGGAGTCGTTGGCCGGCGTCAGCCAGACCGCATTCACAAGGCCCCACTGCACGAAGCTGAAGATGCCCTTTGCGAGCACCGCCAGCAACACGACCGACAGGATGCCGTTCGGGATCGACGAGAACAAATTGGCGCGCAGCCAGCGCAGCACCGGGTTGCCAATTTGCGGGCGGCGGGCGGCGCGCGGTGCTTCCGGAATATCAGCGATCGCCGTCATGGTCAGCGCTCCACCAGCGCGATGCGCGAATTGTACCAATTCATGAAAAAGCTGATGCCGAGGCTGATCGTGAGAAACACCGCCATGATCAAAGCAATAGCCTCGATCGCCTGGCCAGTCTGGTTCAGCGTCGTGTTGGCGATCGAGACCACGTCCTGATAGCCGATCGCCACCGCGAGCGAAGAGTTCTTGGTCAGGTTGAGGTACTGGCTCGTCATCGGTGGCACGATGACGCGCAGCGCCTGTGGCAGGATGATCTGCCGCAGCATGAAGCTGCGGCGCAGTCCGAGCGCATTGGCGGCATCCCACTGGCCGCGCGGCACCGACTGGATGCCGCTGCGCACGATCTCGGCGATGAAGGCCGAGGTGTAGGTGACCAGCGCGATCAGCAGCGCGAAATATTCCGGCGCGAGCGTCAGCCCGCCGACGAAGTTGAAGCCGCGCAACTCAGGCCATTCGATCGTCCAGGACACGCCGAGCAGCACGGACACGAGCGCCGGGACCACAACAATGAGACCAACCGCAAAAGGCCAGGCCGGCCGCGGCTTGCCGTCACGCATTTGCTGCGCGATAAGCCTCCGCCAGACGACATAGAACACGACAAGCCCGAGCACTGCTGTGCCGAGCACCCAAAGATGCGGCGTCCCGATTGGAATCGCCGGCAGGATCAACCCGCGATTGGACAGGAACACGCCCTCGATCGGCCGCCATGCCGCGCGCGCGGCCGGCAGCGCTTGCATCAGCACGTACCAGAACAGGAGCTGGAGCAGCAGCGGGATGTCGCGGAGCGTTTCGACATACACCGCGGCGAGCCGCGACAGCAGCCAGTTGGCCGACAGCCGCGAGATGCCGATCACCGTGCCCAGGATGGTCGCAAGCACGATACCGATCACCGCGACGCGCAGGGTGTTGGCGATACCGACGGCGAAGGCCCAGAGGTATGAGTCTCTTGGATTGTAGGCGAGCAGGCTGTCGGCGATGGGCATGCCAGCCTCACGGCCGAGGAAGGCAAAACCGGTCGTGATGCGGCGCGCGGAGAGATTGGTGACCGTGTTGGACCAGAGGAAGACGATGACCGCGACTGCGATCCCGACCACCAGGACCTGCCAGAACAGGCCTTTCAGCTCGCGTCGTCCGAAAGCGCCGAAGAAGCGGCGGCGCGGCGGCGATCTCGGAGCGTCTGACGTCACAGCACAAAAAATCCTTCTCAAGACGGCGATTTCCGGCGGCGCACGTCAACTGTTGCACCAAACTCTACTTCGTGCAACAAATGTTTCATGGCCGAGCCCGCGAAATCCTCGCCGCTGAGCGAACTGCGCATTGCATTGCCGTCGCTCCCGATGCGGTTGCAGGAGGTCGGGCGTTTCGTCGCAGCCAACGATTACGACGCCACCACCCGTTCGATGCGCGATCTCGCAGCGGTTGCCGGCGCCGATCCCGCCGCGTTCACGCGGCTTGCGAAAGCGATCGGCTATTCGGGCTGGGACGAATTGCGTGCGGCGCTGACGGAGGCGCGGCGGCCGTTGCAGATAGCGCCCTTCTCCGGCCGCGCCAAAAACCGCCGCCACGGCCCGCATGCCGATATTGCGCTCGTCACGGACAAGCTCGAGGCCGAGGCCGCCGGCCTTCCGCGCATTCCGGCGCGGCCGATTGCGGAGGCGGCGCGCGCGCTCCACGATGCCAAGCGGATCTGGATCACAGGTTATCGAAGCTGCCGCAGCGTGGCGGAACTACTGAACTACGAATTGCGGCTGTTCCGTCCTGAACAGGTGCAGCTCGTCGGCGCGTCCGGCCCTGATGATCTCGATCTCGGCGCGTTCCGACCCGGCGAAGCCGTCATCGTCATCGGCTTCATGCCCTACACCCATGCGAGCGTTCGGGTCGCGCAGGCCGCCTATCGTGCCGGCGCGGCCCTGATCGCGATCGCAGATAGCCTCTCGGCGCCGATGGCCGAAGGCGCCGACCACGTGCTGCTGTTCGAGGCGGCGTCCTCTCCCGGCTTTTTCCCGAGCCTCACTGGCGCGATCGCGATCGCGCAATCGCTCGCCGCCGTGACGTTTTCGCTCGGCGGCACGGCCGCGAAGAAGCGCCTGGAGAATACCGAGGCGCGGCTGGCCGCGGCCTCGACTTACGTTTCAGAGAAAGGTTGACCCATGGCCGCTCGCACCAGCCGCGTGCTGCATCGTTCGTTGCGCGAAACGCCGCCCAAGGCGATCGGCGGCGAAGGCGTCTATCTCTTGGCCGAGGACGGACGCCGCGTGATCGACGCATCCGGCGGCGCGGCGGTCTCGTGCCTGGGCCACCAGCATCCGCGCGTGATCGCGGCGATGGCGAAGCAAGCCTCGACGCTGGCCTATGCCCACACCGCCTTCTTCTCGTCCGAGCCGGCGGAGGCGCTTGCCGAGACGCTGGTCGGCCACGAGCCCGGCGGCCTCGCCTACGCCTATTTCGTCAGCGGCGGATCGGAGGCGATCGAGGCCAGCATCAAGCTCGCGCGGCAATATTTCATCGAGCGCGGCGAGCCGCAGCGACAGCATTTCATCGCGCGGCGCCAGAGCTATCACGGCAACACGCTCGGCGCGCTGGCCGCGGGCGGCAATGCCTGGCGACGTGCGCCTTATGCGCCGTTGCTGTCCGGCGCTTTCAGCCATGTGACGCCGGCCTTCGCCTATCACGAGAAGCACCACGCCGAGTCGGATGCGCAGTTCGTGGCGCGGCTCGCCGCCGAGATCGAAGCCGAGTTTCAGCGGCTTGGCCCTGATACCGTCGCGGCGTTCCTCGCCGAGCCCGTCGTCGGCGCCACCTCCGGTGCCGTGACGGCGCCGGAAGGTTATTTCAGGGCGGTGCGCGAGATTTGCGACCGGCACGGCGCGCTGCTCATCCTCGACGAGGTCATGTGCGGCATGGGCCGCACCGGCACGACCCACGCGTGGGAGCAGGAAGGCGTCGCGCCCGACATCCAGGCCATCGCGAAAGGTCTCGGCGGCGGTTATCAGCCGATCGGCGCGATGCTCGCAAGCGGAAAGATCATCGACACGATTCGCGCCGGCTCTGGCGCATTCCAGCACGGTCACACCTATCTGGCGCATCCCCTCGCCTGCGCCGCTGCGCTGGCGGTGCAGGACGTGATCCGCGAGGACGGCCTGCTCGACCGAGTCAAGGAGCGCGGCAGGCAGCTCGAGCAGCGGCTGACCGAGCGCTTCGGCAATCACCGCCATGTCGGCGACATCAGGGGCCGTGGCCTGTTCTGGGCCATAGAGCTCGTCACCGATCGCCCCAGCCGCACCTCGTTCGATCCCGCGCTGAAGCTGAACCAGAAGATCAAGGCGGAGGCGTTTGCCAACGGCCTCGGCTGCTATCCCGGCGGCGGCACCGTGGATGGTGTCCGTGGCGACCACGTGCTGCTGGCGCCGCCCTATATCGCTTCGGCTGACGAGATCGACCTGATCGTCGACAAGCTCGGCACGGCCGTCGACAATGTGTTGCGTAGTGTCAATCACTGAGGGGAGAGTCACATGATGAGGAAAGTGGTTATCGCAGCGAGTGTCCTCGCGGCATCGACGGTTGTTGCGTCGGCGGCAACGCTCGACACGGTGAAGAGCCGCGGCACGCTGATATGCGGCGTCAGCGCCGGCTTTGCCGGCTTCTCCGCGCCGGATTCGCAAGGCAATTACAAGGGTCTCGACGTCGACTATTGCCGCGCGCTCGCCGCCGGCGTGCTCGGCGATGCCAGCAAGGTGCGTTACGTCTCGCTGACCGCGCAGAACCGCTTCACCGCGCTCCAGTCCGGCGAGATTGACGTGCTCTACCGCAACTCGACGCAGACCTATCTGCGCGGCGTCACGCTGGGCCTGCGGCAAGGCCCGATCAACTTCTACGATGGTCAGGGCTTTGTCGTGAAGAAGGACCTCGGCGTGAAGGAGATCAAGGATCTCAAGGGCGCCACCGTCTGCGTCGCGCAGGGCACCACGCATGAGGTCACGCTCGGCGATTACGGCCGCGCCAACGGCATCGACTGGAAGCCGCTGGTGTTCGACCGCGTCGACACCATGTACCAGACTTTCTTCGGCGGCCGTTGCGATGCCATGACCCAGGACGCCTCCGCGCTCGCAGGCGCCGTGACGACCGCGGCGCCGAATCCGGCCGATTACGTCGTGCTGCCGCAGACCATCAGCAAGGAGCCGCTCGGCCCCTTCACCCGCAACGGCGACGAGGTCTGGAGCGACATCATCACCTGGCTGCATTACGGCCTGATCGAGGCCGAAGAGCTCGGCGTCACGCAAGCCAATGCCGACGAGATGGCGAAGTCGCAGACACCCGCGATCCAGCGCCTGCTCGGTGCCTCCGGCGATCTCGGCTCGCGGCTTGGGCTCGACAACAAATGGCTGACCACGGCGATCAAGGCCACCGGCAATTACGGCGAGATCTACGAGCGCAATGTCGGCAAGGCGAGCCCGCTCAAGCTCGAGCGCGGCCTCAACGGCCTCTGGAGCAAGGGCGGCTTGATGTACGCCGTGCCGTTCAAGTAAGCGGTGCCGTTCAAGTAAAGAGCCCCTCACCCCAATCCCTCTCCCCGTAAGAACGGGGCGAGGGAGAAGAGACACCCATGCGCATCGCCCTGATCCACGCCCTCAAGCACTCCATCGCACCGATCGAGGCAGCGTTCGCGAAGGCGTGGCCAGAGGCGCGGCTGATGAACCTGCTCGACGACAGCCTGTCGGCAGATCTGGCGGGTGACGGCAAGCTCAACGATGCCATGACCGAGCGCTTTATTGCGCTCGGCGACTACGCCGCGGCGACGGGAGCGAACGCGATCCTGTTCACTTGCTCCGCCTTCGGTCCCTGCATCGAGGCGGTTGCGCGCGCGCATGCGCCGATGCCGGTGCTCAAGCCGAACGAAGCCATGATCGAACGGGCGGTGACGATGGGCCAGCGCATCGGCCTGCTCTCGACCTTCCCGCCGACGCTGGCCTCGATGCCGCCGGAATTTCCGGCCTCCGTTAAAATCGTGCCGAAACTTGCCGAAGGCGCGCTGGCCGCGCTCGACCGCGACGACCGCGCTACGCATGACCGGCTGATCGTGGAAGCCTCACGTGATTTGCGCGATTGCGACGTCGTCGCGCTCGCGCAGTTCAGCATCGCGGCGACGGCGCCTCTCGTGGCGGAGGCTACCGGCCGCCCTGTCGTGACCACGCCTGACAGCGCCGTCGAAAAGCTGATGAAGCTGTTGGCGGCGAAGGCTTAAGCGCCAGCCTTTTTCCGGCGCCGCGCGCCCTTGATCGCCGCCGCAAGCGCGGCCTTCGTTTCGCTGACAAAATCCTCCACCAGCTCCTCGCGCGTGGCATGCGCCGCCTCACCGGTAAACAGGCCCTGCTCGGCCAGCATCACCACGCCGTGCAGCGCCGCCCAGATCTTGAGCGCGTGCCGCTCGCGCAGATAACCGACCGCAGGTGCTTCCAGAGCTTCCATCACAAGCGCAAATATCTCGTGCGTGGCCGCGTGCAACTCGCTGCCCTTGGACGCGCAGGACACAGTGCGCGAAGCGAACATCAAGCGGTAGATGCCGTTGCGGTGCAGACCGAAATCGAGCGTCGCCCGCGCCAGCCGCGATAGTTTCGACTGTTTCGACGACTTCGCCATCGCTGCCCGCAAGATCGCGCTGAGCTGCCGGAACGCCTCCGCCGTCACTGCCGCAAGCAGCGCCTCGCGGTCGGCAAAATGACGGTAGGGCGCCGGCTGCGAGACGCCCAGCTGCTTTGCAAGCGCCTTGATGCTGATCGCCTCGGTCCCACCCTGCTCCGCCTCGCGCAGCGCAGCCTTGATCAAGGCGTCGCGGAGATCGCCATGGTGGTAGGTGTTCTCAGGCTTGCGGGCAACTTGTGAACGCATGTTGCGCGGAGCCTATAAGTTTGCGCTTGACAGGGGAAGCCTGCCGCGAATGTAATAGCCTATAACTTGAATAAAAACTCGGATGGGGAACGCGCGCCGCCTTCGGGTCCGAGCGCACACGACCGAGGAGGCCGCCATGACAGAGCGACTGAGGGTTCACGTCGATCCCGACAAATGCCAGGGCCACGCGCGCTGCAAGGCGCTGGCGCCGGAGCTGTTCGAGCTGGACGAATACGGCAACGCCCACGAAGCCGGCGACGGCACCGTCCCGCCCGGCCTCGAAGACAAGGCCTGGCTTGCCAAATCCAATTGTCCGGAAATCGCAATCGACGTGATCGAGGAGTAGCGCAACCGCTGCCGCCCGCGTGCCTTCCGCGAACACGAGCCCCAAGGGATTCCCTGATATGTCCGACGTCAGCCCGCCTGTCGCCCATCCGCCCGTCACCGACTGGGTCAACGATTTCGATCACACCGATCCGCAATGGACGGAAGATCCCTTCCCGATCTGGGATCAGTTGCGCGCCGCAGGCCCGGTCGTGCACACCGAACGTTTTCTCGGCTGTTACATGCCGACGACCTATGACGCCGTACGCGAGATCGCCAACGACAGCGAGCATTTCTCCTCGCGTCGCATTATCGTCCGCGACGTCCGGCCGGAAATCACCAGCAGGAACGCGGCCCCGCCGATCACCTCCGATCCGCCCGTGCACAAGCCGGCCAAGCAACTGCTGCTGCCGCCGTTCACGCCGGACGCGATGAAGAAGCTCGAGCCGCGGGTGCGCGCCATTTGCAACGAGCTGATCGACGATTTCATCGCCGAGGGCCAAGTGGACGCGGCAGCGTGCTACACCAAGCACATCCCGGTGCGAGCGATCGCCCACATGCTCGGCATTCCCGAAAGTGACAGCGACCTCTTCGTCAAATGGATCCACATGATCCTGGAGCTCGGCATCAAGGACGAGACCATGCTGCTCCAGGCCGTGCACGAGATGAGCGCCTATTTCAGCGGCCATATCGAGACGCGCAAGAACAAGCCGACTGACGACCTGATCTCCTACTTGATGAACGCCAGGGACAAGGAAGGCAATCCGCTCGAGGATACGCATGTGCTGGGCTCGCTGCGGCTGCTGCTGATCGCCGGGATCGACACAACCTGGAGCGCGATCGGCTCGTCGCTCTGGCATCTCGCCAGGACGCCGGCCGACCGCGAGCGGCTGATCGCCGAGCCCGGGCTGATCCCGACCGCCGTGGAGGAACTGCTACGCGCCTATTCACCGGTGACGATGGCACGCGAGGTGGTCGGGGAGACCGTGATCTCGGGCTGCCCGGTGAAGCCGGGCAACATGGTGCTGTTGTCCTTCCCGGCCGCCAACCGCGACCCGAAGATGTTTCCGGACGCCGACAAGGTCGTGATCGACCGGCGCGAGAACCGCCACGCCGCCTTCGGCCTCGGCATCCACCGCTGCGTCGGTTCCAATCTGGCGCGGATGGAAATGCAGGTTGCGCTGGAGGAATGGCTGAAGCGGATTCCGGACTTCGCCCTCGATCCGGCAGGCACGGTGACCTGGTCACAGGGAACCGTCAGAGGCCCCCGCCAGTTGCCATTTCTGCTCGGAAAGGCGATGTAGGCCTCCCAAAACCAGCGGAGCGAGAGGCCGGACGTGACAGAGCAAGCAATCAAACCGGCCTCCGAGCATTTTGATGTCGCCGACGCCCAGCGGCGGATCAAGGCGATCTTCATCGGCTCGATCGGCAACCTCGTCGAATGGTATGATTTCTACGCCTATACGGCGTTCGCGCTCTATTTCGCTCCTGCCTTCTTTCCCGGCAGCGATCCCGTCGTGCAGCAATTGAACGTCGCCGTCGTGTTCGCGGCGACCTTCCTGATGCGCCCGCTGGGCGGCTGGCTGTTCGGCTATATCGCCGATCATTACGGGCGGCGAATCTCGCTGACGCTGTCGGTCGTCTTCATGTGCTTCGGCTCGCTGATCATCGCGTTGACGCCGACCTACGCCACGATCGGCTTAGCCGCGCCGGTGATCCTGGCGCTCGCCCGCATGATCGAGGGCCTGAGCCTCGGCGGCGAGTACGGCGCCAGCGCGACCTATCTCAGCGAGGTCGCCGATCCCAAGCATCGCGGGTTCTATTCCAGCTTTCAGTACGTCACGCTGATCGGCGGCCAGCTCACCGCAATCATCGTGCTGCTGCTCCTGCAAAAGGTCTTCCTCACGCCGGAGGAACTGAGGGCCTGGGGCTGGCGCATCCCGTTTGCGATCGGGGCCATGCTCGCGATCTTCGCTGCGGTGATGCGGCGCGGCCTGCACGAGACTGAGGCCTTCGAGGAAGCCAGGAAGGTGGTCAAGCCGACCGGCTCGATCACGAACCTGCTGAAATATCCGCGGGAGCTGTTGCTGGTGGTCGGCCTGACCGCTGGCGGCACCGCGGCCTTCTACACCTTCACCACCTACATGCAGACCTTCGTCAAGCTTTCGGTCGGACTGACCGAGGACCAGACCACTTTCGTGATCTTCGGCACGCTGATTTTCGCGACCATCCTGCAGCCGATCTATGGCGCCATCTCCGACAGGATCGGCCGCAAGCCGCTGCTGATCTTCTTCGGCATCGCCGGCACGCTCGCAACCGTGCCGCTCCTGATGACGCTGAAGGAGACCAAGTCGCCCTTCATCGCGTTCATCCTGATCTGCGCTGCCTGGCTGTTCGTCGCCGGTTACACCTCGATCAACGCCGTGGTGAAGGCCGAGCTGTTCCCGACCAATGTCCGTGCCCTCGGTGTCGGCCTGCCCTATGCGATCACGGTCTCGATCTTCGGCGGCACGGCGCCGGCGATCGCGCTCTATTTCAAGAGCATCGGGCATGAGGAGTGGTTCTACTACTATCTCGCCGGCGTCATCTGCCTGTCGCTCATCATCTATTCCACCATGCGCGACACCAAGCACGCCTCCGCGATGCATCGCCACGAGTAGCTCATGGTCGAGAACAACGAGCCGCCGGACAGCAAGCTGACGCGCACCAAGGAGAAATGGGCGCGCGAAGGCCGTTTCCTGACGGGCCGGATCACGCGTCCTGAAGACCAGCGGCTGCCGCCCGGCCAGCACCTCACCAAGGATTGGCCGGTGCTCGATCTCGGGGTCGTGCCGCCGGTTTCGCGCGAGCGCTGGCGGCTCGATGTCTATGGTGCGGTCGAGACCCCCGTGTTCTGGACCTTTGCCGAGTTCATCGCGCAGAAGCAGGCGCAGTTCACCTCAGACATCCACTGCGTCACGACCTGGTCGCGCTACGACAACCAGTGGGAAGGTCTCGCGACCCGCGAGCTGCTCGCTGCCTGCCAGCCGCGCGAGGATGCGCGCTTCGTGGTGCTGCATTCCCATGACGGCTACACCACAAACCTCGCGCTGGAAGATTTTGCCGCCGAGGACGCCCTGCTGGCCCATAGCTGGTCGGGCCAGCCGCTGTCGGACGAGCATGGCGGCCCGGTGCGGCTGGTCGTGCCGCATCTGTATTTCTGGAAGAGCGCCAAATGGCTCCAGGCCATCGAATTCCTGACCGAGGATGCGCCGGGCTTCTGGGAAGCCCGCGGCTACCATAACCGCGGCGATCCCTGGGCCGAGCAGCGCTATTCGGGCGATTAGGTTCAAGCAAGGACGGGGGGAGCCCATGCCGACGGAACGCTTTCAATTCACCGGCGAAGGCGGCCATCAACTTTCGGCCGCGCTGGAGCTACCCGACGGCGAGCCCGCGGCCTTCGCGCTGTTCGCGCATTGCTTCACCTGCGGCAAGGACACGCTGGCCGCCAAGCGGATCTCGGTTGCGCTCGCCGCCAAGGGCATCGCGGTGCTGCGCTTCGACTTCACCGGGCTCGGCTCCAGCGAGGGGGATTTCGCCAATTCGACGTTCTCCTCCAACGTCGCCGATCTCGTGCGCGCGGCCGATCATCTGCGCGCCGCACGCAAGGCACCGTCGATCCTGATCGGTCACAGCCTCGGTGGCGCCGCGATCCTCGCGGCAGCCGGACAAATCCCGGAAGCCAGGGCGGTTGCGACCATCGCGGCACCATCCGATCCCGCCCACGTCACCGGTCTGTTCAAAGAACATATCGACGATATCCGTACACAAGGTGAGGTCGAAGTCTCGCTCGCGGGGCGCCCGTTCCGGATCAAGCGCGAATTCCTCGACGACATCGCCGAGCACGAGCTGATGAAGGACGTCACCGGCCTGCACAAGGCGCTGTTGTTCATGCATTCTCCGGTCGACGATACCGTCGGCATCGACAACGCGACGAAGCTCTTCGTCTCGGCCAGGCATCCCAAGAGCTTCGTCTCGCTCGATCATGCCGATCATCTCCTGACCAAGCCGGCCGACGCCCTCTACGCAGCCGACGTGATCGCCGCCTGGGCGAGCCGGTACATCGACACAGCCAAACCCGCGAAGGCGATGGATCTCCCCGAGGCGCCGCGCCAGGTCGTGGTGCAGGAGACCCGCAAGAGCAAGTTCAACCAGATCATTGCGGTCGGCCCGCACCATCTGGTGGCGGACGAGCCGGTCGCGGCCGGAGGCGAGGATGCGGGCCCGGGCCCCTATGATTTCCTGCTCGCCGGTTTAGGTGCCTGCACCTCCATGACCATGCGCCTCTATGCCGACCGCAAGTCGCTGCCGCTCGATCGTGTCACCGTCACGCTGAAACATTCCAAGATCTACGCAAAAGACTGCGCGGAGTGCGAGACGCGCGATGGCATGCTCGACCAGATCGAGCGCGACATCGCGATGGACGGCGCGCTCGATCCCGAGCAGCGCAAGAAACTGATGGAGATCGCTGACAAGTGCCCGGTGCACCGAACGCTGACCTCGGAAATCCGCATCGTGACGAAGGCCGTGGACTAAAGCGCGATGAGATGAGGATGAATCATCATCGCGCTTTAGGTTGTTGTTTGAGCATGATCTTTTCGGAAAACCGCTTCGCACTTTTCCGGATCATGCTTTAGCGCGCTCGCGCTAGAAGCACGACGCCATCGTCCGCACCGCCGCGGTGATCTCGCTTTCGCGCCAGGCCGCGAAGCCGAGCAGCAGACCGTGATCGCAGGGACGGCCGAGCGCAAGGCTGGACAAAGCCCGCGTTTCAACCCCTGCGGCGACCAGCCGTTTGACCGCTGCCTGATCGGCGCGACCGCGCTTGAGGCGGGCGACGAGCTGGATGCCGCCCGGAGGCGCTTCGACCGAGAGAACCTCGCCGAGATGACGCTCCAGTCCCTCGACGAGGTGATCGCGGCGGGCGTGATAGATCCGGCGCATCCGGCGCAGATGCGCCAGGAAATGCCCGTCGGCAATGAACTCGGCCAGCGCTTCCTGGATGTGGCTCGCGGCGATCAGCCCGATGTGCCGCTGCGCGATCTCCAAGGTGTTGACCAGTGCCGGCGGCACGACGAGATAGCCGATCCGGATGTCCGAGGTCATCGCCTTCGAGAACGTGCCGACATAGAACACGCGGCCATGGGCATCGAGCCCCTGCAGGGCCGGCACCGGCCGGCTGTCATAGTGGAATTCGCCGTCGTAATCGTCCTCCACGATCCAGGTCTTGCCGGGCCTGCTCAGGCCAAGAAATTCCGTGCGGCGCGAGAGCGACATCAGACGGCCGGTCGGGTGCTGGTGCGATGGCGTCATGAAGATCAATTTTGGGGCCGTCAGCCCCGGAATTCGCTGCATGCCCTGCTCGTCCAACCTCATCCCGATCACGCGCGCACCGGACGCGTGGAAGGCCGCCGCGGCGCCGGGATAGCCGGGATCCTCCACCCAGACGTCGTCGCCGGGCGTGATGACGGCAGCCGCAATCAAGGTCAGCGCAGCCTGTGCGCTCGGCAGAATCAGGATCTGATCCGCCGTCGCGCGCACGCCCCTGCTGGTCGCGAGATAATGCGCCAGCGCCTCGCGCAGGCGCGTCCGGTTGACCGGTCCGAGCTCGCGCCTGGCCGCGCGCACAGCGCTGCGGCGCAGGCAGCGCGCCCAGACCTCGTTCGGAAACTCCCTGAAATCGCCGTGTCCGGGACGCAAGGGTCTCAGTCGCGCCTGATAAGACATCGGCCAGTCGGTCTGCGTGAGGCTCGAAGCCCAGGGTGAAAGCCGCGGCTTGCCAGGGCGCAGGCGAGATACGACGGCGCCCGCCTCTTCGACGCGCTCGCCGCCGTCGACCGTGACCATCGGACGGCGGCCATGCGAGGCCTCGAGATATCCCTCGGCGGCGAGTTGCTCGAACGCATAGGTGACGGTGTTGCGCGATACGCCGAGATCACTCGCAAGCCGGCGGCTCGACGGCAGCGTGCGGCCTTTGCCGAGACGGCCGGTCGCGATCAAGCTTCGGAGCTGGCTCGTCAGTTGAGCCACCAGCCCCTCCTCGTCGGCGCGCTTCAGGTCGATCAGGGCGGAGACCATGCTTTCCGGAACTGGCACCTTATTCCTTTCCGATCTGGCACTTTTTCAGGTGCCAATCG
Organism: Bradyrhizobium nivariense; assembly: GCF_029846695.2. Lineage (NCBI taxonomy): Bacteria > Pseudomonadati > Pseudomonadota > Alphaproteobacteria > Hyphomicrobiales > Nitrobacteraceae > Bradyrhizobium > Bradyrhizobium nivariense. The sequence goes on along the minus strand of NZ_JARWCR020000012.1, from coordinate 68,684 downwards.
AAATGCTATCCGCCGGACTGGACTGCTTCAAGGATTTTGCGATGAACTCCCTCTCACCTCGCGCGGCTGTCGGCCTGTTCCTCATCGTCGTGCTGGCCTGGGGCGTGAACTGGTCGGTGACGAAGCAACTGGTCCAGTTCCTTCCGCCACTGTGGACTTCAGCGATCCGGAGCTGGATCGCGCTGGCTGGATTGTTCGTGATCCTCGGACTGAGCAACAATCTGGTGATCCCGGAGCGGCGCGACATTCCTGTGGTCCTGAGCGTCGCGCTGCTGCACATGACGGTGTTCTCGGTCCTGGTTGCGGCCGGTGTGCGCTTCCTGCCCGCGAGCAAGGCCATCGTGCTCGGCTACACCACGCCACTCTGGGTCGCGATCGCCGCGCCTCTGCTCGGGAAAGATACGCTGACCGCGCCAAAACTCGCCGGCGCCCTGCTCGGGCTGGTCGGCCTTGCCGTGATCCTGAACCCGGAATCCATCGACTGGACCAACACCAACGTCGTGCTCGGCGCCGGCATGGTCATCCTGGCCGCGATCTCCTGGGCTGCGAACATCATCTATATCCGCGCGCATCGCTGGATCGCGTCCCCGCTCCAGTTGCTGATCTGGCAGGTGCTTGTGGCGACCATCGTGCTGACAGGATCGGCGGTAGTCACGGATGGTCTGCCGCACGCAGAATGGTCGTGGAAGCTTGTCCTGCTGTTCCTGTATTCCGGCTTGATCGGGACAGTGCTGGCCTATTGGGCAATGTCGATGGTCAACAAGAGCATCTCGGCCCTGACGACCTCGCTCGGCACCACTGGGACGCCACTCGTCGGTATTGCCAGTGCGGCGATCCTGCTGGGTGAGCCGATCGACATGAGCCTTGCCATCGCGGCCGGATTGATCGTCGCCGGCATCGGCCTCGCGACGTTGGGCGACCGGCTGCTACGCAGTCAGGCCACCGCGAGCGGCTGAACGCGCAGTGCCCCGCGCAGGCCCGCCGTCGTGCCGAGCAGGATGCCGGCGACAGCAACGAACGAGCCCAGCGCGAGGGTCGAGACGCCGGTGAGCCCCTGCCCGATCGAACAGCCGAACGCCATCACGCCGCCGATGCCCATCAGCGCGGCGCCACCCGCGGATCGCAGCATGTGGCGTGGCGAGGAATAGCCTTCGAGATGGAAACGGCCCGTGGCAAGCGCGGTGACCAGACTGCCAGCGAAGACGCCGGCAACTGTCGCAATGCCGAAATTCAGCGTCAGGCCGGTCGAGAGCATGGCGTATTGTAGACTGTCCGCGATCGGCGCGACGAAGGTGAGCGAGGTCACCGGGACTGGGTTGAAGTCATCGGCGCCGAGATAGCCGGTGACGAACCAGCCAGCGGCGACGAGAAGACCGACGATGACACCGGCTGCGATCTGGCCGGGCGAACGCCGGAACGCCGGCAGTGCGAAGGCAAACAGGATCAGCGCAACGACGATGACAGCAGCAGCCAGCGCGCGCGAAACCGCTTCAGCAGGACCGAAAGTCGCCAACAGTGACGGCAGCGAATTGGCGTTGACCGTGGTTTGGGAGGCCTGGACCAGCGCGATGCGCGCCGGCGCGACCAGGCCCTTGAGCGTCATCTGCGCGGCGATGGCGAGCACGACCACCACGACGAAGGAGCGGAGATTGCCGCGACCGAGCAGCACCAGGGCGCGCGAACCGCAGCCGTTCGACAGCACCATGCCGTAGCCGAACAGAAGTCCGCCGAGGAACAGCACTGGCGCCGAAAAGGACTGTTGCAGGTAGATCGACTTACCGAGATCGACCATGCCGCTGCCGGCGAGGAACTGGCTTGCCGCGATCGCAACCGCGATCGCCAGCGCATAGGTCCGTACCAGCCGCCCGTCCCCTTCCGCCAGCCAGCCGCGCATGCTGCTCATCAGGCAGAAGCCGCTGAGCAACCCGGCGGCGCCGTAAACGAGGCCAATGACGAGGCCGGCCAGGATGACGAGTTGGGTGGACGACTCCATGATCAAGGTTTCAGGATCACGCGATCCCGCGACGAGCCGGCAACGGCGGCATAGGCCTCCTTTGCGCGCTCCAACGGATAGACGGCGTTCGCCTTGATCGGGAACGGTTTCAGGTGCCCGCTCGCAAAGCCTGGGCCGAGGTCGCGCAGCACAGCACCTGTCGCGGCCGACGACAGACCGAGCGTGTCGATGCCGACATAGGTGTGTTGCCCGCGGTAGAATTCGAGGATGTTGAACTGCACGATGCGGTCGATCGCGGCGATCAGAATCTGGCGACCGCGAAGTGCGAGCGACTTGTGCGCCGCCTGGAAATAGGGATCGCCGACCGTGTTGAAGACGATGTCGGCGCCTTTGCCATCGGTCAATTCGCGCACCCGCGTGGCGACGTCGATCGCGGAAGCGTCGATCACCTCGATGGACGCGTTGGTATGGCCCTCATAGGCTTCCGCCTTGCGCACCACGCCGATGACGCGCGCGCCCTGCCAGGTCGCGATCTGCACCGCCGCTTGACCGACCTTGCCGTTGACGCCGAACACCAACACCGTTTCGCCGGGCCTTGGAATGCCGGCGCGGCGAAAGCCCTCCATGGCGGTGACGAAGGGCACGCCGATGCCGGCGGCCCCCTCCCAAGACACGGACTTCGGCTTGTCTACCACCGCGTTAGATTCAACGACGAGATGGCTGGCGTGGGTGCCGTCGCGGCGGATGCCGAGATCGCCGGAGGAGCCGAACACTTCGCGGCCGATCGTACCGGCCGGCCCGTCGATCACCACGCCGGCGTAATCGCGACCCGGCGTGCGCGGGAAGACGGCATAGGGCATCAGCCCGGTCGCGGCCTTGACGTCGGACGGATTGACGGCGGCGGCCTTGATCTCGATCAGGAGATCATCCGGACCACGCGTGAGCGCATGACGCTCGACGCCAAGTACAAGCGCGGCGGCGTTCTCAGCCTTGGCATTGAGGCGCACGCAGCGCGCTTCGACAGCTTTGGTATCGGCTGGTGACATCGAACGACCCACGACCTCTCGCGGGCCTTGTCGCCTTTGGGGGCGGTCGAGTCAATCCTTCGGCCGCTTGTCGTAGAGGCGCTTGGCCTTGCCAAGCGAGCGTTCCAGCGTAGCGGGGGCGACCGCTTGCACCTTGGCGGTGATGCCGATGGTGTTCTTGATGTGGGTCGATATCCGGCTCGCATGGTCGAGGAGACCCCGGCCGTCCCAACTCTCCGGCCGCGCCTCGGCAATGATGGTCAACTCGTCCATACGTCCTTCGCGGGTCAGTTCCAGAATGAAATGCCCGCCGCACCAGTCGGTGGCGAGCAGAATCTCCTCGATCTGGGTCGGGAACAGATTGACGCCGCGCAGGATGATCATGTCGTCGGAACGACCCGTGACCTTCTCCATCCGCCGCATGCCCGGCCGCGCCGTACCCGGCAGGAGACGCGTCAGGTCGCGGGTGCGATAGCGGATCACCGGAAATGCTTCTTTGGTGAGCGAGGTAAAGACCAGTTCGCCCTTCTCCCCGTCGGGCAGCACAGCGCCGGACTCGGGATCGATAATTTCAGGGTAGAAATGATCCTCCCAGATGTGCAGGCCGTCCTTGGACTCGATACATTCCTGCGCCACGCCGGGTCCGATCACCTCGGAGAGACCGTAGATGTCGGTCGCGTCCATGTCGAAAGCGGCCTCGATCTCGCCGCGCATCGCATTGGTCCAGGGCTCGGCGCCGAAGATGCCGATCTTGAGCGAACATTGACGCGGATCGAGCTTCTGGCGCTTGAACTCGTCGAGGATCGCCAGCATGTAGCTCGGCGTCACCGTGATGATGTCGGGCCGGAAATCGTTGATGAGCTGCACCTGCCGCTCGGTCATGCCGCCGGAGATCGGCACCACGGTGCAGCCGAGTTTTTCGGCGCCGTAGTGCACACCGAGCCCTCCAGTGAAGAGACCATAGCCATAGGCATTGTGGATGATCATCCCGGTTCGGCCGCCGGCGGCGCGGATCGAGCGCGCCATCACGTCCGACCAGGTGTCGATGTCGCGTTGCGTATAGCCCACCACGATCGGCTTGCCAGTCGTGCCGGAGGACGCATGCACGCGCACCAGCTTTTCACGGGGCACGGCAAACATGTTGAAGGGATAGTTGTCGCGAAGGTCCGTCTTCACCGTGAACGGAAATTTCGCGAGATCTGGGAGCTCGCGAAAGTCCGACGGGTGCACACCGGCCGTATCGAAGGCGTTGCGATAATGCGCGACGTTGTCGTAGGCGTGCTTCAGCGACCAGGCCAACCGCTGCGTCTGGAGCGCCTTGATCTCGTCACGTGACGCGCGCTCATGCGCGTCCATTTCGGCGCGATAGGTGTTGCCACCTTCCTTGAGCTTCGTCAGAGCCATCCTCGTTTCCCCACATGGTTTGTTCTTTTCTTTATTGATCTTGCGCCGGCAGCCACGTGCCGGGAATGACCCGCGAATGTCCGCGGAATTCGGCGATGACGGTATCGCCGGCGGTGATGCGCACGTCATAGATGCCGGAGCGGCCGCCGCGCGTAACCTCGCGCGCTTTTGCGACGAGACGGTCGCCGAGCTTGCCCGGCTTGATGAAGGTGATCTGGCCCTGCGCCGCGACGACGCGGTCGTTGTGCGAATTGCAGGCGAAGGCGAAGGCGGAATCGGCGAGCGTGAAGATGAAGCCGCCATGAGCGATGCGCTGGCCGTTGACCATGTCCGGCCGCACATTCATCGCCAGCGACGCAAAGCCGGGGCCGATCTCGACGATCTCCATGCCGAGGCCTTTGGAGGCCTCGTCCTCCGCCCACATCGCATCGGCGCAGGCGCGGGCAACATCCTCAGGCGACCGGATTTTGACGTTCACGCGCTTCTCCCGGCCCATTGTTTGCACATGATGTTCCGCTGGTTGGTCCAAGCTGTCAAACGTGGTCGTAATCGACCACGACCCGCTCCGACGATGGCTTCGCCTGGCAGGTCAGGACAAAGCCGGCCTTCAGCTCCCAGGGTTCCAGCGAGTAGTTGATGTCCATCGGCGCCTCGCCCTCGACCAGTTTGGCACGGCAGGTCGAGCACATGCCGCCCTTGCAGGCGAAGGGCAGATCGACGCCGGCGCGCAGCGCGGCATCGAGGATCGCCTCGTCCGCGGCGACCGGCACGTCGCGGCGCTTGCCGTCGATGATCAGCGACGCCATCGCTTTCGGCGGCGCGTCAGGCGCAACGATCTTCTTCGGCCGCGGCTTGCCGCCGAACTCGGAGACAAAGCGCTCGACGTGGATACGCTCTTCCGCGATGCCGAGCCCCCGGCAGGTCGCCTCGATCTCTTCGCTCATGCCCAGAGGTCCGCAGATGAAGATGTGATCGATGCTCGCGGCCGGCACCAGAGAGCGCAGCAGCACCCTCACCTTGTCGCCGTCGAGTCGGCCGTGCAGGATCGGAATGTCCTGTTCCTCGCCGGAGATGACGTGGAAGATCGAGAAGCGATCGATGAAGCGATCCTTAAGCTCTTCAAGCGCCTCGATGAACATGATGTTGTCGGTCGCGCGATTGCCGTAGAACAGGAAGAAGTGGCTGTCCGGCTCGCGCGCAAGCGTGCCCTTGACGATCGACAGGATCGGCGTGATGCCGGAGCCCGCGGCAAAGCCGACATTGATGCGGCCGGCGCCGGCCGGCGGGACCACGCCGAAGCGTCCGGTGGGCGTCATCACGTCCAGCTCGTCGCCACACTTCAAATCGTCCGCCGCCCAGCTCGAGAACGCGCCACCATCAACCTTCTTGACGGCGATGCGTATCTCGCCGTCGTCGGGGCCGGAACAGATCGAATAGGAGCGGCGCACCTCCTCGCCATCCAGCATGGTGCGGAGCGTGAGGTATTGGCCCGGCGTGAAGGCGTAGTCGGTCGCAAGCTCCGTCGGGATGGCAAATGTCAGCGATACGGCGTCGGACGCCTCGCGGCGGAGGTCGTTGACGGCCAGGCGATGGAAGCGCGGTGCGGCTGCTGACATGGTCAATGACACTTGAAATAATCAAAGGGTTCGCGGCAGGTCCTGCAGCGCCAGAGCGCCTTGCAGGAGGTCGAGCCGAATTCGGACAGCAGCTCGGTATCCGCCGAGCTGCATTGCGGGCACGCAACGGCCTGCTCGCCGAACAGCGCCCGGCGTGAATTCGAGGCTTGCGGCGGCGCGATGCCGTAGGCGTGAAGCTTCCGGCGGCCCTCCTCGCTCATCCAGTCGGTGGTCCAGGCCGGCGACAACACAGTGCGGACCTTTGGACGGCAGAATCCGGCGCGCTCCAGCGCGACCTCGATTTCCAGTGCGATCATGTTCATCGCCGGGCAACCCGAATAGGTCGGGGTGATCGCGACCTCGACGTGATCGCCGTCGAGAACGACATCGCGGAGCACACCGAGATCGGCGATGGTCAAAACCGGAATTTCGGGATCAACCACACTCGCTGCGGCGTCCCAGGCGCGTTGGCGCAGTTCGCTATGGCGCTCCAGCACCGTCACCATGTCTGCCCCGGGAAAGTGCGCTGCATCGACTGCAGCTCGGACAGAAGATGGCCAAGATGCTCGCTGTGCCGCCCGGAACGACCGCCCTGCTGCATCCATCCGGTCTGCGGCAGCTCAAGCGTGGCCTCACTGATGACACCCGAGAGCGTCGTCAGCCAGCGACCGCGCAAGCTCCCGGGATCGATGGCGATATCGGCATGGATCAGGGCGCGTTCGCCTTCATCGACGGCAAACATCTCACCGGTAAAAGCCCAGAGATGATCGATCGCGGCCTGCGCGCGGGCATGGCTCTCATCCGTGCCGTCGCCCAGCCGGATGATCCACTCCGAGGCATGGCGAAGGTGATAGGCGCTCTCCTTCTCCGACTTGGCGGCAATGGCTGCAAGCGCCGCGTCGCGCGAAGTCATCATCGCACGCCAGTAGAGGTCCGCGAAGGCGGAATAGAAGAACTGCCGCACCAGCGTCTGGGCAAAATCGCCATTGGGCTGTTCGACCAGCAGCAAATTGCGGTACTGCCTGACGTCGCGCAGATACGCGAACCTGTCCTCGTCGTTGTCCTTGCCTTCGACCTTGGCGGCGTAAGAATAGAGTTCGCGGGCCTGGCCGAGGAGGTCGAGCGCGATATTGGAGAGCGCCATGTCCTCTTCCAGCATCGGCGCATGTCCGCACCATTCCGACAGCCTGTGCCCGAGGATCAGCGCGTCGTCGGCGCGGCGCAATGCGTAAAGCACCAGCGGCGTCTCCGAGACCTGGATGTTCGCCACGGGCATCACATGTGCCCCACTTCGTCGGGCACCTCGTAGAACGTCGGATGCCGGTAGATCTTCGATTCCGCCGGCTCGAACATCATGCCCTTCTCGGCGGGGTCGCTTGCGGTGATCGCGGTCGACGGCACCACCCAGATCGAAAGACCCTCGCCGCGGCGGGTATAGATGTCGCGGGCGGCCTGCAAGGCCATCGTGGCGTCGCTCGCATGCAGCGAGCCGACATGCTTGTGCGCGAGCCCGTTGCGGCTGCGAATGAAGACTTCCCACAGCGGCGTGTTCGGCGTGGCCATCGCGATCTCCTTATTCTGCCGCTTGCGCAATCCGACGCTGCGCGCGCTTTGCGGCATAGGCCGCGGCCGCCTCGCGCACCCAGGCGCCCTCGTCGTGCGCCTTGCGGCGCGCGGCAAGCCGATCGCGGTTGCACGGGCCATTGCCGGCGAGCACCTGCTTGAACTCGGTCCAGTCAATCTCGCTGTAACGCCAGTGCCCGTCCGCATCCTGAATCATGCCGGGATCGGGAATGCTGAGGCCGAGATATTGCGCCTGCGGCACGGTGGCATCGACGAATTTCTGGCGCAGCTCGTCATTGGAGAAGCGCTTGATCTTCCATTTCGTCGAGGTGTCGCTGTGCTGGCTGGTGGCATCGGGCGGGCCGAACATCATCAGCACCGGCCACCACCACCTGTTCAAGGCGTCCTGCGCCATCGCCTTCTGCTCGTCCGAGCCGCGGCACAGCGTCAGCATGATCTCATAGCCCTGGCGCTGGTGGAACGACTCCTCCTTGCAGACGCGGATCATCGCGCGCGCGTAGGGACCGTAGGAGCAGCGACACAGCGGGATCTGGTTCATGATCGCGGCGCCGTCGACCAGCCAGCCGACGGTGCCGATGTCGGCCCAGGTCAGCGTCGGATAGTTGAAGATCGAGGAATATTTTGCCTTGCCCGCAAGCATGGCATCGACCAGCTCTTCGCGCGAAGTACCGAGCGTCTCGGCGGCTGCATAGAGATAGAGCCCGTGGCCACACTCGTCCTGCACCTTGGCGAGCAGCGCGGCCTTGCGGCGCAAGGACGGCGCGCGCGTGATCCAATTGCCTTCGGGCAGCATGCCGACGATTTCGGAATGAGCGTGCTGGGAGATCTGGCGGGTGAGAGTCTTGCGATAGGCCGCCGGCATCCAGTCGTTTGGCTCGATGCGCTCCTCGGCATCGATGCGCGTCTGGAACTGCGCAGCCTTGGCCGCGTCCTCAAGACCGCGATCATCGGTCTCGGCCGTGTTCAGCGCCTGGGTGTACATGCGCGTCCTCCCGTTTATTGGGAGGCAATATATAACAGAAATTATCTCATGCAAGATATTTCTGTAACATAAAGATCAGGCCTCGAATCTCCTTTCCAGGAGTTTTCGCGCCGGCGGCAATGGCCCTTTTTCATTGGTTCCATGGCCATCAAGCCATTGTTCCGATGGAGCAAGCAGCGCGCGATAGATGTCGCCGCACAGCGCGCGGGCGGCCCTGCCCGGCCAGTCCGCCGGAAGCAGGCTTTCGGGCAGCAGCGGATCGCGCAGCACGACGCGGCGGTAATAGTGGATCAGGAGGATGCGCGCGGCAAACGCGTCGACCTCGGACAGCTCCCTGCCGCGCGCGATCGCGGCGCGCAGCGGCTCGAACGTCTTCATGAACTTCAGATAAGCATCCGCGGTGCGGTCCAGCGGCCAGCTCGCACTGAGCAGCCGGCGGCCACTGTCGTCCTCGGCCGAGACTTCAAGACGGATGGCGCCCGCGGCCTCGTCCGGCACGGGCACGCCTGACGGCGCGACCCACACGCCCGGCAGCGGGCTGCCGAAGCCGGCATTGCGGAGCGCCTCGCGCGAGGCGTCGCGATCCTCGCCATTGCCGATCAGAAGCAGCTCGAAGCGCCCGGTCCAGTCGGACGGCGGCGGATCGTAGATATGACGTGTCGCGGCCTCGAATATCTGGCGGCCTTTGTCGGCCAAGCGGTAAAAACTGTTGCGGCCGACCTTTTCGCGCGTCAGCCAGCCATCGGCGGCAAGCCGCGACATCGCGGTACGCACCACGCCGCTGTCGATGTCCAGGCTCTCGAAGAATTCCAGCAGTGTGCCGAGCCATACCGAGCCACCACGCGGCACGATGGCATCGCCGAACACGGTGATGACGATGGAGCCGGTGCGCGACGGCTCGCGCTTGAGCTGATCGGTGATGCGGGACAACGGATGCGCCATGCGCGAGGCATAGCGCGTTTGGTGCGGGCGCGACAATGGACGGGTGCGACAATGGAAGCGAGAGCCGGGCTCGATCCTTCGAGATGGCGTTTCGCGCCTCCTCAGGACGAGGTCTAATCGCCTTCGCGCGGCTTCGCCTGCTCTCAACCTTCATGGTGAGGAGCGCGGCAAAGCCGCGCGTCTCGAACCATGCAGGCCCGCTTACCGATGCGGATCGGGATAGACCACGCTGCGCCAGCCGCTGCGGTCGAAGGGCCGCCACTGGCCGTCCTTCTGCGCGAGGCGGTCGGCGACGGCATAGACCGCAGCCGGGTGATGGCCCATGCCGCAATGGCTGCTCTCGATTTCGATGCTCTCGGTCTGCGCGCCCGTCTTCTCCATGCAGCCCTGCCAGGCGCAGACGCCGTCGGTGCGGCTGAAGATCGCCGTGGTCGGCACCGGCGGCGCAACGGCGAGATCGCCGCCGAACTGCGGATCGACCTCGTCGGACTTCCGACCGCTCGCCCATTCGTAGACGCGCCAGGCATTGGTCGAATGGGGATCGCCGGCAAAGGGGCTGCCGAGCGTGATCACCTGGCGCACGCGGTCGGGCATCATCTTGGCGAGTTGGCGCGCATAGAGACCGCCGAGGCTCCAGCCGACCAGGCTGATCTTGCGGCCGTGCGTGTCACTGAGCTCCTCAACCAGATCTACCATCGCATGCTGCACGCCCTCGCGCAGGCCGTAATTGCGGCCCTGGCGCCAGCCGCTCACCGCATAGCCCTTGCCCGACAGAAACGTGCGCAACGCGCGCGTGGATGCATCGGAGGCCACGAGGCCCGGCAGAACCAGCACCGGATGCCCATCGCCGCGCGGCGCGAGACTGAGCAGAGGCAGCGCGCCGAGGAATGCGCCGAACTCGTGGATCGCTCGCCCTTCCAGGAACATCAGTGTACGGGACGGCGGACTCAGCGTCTGGGCAGTAGCGGTCATCAATGGTCCCCCTGGGAAGAATTGCTGAAAAGGCCGCCGGTTGCGTGCCGGCAAATGGGTATGGGATTCCAACACGCCGGCTTCTTGATCGTTCCGCAGCGCAACATGAATCAGCTAGGCAGCGGGTTCCCGACATTCAAGCGGGAGACACACCGGGCCACAATAGGCCCGCGCGTTAATGCTGACGTCCGTGACGCAAAAGTCACAACAATCGAAGCAGGAATTCTACGGAGTAAAGCGCAAGGCCTGCGAGGCCGCCGATCAGCGAGCCGTTGAAGCGGATGTATTGCAGGTCGCGGCCAATGTTGATTTCGATCAGCGAAATCAGCTGCGCCATGTCCCACGACTTGACCTGGTCGGAGATGAAGGTCGACACGCCGCTCTTCTGGTCTGCGACGAAACTGCGCAGCACCGCGACCAGGCCCTTGTTGATCTCGCCGCGCAGCTCGGCATCGCCGGCGAGCGCTTCGCCTGCCGCGACACACATGCCGGCGAGATGATGCTGCAGCACCTGCGTCTCGCCGCTTGCACTACGCTCGATGAAGGACCGCGTGTTGGCCCAGACGGTGCGGGCGAGATCGGCGAGCTCGGGACGCGCGAGCAGATCGCGCTTCAAGCCGTCGATGCGGTCGATATAGGCCTGGTCGGTGCCGAGCCGATCGACGAAGGTCAGCACCATGCGGTCGAACTCGCCGCGGAACGGGTGCTTGGGATCGGCGCGCACCTCATCGAAGAAGGCGGTGGCGGAGGCCACGATCTTGTTCACCAGAAACTTGTCGGCGCGATAGAGCCTGAGCAAGGTCGGCAATTCCGCGCGCACCTTCTCGCGAATCATTGCCATCGTGTCTTTCTGATTCAGCGTCTCGTGAATCACGCGCAGGAGATCATCGAACAGTATCTGGTGCCGCCCTTCCGCGACGAAACCGCGCAACGTGCCGGCCGCGAGCGGCGCCAAGTCGATGGCCTGGAGCTGCGAGGACATGCGGCGGATGATGAAGGTCATCAGACCGGAGCTCTCGGTCGCGGAGACGGCCTCCGGCAGCAGGCGCAGCGCAAAGCGCGCGAGGTCGTCGCTGCGCTTGCGATCGCGCAGCCAGTCGGCGACGAAAGAGCCGAAATCGATCTCCTTCAGCTTGGCCTCAACGGGACCAACCTCGAGGAAATGCACCTGGATGAATTCGCCGAGCTTGTCGGCGATACGGGCCTGGTTGCTCTGGATGATCGCGGTGTGCGGGATCGGCAAACCAAGCGGCCGCCTGAACAGCGCCACCACCGCGTACCAGTCGGCGAGCCCGCCGATGGTCGCGGCTTCCGCGAAGGCCGCGATGAATCCGAACACGGGATGCACGGGCAGCAGCCATTTCGCGACGACGAACAGGACAAGCGTCGAGCCCAGCACCAGCGTCGCCAGCGCTTTGACGCGACGAAGTTCGGCCGCGCGTTCGGCGTCGCCTGGGGAATCGAAGGAGAAGGTGGCGGGTGGAGTCATGACTGAATCACCCTACTCGTCATCGCGAGCGAAGCGAAGCAATCCAGAATCCCTCCGCGGAAAGACTCTGGGTTGCTTCGTCGCTCCAGCGCAAAATTGCTTCGCAATTTTGTCGCGAACTCCTCGCAATGACGGCAACGCAAAAAACAAGGCCCGCCGAAGCGGGCCTCAAATTTCAGTCTATGCTCAGGCGCCAGATCAGGCGGTCTTGTTGTAGACCTTGGCAAAATTGTCCTGAGCGGACTTCGCACCGTTGGCGGCGAGCTTGCCGAAATAGTCGGTGGTCGCCTTGGCGCGCGAGACGAACGCTTCGCCGCGGGCGCGGAGCAGGCCGGACTGGATCTCGACAGCTTCGCTGAACGACTTGGCGGACGCGAGCTTGTCGATGCCCGCGAAGAACGCCTCGGCGTCCTCGTAGATCGCCTGCTGGATGTTGCGGCTGATCTTGCCGGCCTCGGTGACGGACTCGGTCACCGCGTTCTCGACGGCGGCGGTCACGCGCTCGGAACCAGCGAACACCTCGGCAGCACGGTCCTTGGCGGTATTGGCGGACTTCTTGACGAACTCGCGGGCGGCCTCGGGAACTTCCAGGTTCTGGATGTTCTTGAACGCGTCCTTGAAGCCTTCGAAAGCGGTATTGGTTTCGGTGGTCATTGGGGTCTCTCCATCCTCATTGCGTTGAGCTATGGGCTCACCCCGTCCGGTTTTGGCCCGGGGCACGGCTTATATGGCATCGTTAATTGTGCGATGCAATATTCGTATTGCAGTGCGATATCACGAAACCGTGAACAACCTTAATGAGAGGCAATTTGGTGCCTCCCTAGCCATCCGGGTTCCGGGCACCCGTCCAAGGCTCTCAGTGCTGGACGGCACCCGGCAGCCCGTAGGCCTCCATCTGGGCCTGGACCTGCGCGATGTTGTGCCCGAGCACGACGATGTCGTGGGTCTTGCCGTCGACGTCCCGGACGTGATCGCGCAACAGCGCCTCGGCCCTGAAGCCGAGGCTCTCGAACAGCGTGATCGCCGCCTGCTGATCGACCGTCATCTGGACCGAGAGCTTTTCGAGGCCGGCGCCGAGCGCGAGTGCGAAGGTCTCCTGCGACAGCGTCCGTCCCACCCCCTTCCCGCGCACGTCGAGCGAAACCACCATCCGGATCTCGCCGACATGGGGCGACCAGGAATGCGGGTCGCGCACCAACGTGCCGCAGCCGACGACCGTGCCGCCCCTGACCGCGAGCAGGCTCGTGATCGCGCCGCGCTCGATCTCCTTGACCCATGCGGAGAGCACCTTCGGCTCACTGATGTTGCGCGGCAGGAACAACAGGTCGTGGGTCGGCAGGCCCTTGCCGAAGGCGAGCACCGCGGCTTCGTCCGCGGGCGACATCAGGCGGATCTCGATATCGCCGGCATCCGTGTTGACCTGACGCGGATAGGAACGTTGCTCACTCATGTCGATCTCTTCCCCAGCCAGGAATCCAGTTTCGGCCATAGCCGCTTCACCGCATTGGCGCCGGCGACGAGCGAGACGTGACCGCCCTTCAGCATCACCTCTTCCTTGTCCTCGGATCCAATCTTGGCGATCAGATGCTTTGCCGCCTCATACGGCACGATGTGGTCATGCTCGGCGACCGCATGCAGGAACGGCACCTTGATGTCTTCGAGCTTCGCCGCGCGACCGCCGACCGACATGGTGTCGTTGAACAGCTTGTTGTCCCACATCAGGTCCTTGGTGATGGTGCGGAAATATTCCCCCGCCAGCGGCAGCGTGTCGGTCGCCCAGCGGTCGAACATCCGGTAGGATTTGACGAACTCGTCGTTCCAGATGTTTTCCCAGAGCTGGATCTGGCTCACCGTGCGCGAGGCCGGCCGCAGCATCTCGAACGAGGAGAGGATCATCTCGGGCGGAACGTTGCCGACGCTGTCGACGAGGCGATCGACGTCGAAATAGCGACGGTCGGAGAAGTTCGAGAACAGTTTCATCTCGCGAAAGTCGATCGGCGTGGTGAAGCAGATCAAATTCTTCATCGGTCCGTCCCTGTGGATCGAGCCGTAGAGCAGCGACAGCACGCCGCCGAAGCAATAGCCGATGACGGAGACGTCCTGTTCGCCGGAATCCTGCTGCACGCGGCGGATGCAGTCCGGGATGAAGTCGAGGACATAGTCCTCCATGCGGAGGCTCTTCTCCTCCGGCCGTGGCGCGCTCCAGTCCAGCATGTAGACGTCGTAACCGCGCTTCAAGAGGAACTCGATGAAACTCTGGCCGGGCACGAGGTCGAGAATGTAACCGCGGTTGGTGGTCGCCATCACGATCAAGATCGGAATTCGATAGATCTCGTCGGACATCGGCCGATAATGGTAGAGGCTCATCGTGCCGCGCGAATGCAGCACGTCCTTCGGCGTCGAGCCGAGCGTGGGACCGGAGGTCGAGAAATATTCGACGCCCTTGATGCTGCGCTGGATGGCGCGTTGCACCTCGGACTGGATGCGCTCCGGGATCCCTGCCAAATCTAATCCGGCGGGTGCATTCATGTCTGCTCTCCGCCTTCAGATGGCGGGCGCCTGGTGCGCGGCGGGCGCAATGCGGTATCGGAGCCTTGAGATAAGCCGGAACCTGCCGCCATCTGGCTCAGCATCGCTTTGATCTCACCAATCTGGCCCTCGATGGCCTGCAGCCGCTCGGCAAGGCCGGTGACCTGCTCCCGGCTCGGCAGATTCATGGAGACCAGATATTTCTCCATGAGCTCGCCGAGCTGCTTCTGAGCACCTGCAGCAACGCCGCCGGCCCGGTTCATGGCTTGCGAAAACTCGGGCGTCGACATGGCCTGATTGGCGAAGGAGTTGAACCCCTTTTCCATCTCGCCAACCATCTTCTGCCACACGGCAACGGGGTCGTTGGTCTTGTCGGTCATCGGCGTCCTCCTGAAATCGAGAGCTTCGATGCCCTTCCTTTTTTCGCCATACCACACCGTTGCGCGGTGCCGGTCAACCGGCAAGCAGCAGGTGCGGTGTCGCACACGCGGCTTCATTGCGAGGGGAAACCGTGCGATACAGCAATGATCAAGAGCCAAGGGAACGCACCTGTGAACGCCCATCAGCCGCCGCAAACCGTCCGCGCCAACGGCATCGACATCTGTTACGAGATTTTCGGCAACGACAATGCCATGCCGTTGCTGCTGATCATGGGGTTAGGCGCCCAGATGATCCACTGGGACGATGCGTTCTGCGAGCAGCTCGCCGTGCACGGCTTTCGCGTGATCCGCTTCGACAATCGCGACATCGGCAAGTCGAGCCATCTCACAGGCGGCAAGCGCCTGACGCCGCTCGAGCTGTTGAAGCTCCGCTTCCTCAGGATTCCCGTTGCAGCCACCTACAAGCTGATCGACATGGCCAAGGACACGGTCGGGCTGATGGACGCGCTCGGCATCAAGTCGGCGCATCTGGTCGGCGCCTCCATGGGCGGCATGATCGCACAGGAGGTGACGCTGTCGTTTCCCGAGCGCGTGCGCTCACTCACCTCGATCATGTCGACGACAGGCAATCCGCGCGTACCGCCGCCGACGCGCGAGGCCGCCGCGATGCTGATGGCGCCGCCGCCGCGCAGCAAGGAGGAGTTCATCGTCCGCTACGGCCAGACCTGGAATATCTTGCGCGCCGGGTCCTTTCCCGAAGAGGAGGCGCTCGATCCCGGCCGTGCCGAACGCGTGTTCGCGCGCGGGCTCAATCCGGCCGGCGTCGGCCGGCAGCTCCGTGCGGTGCTCGCCTCAGGCAGCCGCAAGGAGCGGCTTCAGCGCGTGAAGACGCCGACGATGGTCATCCACGGCACCGTCGATCCCCTGGTCCGCCCCGAAGGCGGCAGGGATACGGCAGAGTCAATTCCAGGCGCAAAGCTGTTGATGATCGACGGCATGGGCCACGCGCTGCCGATGCGCTTCTGGCCGGAGATCATCGGCGCCATCGACAAGCACGCACATGGCGTGGCGGCGCAGGCGGCGTAAACCGGCGCGGAAGGTCTCCTCACGGTGACCATGTGAGCTGCCGGTTACTCTCTTAACGCAAGCCGGCACGAAAGCTATACAGGCCTCCCTCAATCGCCAAGAAAGAGGCTGCGGCCTCTCGGAGCTCACATGCATCTCATCGTCCGGTCGGCCGCAATTGCCGCCGCTTCAGTTCTCATGCTGTCTCTCGCCAGCGGCGCCGCGAAGGCGGGTAGCCCGCAAGAGGAAGCCAATCGCAAAACCGTCCTTGCCTTCTACGAGAAGGGGCTCAACCAAAAGGACGCCGATGCAGCCCTCGCCTATATCGGCGACCGCTACGTCCAGCACAATCCAAACGCGGCCGATGGTCCGGACGGCTTCCGAAAGTTCATCGGCTTCCTGCGCGAGAAATTCCCGAACTCGCACAGCGAGATCAAGCGCAGCTTCGTGGACGGCGACTACGTCATCCTCCACGTTCACGCGGTTCGCGAGCCCGGCAGCAGAGGCAACGCGATCGTCGACATCTTCAAGCTGGAGAACGGCAAGGTCGTCGAACACTGGGACGTCGTTCAGGCCATCCCCGAAACTCCAGCGAACAACAACACGATGTTCTGACGGATTGAACTGGTGGCTGCGCAGACGGTCTAGCTCTTCCTGGCCATCCAGATCACGTGGCGCGCGCCACCGCCTCTTCCGGTGGCGCGGATATTGACTTCGTTGACGTCGAAGCCAGCACTCCCGAGCCGCTTGGTGAAGGCCGGGTTAGGTCCCGAGGACCAGACGGCCAGGACGCCGCCCGGTTGCAACGCGGTCTTCGCCGCCTTCAACCCGCTCGCATTGTAGAGCGCATCATTGCCCTTCCGGGTCAGCCCTTCGGGCCCGTTGTCGACGTCGAGGAGAATGGCGTCGAAGGCCGACCGCTGCGCCCGGATGATTTCGCCAACGTCGGTTTCCCGGATGCTCACCCTGACATCATCGAGGCTATCGCCAAAAACCTGCGCCATCGGGCCTCGCGCCCAGGCGACCACCGCCGGCACGAGCTCGGACACCACGATCTTCGCCTTGCTTCCCAGCACGGTGAGCGCCGCACGCAGCGTAAAACCCATGCCCAGGCCGCCGATGAGGACGACAGGTTTTGCGACCGTCTCGATCTGCTTCGCCGCAAGCGTCGCAAGTGCGGCCTCGGAGCCCGATAGGCGGTTGTTCATCAGCTCGTTGGTGCCGAGCTTGATCGAAAACTCCTTGCCTCGCCGCATCAGGCGAAGCTCTTCATCGGAGCCGGGGATTCTGGCGGTGTCGATCTTTTCCCAGGGAATCATGCGGAAGCTTTAGCACGAACGGGCCGGTGGGCTACCCTCCCGCCCAGACGTCCAGCACATAGCGGTTGTTCGCGCCGAGATCCTCGATCCAGCGCGCGCCCGCGACGGCATCGCTGCCGGTCTTCTCGCGGTGGATCGCGACCAGCGCCGCCTTGACGTCGGGCTCCATCTTGCTGCCGTCGCCGCAGACATAGACGATCGCGCCCTGCTCGATCAGGGGCCAGACCTTGTCCTTCTGCGTGGCGAGGACGTGCTGCACATAGGTCTTCGGCCCTTCCGCGCGCGAGAACGCCGTGAACAGCTCAGTGACGCCGCTTGCCGCCAGCGCCTTCAGCTCGTCCGCATAGAGAAAATCCTGATCGGGATGGCGGCAGCCGAAGAACAGCAAGGACGGGCCGAGGGTCTCCCCTTTCGCCTTCCGCGCGGCCCGCTCCTGGAGAAAGCCGCGGAACGGCGCAAGTCCCGTGCCCGGGCCGATCATGACGATCGGCACGGATGGATCATCCGGGAGCCGGAACCCGGCCTTGGTCTCACGCACGGTTGCATAGACCGCATCGCCCGCTCGTCGATTGGCGAGATAGTTCGAGCAGATGCCCTTGTAGGTGCCGCGGCCGGAGCCGGCCGGCCCTTCGACCACGCCGACAGTGATGCTGCAACGAACTGGGTCGACCGACGGCGAAGACGAGATCGAGTAATAGCGCGGCGCCAGCAGCGAGAGCATTTCCAGATAGACATGGAACGGCAATTCGCAGGCCGGATGTTCGAGCAACATATCGAACACGGATTTGCGCCTGGCCAGAATCTCGGTGCGGTAACGCTCGAGCGTGTCAGGCTCCTCGCCAACGAAGGCCAGCAGCTTCGGCTTGGTCACCGGGCAGCGGGTGTGCTCGGCCAAGATCTGGATCTGCTTCCGTGTCGCCACCTGCTGGAGCTCGACAAACTCGCTGAGCAGGCGGCCGACCGACACGGCATCGCCGACCGGCAATTGCGCGCGGCGGCCTTCGGCGACCTGAAGCCTGATCTGGTCGGCCGGCAGGAAGCCGAAGCGACGGGCGACAGAATCCACCTGCGTCGGATCGTTGCGCGGGACCACACTCAGATGATCGCCGACGCGGTACGTGATGTCGGACGGCAGCTGCACCTCGATGTGGCGTGTCGAACGCTCCGACGGGGTGGACCCGCTTTTGTTCTGAAGCTCGTCATTGACCACCACCTTCATTGCCACCGCGCCGCCCTGGGCGACGATGGTGTTGACGGCGGTCACCGCGACCGGCTCGATCGCGTAGAGCGGATCGTCCTCCGCGGTACGCGTGAAATTCCAGTCGATACCGAATTCCTTGGTCGCGACCTGGGCGGCCGCCGGGAACCATTTCTGAAACTGGCCGTCGAGATCGCTGCGCGCATCGCCTTCGCCGCGCGGATAGACCGCACGCGCGCCGTGCGCCGACAATTGCTCGTCGATGAAGCGCGGCACCGATTGATAGGTCGCGGCCCAGTCGCTGTTACCGCAGCCGAACACTGCGTAGCGCACATTGGCAAACGCATCCTTCGGCAGCTCGTCGCCGAGCCATTTGACGAATTGCGTCGCATTGTCCGGCGGCGCGCCGTTATAGGAGGCGCAGATAATCAGCACGCCGCCCTCCTGCGGCAGCTTGCCGACGTAGTCATCGAGCGGCCCGAGATGCACGGCGAAGCCGTTGATCTCGGCAAGGTCGGCCATGCGCGTCGCGAGCTCCTCGGCGGTGCCGAGATTGGAGCCGTAAAGCACCAGCATCGGCGTGTTGTGACCGGGCCGCGCCGTCGGCTGACGCGGCGCCTTCGGTGCCGAAGACACCGCCACAGGCCCGCCATAAGCGCCGCGCTCGCGATCGGCGCGCGGACGGACCTTGATCTTGAAGCCTTCCGGCTTCATCGTCAGCGTTTCCTTCAGATGCATCTGGTAGCGCTGGTGGTCGATCAGCTTGAAGCGCTGGAGGATCATGCCGAGCGCGAGCGCGGCCTCGTGCATGGCGAAGCCGCGGCCGATGCAGGCGCGCTGGCCGTTGCCGAACGGCTTCCAGGCATTGATCGGCCGCTTGGCTTCGGCCTCCCGGCTGAAATTCTCCGGATCGAACGCGTCCGGGTTCGGCCCCCAGACGCTGGGATCACGATGCAGCGCCGTCACCAGGATGGTGGTGAAGGTACCCTTCCGAAGCTTGTACTTGCCGCCGCCGATGGTCTCGTCGTTCAGCGGCGAGATGCCATAAGCCGGCGCCGGCGGCCATAGCCGCAGCGCCTCCTTCAGGATCTGCGTGATGTAGGTGAGCTGCGTCACCTGCTGATAGGTCGGCCGCACATTGACGTCGGGACCGAGGACGCGGTCGACCTCGTCATAGGCTTTCTTGAGAATGTCCGGGTGCTTGAGCAGCGCGTAGAGCGTGCAGGACAACAGGCCGCTGGTGGTCTCGTGGCCTGCGATCAGGAACGTATTGATCTGGTAGCGGATGTTGACGTCATCGAGCTGCTCGCCGGTCGAGCGGTCGACACCGGTCATCATCGCGGCCAACATGTCCTTCTTGTCGTCGATCGCATCCGCGTTCTTGCGCCGCTCGGCGATGATCTCGTCGACCATCTTGTTCATAAAGGCGACATCTTCAGCCATGGTCTTGCGCCGCTTCTGCATCCAGAGCTGCTCGAACGGCAGGCCGCGCGTCATCATGATGGTTTCGAGCGAGCGCACCAGCGATTCGACGAAGGGATGGTAGTCGCGCCGGTAGAACGAATTGAAGCGGTAGTCGAAGCCGCACAGGCCGATCGTATCCAGCGTCAGCGCCGTCATGTCGTGAACGACGTCGATCTCGTCGTCGGCGTTGAGCCGTTCCCATTTGCCGACGAGCTGCTCGGCGATGTCGACCATGCTCGGGTGATAGGATTGCATGGCGCGGTTGCCGAAGGGCTGGAGCAGGATGTTGTGCGCCTTGCTCCAGTTCGGCTCCCTGGTGTCGGCCGTGAACAGTCCATCGCCCCCGACCGCGCGCACGCGCCGCAGCGCACCGCGCACCGTCTTGTCGAAACGCTTCTCGTCGGACAGCTCGTCGACGAGATCGTGGCCGGAGACGACCACGATCGGCGAGCCCATCATGTCGAGCCAGAAGATCGGACCCAGCTCCTTGGCAAGCCGGGTCAGATGCTGCACCGGCGCGGCCGAATCCAGTGACAGCATGTTGCCGACCACAGGCTTGGTCGGCGGCCGCGGGATCGGGTCCAGTCGGTTCTTCGATGACATTACGTGCGCTTCCCCTGCCCTGGCCGTCAACGCTAGCCAAACCGCCTTCTACGCCATTCGATCAGCTTGGCGCTGACCTCCTCCGGCTTCTCCTGCTGCGTCCAATGGCCGCTGTCGCGGACCAGGTACTTTTCCAGATCGGGAATGAATTTCTCCATGCCATCGGCGGACGACGGCGGCAGCACCGCATCATTCTCGGCCATGATCATCAACGACGGCACGCGCACCGTATGGTCGAGCCCCTCGGAGCGCACCCAATTGCGCGACATGTTGCGGTACCAGTTGATGCCGCCGGTAAATCCGGTCCTGGTGAAGGCATCGACGAACACCTTCTTCTCCTCCGCCGACAGGATCGGTGTCCGGGGATCGTGCTTCGCATCGTAGCCCGCGATCATCTGCGGGAATGCCAGATTCAGTCGCGGCGAGGCACCGACACCAGCGACGACTTCCTCCGCCGGAGCATCTGCCGGGCGCGGCGCAGGCTTGCGCATGAATGCGTCAAAGGTCTGCTCGACGCGGCTGCCAAAGATCCTGTCAGGCTCACGCGCCGGGTCCTGGAACTGCACGATATACATCTTTTCGCCGAAGCGCGCGCGCAGGAGCTCGATCGGATCGGCCCAGGCGCGGTTGGTATGAGGCGTATTGATGCCGACCGCGCCGGCGACCCGGTCGATGTGCCGGAGCGGCATCTGCCAGACGACGAAGCCGCCCCAGTCATGGCCGACGAAGATCGCCTTGTCGATCCCGAGATGATCGAGCAACCCGACGAGATCGCCGGTCAGGTGCTCGATGTCGTAGTCCTCGACCGGCTCGGGCCGGTCGGTCGCGCCATAGCCGCGCTGGTCCGGCGCGATCACCCGGATGCCGGCCTCGCTCAGCGACTTGATCTGGTGACGCCAGGAGAAGGCAAGCTCGGGCCAGCCATGACACAGCACGATCGGCGGCTTGTCATCGGCCGGGCCCGCCTCGTAGTAGCCCATGCGGATTCCGTTCGTCTGCGCGAACTTGAGCGGCGGCATTTCAATCATCGACATATTCCTACTCCGCGGCGCCCCTGATGTCGGCCGCCGGCGGCGCGTAGGCCGCCTCCAGCGCTGCAAACTCTTCCGGCAGCATGTCGCACATCACCTGCACGTGCGGAATGATGTTGGCGCCGACGATGAAGCCGAAATCGAGTTGGTCGCGATAGCTCTGCACGGTGATGTTGAGCGCCTGCCCGTGCGTCGAGATCGACACCGGAAAGATGTGCAACAACTCGGCGCCCGCGGCGTAGAGCGTCTGCCGCGGCCCCGGCACGTTGGACACCGTGATGTTGGCGGCCGGCGGCAACACGTCCGAGAGGTTCGAGCGGCTGTAGACCAGCGCCAGAACCTGCATCATCATCGGCGCGCCCAGCATCGAGATATTGGATATCTGCGGCATCAGTGCCCGCAGCGGATGCGACATCTCCTTGGACTTGGTCGATTGCGCGATAATGGCTTCCAGCCGTGCCTTGGGATCCTCGATGTTGGTCGCGATCGAACAGATCATGCCGAACACCTGGTTGTTGGCCTCGGTGTTGCCCTCTTCGCGCAGCGAGATCGGCACGGCAGCGGTCAAGGACTTCGCCGGCAGCGTTCCGTGTTGCTGGAGGTAGCGCCGGACCACGCCGGAGGCGAGCGCCAGCACGACGTCGTTGAGCTTGCCGCCGGCCTGCTTGGCCAGCGCCTTGGATCGCGACAGCGAGATCGAGACGCCGGCGAAGCTGCGCTCGGACGAGATCGATTTGTTGAGCATGGTCGGCGGCGACACCATGCTGGCGAGGCTCTCGCGCGACTTGGGATCGGCGACCTTGCCGAGCACCTCGGAGACGCTCTTGACCATGGTCGGGATGTTGCCGGCAAAGCGCACCGCGCTCTCGATCTGGTACATCGCATTGTCGAACAGGATCGAACCGATGTCGCTCTTGCCGGTGCGCGGCAGTTGCAGGTTCTTCGCGGCCGCCGATGCATCGAGCGGCTGGGTGAAGAGCTGCTGATAGGAATCGAGCAGGGTCGCGGCGATGTCGCGCGGCTCCTGTCCGGGCTTCGCTCCCGCGGTCGGCGGATCGACCTTCCGCGGGATCGGCGAGATATCGTAGATCATGTTGGTCAGCGCCGCACCCGCGCCACCATCGATGGCGGCATGATGCATCTTGGAATAGAGCCCGACCTCGTTGTCCTTCATGCCCTCGAACACGTAGAATTCCCAGAGCGGGCGGGCGCGGTTCAAGAGCTTGGCGTGCATCCAGCCGACGATGCGTTCGAGCGTGGCGCGGTCGCGCGGCTGCGGCAGACTGGCGCGGAAGATGTGACGGTCGATGTCGAACTGATCGTCCTCGACCCAGGAGGGATGATCGATGTCGAGCGGCGCCTTCTCCAGCCGCGCTTTGAGGATCGGCGCGATGTGCAGGCGCGAGACGATCATCGCCTTGAAGTCTTCGAAGAAGTCGCCCTTGTAGTCGTCCGGCAGGCGAAAGATCGCCATGCTCCCGACATGCATCGGCATTTCCGGCGTTTCCAGATAGAGAAACGACGCGTCGAGCGACGACAGCTTCTTCCCGTCAGCCATAGTTCCCTCCCGAGTATTTGACGGGCGCCTTAGGCGGCGCTTCTCGTCAGGCCGATACTGCCTGTTCCGGCGGGGCATATGCAATGGCAAACGGCCCTGCCCGGTCAAATGGCCAGAACTCTCCCTCCGGTTGCGCAAGGCGGTCCGCCACGGCCCACAGCGCTGCGGGATTCACCCCAAGCCCGATATGGCTCGCCAGGTGCACCTCGATGTTCTCGGCACGGTCGGAGGGACGTAGCAGGCAGGTCCGCCAGTTCACGATGCCGTCGGCGCGGGAATAGATCGACGTCGCCGGCACCGGAAGATCGCCGGCGATCGCCTCGCGCAGTTCGGCAAAATCCTCCACCCGCTCGCCGGACAGCGCCTCGTAGAGCCGCGTGGCATTGGTCGCCCGCACGTCGTTGGCAAAAGGACTGCCGAGCGTGATGACATTGCGGACCATGTCGGGCGCCTGGAGCGCGAGATCGCGCGCGTAGACGCCGCCGAGGCTCCAGCCGACCAGGCTGACCTTGCGTCCGCTTGCAGCATGGATCTCGGCGAGACGGGCGCGCAGCGAATCCCGCATCCGTCCCAGCCCGCCGAAATTGCGGCCCATCCGCAAGGCATGTGCCTCATAGCCGAGCTCGCTGAGATAGCGCCGCATCGGCGCCATCGAGAGGTCGCTGGCGAGAAAGCCCGGCAGCGCCAGCACCGGATGGCCATCGCCTTTGGGCGCGCGCATCAGGACCGGCGACAACAGCAGGCTGGCATTGAATTCGAACAGCCCACGGGCTTCGGCGAGCAGCCAACCGAGGCCCGGCGGACGAAGCCGGCTTGGGGTCTGCGGCCCGTCCGGACCGGGCGGCATTATTTCTTCTTGTCGCCGCTGCGCGGGCTGCCGAGACCGGCCATGGTGACGAACATGTCCTGAAACCGCTCGGCGATCTTCGGATCGAAGGTGAACCAGCTCTGGATCAGCGACTCCGGCGAGACTTTGTCGATGTTGCTCAGCACCTGCTGCTGCAGCTTGTCCATCACAGCCGTCTGCATCGGAGCCAGGTCGGGCAATCCGATGAACTGACGGGCTTCGAGGGGGGTGCAGTCGATTTCGATATTAACTTTCATGTCCCCTCCAGATGAGATTCGAGCGGCCTGCCGCAGTATCGCCGCGAGACGGTATGCAACGCAAGCGACCTGAGGCAGGCGACCGGGCGCAGGCTTCCGCGATCGGCGGGTATGGTCAATCAAAATCGCTGGCGCCCGCGCCCATCCACCCGTCAATGCCGGTCAGCATTGCTGCACAGCGGTGCAACTTGGCGCGTTCCTTGCTGGAATGGCGCTTGCACGGGTCGAGAACTCTGGGCAACATGGATCGATCAGCCCCGCCGAACAATCAAAAATGACGGTGCGGGCGAGTGGAGAGGGTCAAGAATGTCAGTTGGACGAAGTCTGTTTGCGGCGACGCTCGCCGGTATGCTTGCGTTGGCAGTCTCGCCGGCGTCGAGCCAGACGCTGCGCTACGCCAACCAGGGTGAGCTCAAGTCGCTCGACCCGTACACGCTGAACGAGTCGACCACCAGCGCGCATCTCGGTCATGTCTATGAGGGCTTGGTTGCCCGCGGCAAGGACCTGAAGATCGTCCCGGCACTTGCCGAAAGCTGGGAGACGCCGGAGCCGACCCGCTGGCGCTTTCACCTGCGCAAGGACGTCAAATTCCACAACGGTGACCCGTTCACCGCTGACGACGTGGTGTTCTCGGCCGACCGCGTGCGGGCGAAAGGCTCGAATTTCCAGAGCCGCGTTCCCGCCGATGCCAAGGCGGTCAAGATCGACGATTACACCGTCGATTTCATCCTGACCTCGCCCAATCCCATTCTGACGGCGCTGTGGGCGACCTGGTACATCATGGACAAGAAATGGGCAGAGGCGAACGATGCGGTGGCACCGACGCCGGCCGCCGCCACGACCCCGAGCTACGCCTCGCTCCATGAGAACGGCACCGGCGCCTTCACGATCGAGAGCCATCAACCTGGCGTGAAGACCGTCTTCAAGGCCAATCCGAACTGGTGGCGCAAGCCGGAACATAATCTGAAGGAGATCATCTTCACGCCGATCGCAAACCCGGCCACGCGTGTCGCGGCGCTGTTGTCGGGCGAAGTCGACGTGATCGAGCCAGTTCCGGTCCAGGACATCGACCGCGTCAAAGCAAGCCCCAACGCTACGGTGCTGACGGGGCCCGAGCTCCGCACCATCTTCGTTGGCATGGATCAGGCGCGCGACGAGCTCCTGTATTCCAACATCAAGGGCAAGAATCCGTTCAAGGACGTTCGCGTCCGCGAAGCCGTCTACCGGACGATCGACGTCGACCTGATCAAGAATCGCGTCATGCGCGGACTGTCCACGCCGTCCGCATTGATGGTCGCACCAGAGATCTTTGCCTCGAAGGATTTCACCCGGCCGAAGCTCGATCCCGACGCCGCCAAGAAGCTCCTGGCTGACGCCGGCTATCCCGAGGGTTTCGAAGTCACGATGGACTGCCCCAACGATCGCTACGTCAATGACGCCGCGATATGTCAGGCCGTCGTCGGCATGCTCGCCCGCATCGGCCTCAAAGTGGAGCTGCTGGCGCAACCAAAGGCCCAGTATTTCGCCAAGGTGCTGAAGCCCGGCGGCTACAAGACTTCGCTGTTCATGCTGGGCTGGACCCCGGATACGCTCGACTCCCATAACGTGCTGCACGACATCATGGGCTGTCGGGACGATCCCAAGGATCCGAACCGCGGCGAAGCCAATCTCGCCGGCTATTGCAACAAGCAGTTCGATGAGCTCGCCGACAAGATCCTCGTGGAACCCGATACGGGCAAGCGCGATCTCCTGATCAAGCAGGCCTTCGAGATCTCGATGAAGGACTGGGCCTACGTCCCGCTGCACCAGCAGGCGCTCGCCTGGGGCGTCTCGAAGAAGGTGAAGTTGATCCAGCGTGCGGACAACATGGTCATGCTCTACTGGGCCACCAAGCAGGACGAGTAGGTGTCGACAAGTTGTGAAGTCCCGGAAGCCCTGGCTTCCGGGACTTGATATTTCGGGCTAACGCAATGATGCGTGCTGCTGAAGAGATGTGAAAGGAACAAATGCTCGCTTTCACACTGCGCCGAGCCATCCAGGCCGTCGGTGTCATGATCGCCGTCGGGATCATCTCGTTCTCGATGTTCCGCTTTGCCGGCGATCCCGTAAACCAGATGGTCGGGATGGATACGTCGGGCGCCGAACGCGCTGCGATCCGCAAATCGCTCGGCCTCGACGATCCCGTGATCGTACAGTTCGGCCGCTATGTCGGCAACGCTGCGCAGTTCAAGTTCGGGGTGTCCTACCAGTTCCGTCTGCCGGTCTCCAACCTGCTGATGGAGCGGATGCCCGCGACGCTGGAGCTCGCGATCTGCGCCACCATCTTCGCAATGATCAGCGGCATCCTGATGGGGGTCTATTCGGCGCTTCGCCGTGACAGCTGGCTCGCGCATGCATTCCAGGCCGTCTCGCTGATCGGCATTTCGCTGCCGACCTTCCTGATCGGCATTCTCATGATCTACCTGTTCTCGGTGACCCTCGGCTGGTTGCCCTCGTTCGGGCGGGGCGACGTCGTACATATCGGCTGGTGGACGACGGGACTCCTGACACTGTCCGGCCTGAAGGCGCTGATTATGCCTTCGATCACGCTTGGCCTATTCCAGATGACGCTGATCATGCGCCTCGTCCGCGCGGAGATGCTGGAAGTGATGCGCACCGACTACATCCGCTTCGCCCGCGCCCGTGGGCTCACCACGCGGGCGATCCATTTCGGCCATGCGCTGCGCAACACGCTGGTTCCCGTCATCACCGTCGCCGGCCTGCAATTTGGCTCGGTCATCGCTTTCGCCATCATCACCGAGACCGTGTTCCAGTGGCCCGGCATGGGACTCCTGTTCGTTCAGGCCGTTCAGAACGTCGATATCCCGATCATGGCGGCCTATCTGATGATGGTGTCCCTGATCTTCGTCACCATCAATCTCGTGGTTGATATCCTCTACACCATCGTCGATCCGCGACTGCGCTCGACGGTCAGCCGGGCGCACTGACATGAGCGAGGCCGTCGTCCCGCACAAGATCGAGGAGCGCGGCGCGCGCGCAGCACCGAGCTGGTTCAAACGCGCGCTCGACAGCGATCTGTTCTACTCGTTCCGCCGCTCCAAGATCACCATGATCGCAGCCGCGGTGACGCTGCTGTTCTTCCTGATCGCGATCTTCGCCTCGGTGTTGTCGGTGCAAAATCCGTTCG
The DNA here is from genome assembly GCF_029846695.2 of Bradyrhizobium nivariense. Lineage (NCBI taxonomy): Bacteria > Pseudomonadati > Pseudomonadota > Alphaproteobacteria > Hyphomicrobiales > Nitrobacteraceae > Bradyrhizobium > Bradyrhizobium nivariense. Next base: position 41,278 of record NZ_JARWCR020000012.1, on the reverse strand, counting down.
ACCCGGCGCAGCTCCAGCTGATGAATTCGCGGATATCACCGCTCTGGACTGCCGATGGTCAGAGCCCGTTCCTGCTCGGCACCGACGAGCAGGGCCGCGACGTGTTGTCCGCGATCCTCTACGGTCTGCGCATCTCGTTGCTCGTCGGCGTCCTCGGCGTCGTCTTGTCTGGCGCGCTCGGCATCATGCTCGGGCTGACCGCCGGCTATTTCGGCGGCGCCGTCGACGGGCTGATCATGCGCATCGCCGACGTGCAGCTCTCGTTTCCAGCTATCCTGATTGCGCTCTTGATCAACGGCATCGCAAAATCGGTCTTTGGCAACAAGCTTGACGAGATGAGCATGCTGGCGGTCCTGGTCTTCGCGATCGGCCTGAGCTTTTGGGTGCAATACGCGCGCACGGTGCGTGGCTCGGTCCTGGTCGAGAAGAACAAGGACTATGTCGCAGCCGCACAATTGATCGGCCTGCCCGCCCCCGTGATCATGCTGCGCCACGTGCTCCCGAACACCACGGGGCCGATCCTCGTGATCGCGACCATCAACCTCGCGCTCGCCATCATCACCGAGGCAACGCTGTCGTTCCTCGGGTCGGGAATGCCCGAGACCATGCCGTCGCTCGGCACGCTGATCCGCATCGGCAACGGCTATCTGTTCGCAGGCGAATGGTGGATCGTCGCCTTCCCCGGAATCGCACTCGCGGCGCTGATCCTGTCGATCAACCTGCTCGGCGACTGGCTGCGCGACGCGCTTAACCCCAAACTCCGATGAGTATGCAGCGTTCATGACCGAACCCGTTCTCTCTGTCCGCAATCTCAAAGTCGAATTCGCCTCCCGCCGAGGCACCCTGCGCGCCATCGACGGCGTCTCCTTCGACATCGCCAAGGGCGAGGTGCTGGGTGTGGTCGGCGAATCCGGTGCCGGCAAATCCGTCACCGGGCTCTCGGTGATCGGCCTGATCGATCCGCCGGGCCGCATCGCCGGCGGTGAGATCCTGCTGTCCGGCCTTCGCATCGACAATCTGCCGTCAGAGGAGTTGCGCCGGATCAGGGGCAAGCGGATCGGGATGATCTTCCAGGATCCCCTCACCTCACTCAATCCGCTGTACAAGATCGGCGATCAGATCGTGGAAACGATCCGGACCCACCTCAATCTCTCCGAGACGGCCGCTCGCCGCCGCGCCATCGACCTGCTCGCCGAGGTCGGCATCCCCGCGCCCGAAAAGCGCATCGACGGCTACCCGCACGAATTCTCCGGCGGTATGCGCCAGCGCGTGGTGATTGCGCTCGCGATCTGTGCCGAGCCGGAGCTGATCATCGCGGACGAGCCGACCACCGCGCTCGACGTGTCCGTACAGGCGCAGATCATCTCGCTGATCAAGCGCCTTGGCCGCGACCACGGCACGGCCGTGATGCTGGTGACGCACGACATGGGCGTGATCGCCGAGACCTCGGACCGCGTGGCCGTGATGTATGCCGGCCGCGTCGCCGAGATCGGCCCGGTCCAGGACGTCGTGCGAAACCCGCTGCACCCCTACGCCAAGGGCCTGATGGGTGCGATCCCGACGCTTGCCGGCGAGGACAAGCGCCTGGTGCAAATTTCCGGCTCCATGCCGCGACTGTCGGCGATCCCGCGCGGCTGCTCGTTCAATCCGCGCTGCGCCTTCGCCTTCGATCGCTGCCGCGTCGACCGGCCGGAGCCGCTGCCACGCGGCACGCAATCGGTCGCCTGCCATCTCTATGATAGCATGCCGGCGGAGAGCGCGGCATGACCGCTCCCTTCGTCGAAGCCAAGAACCTGCGCCGCGTGTTCGACGTTTCGAAGCCGTGGCTCAACCGCGTGCTCGAAGGCGGCCATCTCGAATCTCTCAGGGCGGTCGACGGCGTCACCTTCGACATTAGGAAGGGCGAGACCTTTGCATTGGTCGGCGAGTCCGGCTCGGGCAAGACCACGGTGGCACGGATGGTGGTCGGCCTGCTGCCGCCGAGCTCCGGCAACGTGCTGATCGACGGCGTGTCGATGACGGATCCACGGCAGGCGCAAGCGCGCCGGAAACTGCGCCGCCGCATCCAGATGATCTTTCAGGATCCCTATGCGAGCCTGAATCCGCGCTTCCGGGTCGATGCCATCATCTCCGAGCCGATCCGCGCCTTCGACCTGATCCAGGGCGAGCGCGACATCCAGGCCCGAATCGGCGAGCTGCTCAGCCTCGTCGGCCTGCATCCCGACGACCGGCTGAAATTTCCACACGAGTTCTCCGGCGGCCAACGTCAGCGCATCGCGATCGCGCGGGCGCTTGCCTCCGATGCCGAGTTCATCGTCTGCGACGAGCCGACCTCTGCGCTCGACGTCTCCGTGCAGGCGCAGATCCTCAATTTGATGCGCGACCTCCAGGACAAGTTCGGCCTGACCTACATGTTCATCAGCCACAACCTCGCCGTGGTTCGCCACATGGCGAGCCGCGTCGGCGTGATGTATCTCGGTCGCATCGTCGAGATCGCGGAAGGCAAGGAGTTGTTCGCCCGTCCGCGCATGCCCTACACCAAGATGCTGCTGGGCGCAGTGCCTGACCTCGCCATGAGCGGCCGCCAGCGCATTCCAGTCAAGGGCGAGATTCCGAACCCGATCAATCCGCCGCCCGGCTGCGCCTTCAATCCGCGCTGCCCGCTCGCCTTCGATCTCTGCCGCAAGGAAGCCCCGGACCTGATCGACGGCGTCGCCTGTCACGCCGTGAACACCGCGCCGGTCCCGGCGTGACGCGCGCGTGCTATGCGGCCTGCGCATTGGCGACACGGCATCGCCTGTGATCAATTGCGCGCGCGATAAATAAGGTAGCGAAGTCCCATGGCCAGCAAAGTCAATCCCGATCCCTTCACGACGCGCCCCGAGATCGAGGGCACGTTCGGGGTCGTCGCCACCACACACTGGATCGCGACCGCCGTCGGCATGGCCATCCTCGAAAAGGGCGGCAACGCCTTCGACGCCGGCGTCGCCACCGCTTTCACGCTCCAGATTGTCGAGCCGCATCTGAACGGCCCCGGCGGCGACGTGCCCATCATCGTTCACGACGTGAAGCGCGGCCGCACCGAGGTGATCTGCGGCCAAGGTCCGGCACCGGCGCGCGCCACCATCGCGCATTACAAGAGCGAAGGCCTCGACATGGTGCCCGGGACGGGCCTGCTCGCGGCCTGCGTCCCCGGCACCTTCGAATCCTGGATGATGCTGCTGCGAGACTACGGCACGGTGCGCTTACGCGACGTGCTGGAGCCCGCCATTTCCTACGCCCGCGACGGCTATCCGCTGGTCGAGCGCGCCTGCGCCACGATCCAGACCGTGGAGCAATTGTTCCGCACGCACTGGCCGACCTCGGCCGCGGTCTACCTGCCGAATGGCGAAGTCCCGAGGCCCGGCACGCTCTTCACCAACAAGGCGCTTGCCGCGACGTACACGCGCATTCTCAGCGAGGCCGAGAGCGGTGGCGGCGGCCGCGACGCCGAGATCGAGCGCGCGCGAAAGTCCTGGTCGCAAGATTTTGTCGCGGAGGCCATCGACAAGTTCTGCCGGACGCAAGAGGTCATGGACGTCAGCGGCTCGCCGCATCGCGGTGTGCTCTCGGCCGATGACATGGCGCGCTGGCAGCCCACGGTCGAGGCCCCGCTCACCTACGATTACGGCCGTTACACCGTCTGCAAGGCCGGCGTCTGGAGCCAGGGCCCGGCGACGCTGCAGCAGCTCGCGCTGCTCAAGGGCTTTGCGCTCGACGGGCTCGATCCGACCGGGCCGGAATTCATCCATCTCCAGATCGAATGCGCCAAGCTCGCCTTCGCCGATCGCGAAAAATTCTACGGCGACCCCAAGTTCAGCGAGATCCCGATCGCGACGCTGCTATCGGACGCCTACAACGACGAACGGCGCAAGCTCGTCACCGACAAGGCTTCGCTCGATCTCCGGCCTGGCGCGGTCAAGGACTTTGGCGGCGTGGTCAAGCTGCGCCGCGCCGAAGGCCAGCGCGAAGCGGTGGGTGCGCTCGGCGCCGGCGAACCGACGGTGGGGCGCTTCGGCGAGGTGCGCGGCGACACCGTGCATTTCGACATCATCGACAAGGCCGGCAACATGGTGTCCTCGACGCCGTCGGGCGGCTGGCTGCAATCCTCGCCTGTCATTCCCGAGTTGGGTTTCTGTCTCGGCAGCCGCGCACAAATGTTCGATTTGGAGGAGAACCAACCGAGCTCGCTCGCGCCAGGCAAACGCCCACGCACCACGCTGTCGCCGACCATGGCGTTGCGCGACGGCGAGCCTTATCTGGCCTGGGGCTCGCCCGGCGGCGACCAGCAGGATCAGTGGATTACGCAGTTCTTCCTGCGCCACGTCCATTGCAACCTCAATCTCCAGGAAGCGATCGACGCCCCGGCCTGGCACTCCGAGCATTTCCCGATTTCGTTCTGGCCACGCACCGCGCGCCCCGGCGTGCTCGTGGTCGAGAACCGCGTGCCGCAGGCGACGATCGAGAACCTTCGCGAACGCGGACATATTGTCGAGGTCGGCCCCGACTGGTCGGAAGGCCGGCTCACCGCGGCCTCGCGCGTCGGTCCGCGCCGCCGCGCCGCCGCCAATCCCCGCGGCATGCAGGGTTACGCCGCAGGGCGCTAAAGGCAGCACCATGACCTGGTCGATCATCGCGCGCGATCCTGCTACCGGCCAGTTCGGCATCGCCGTCGCGACCCGCTTCTTCGCCGTCGGCGCGCGTGTCCCCTACATCGCGGCGGGCCTCGGCGCCATTGCGACGCAGGCTTTCGTCAATCCCTATTACGGCATCGACGGCGTCAAGCTGCTGCGTGAGGGTCTCAACGCGCGCGACGTGCTGGCCGCCCTGCTCGCGACCGACGATGGCCGCGAGAGCCGCCAGATCCACATCATGGACGCGAGCGGCGAGATCGCGGCGCATACCGGCCGCGACTGTGTCGAATGGTGCGGCCATATCGCGGGCAGCGGCTTCTCCATCGCCGGCAACATGCTCGCGGGCGCCGACGTGCTCGACGAGACCGCCAAGACCTACATCGCCAATGACAGCCTGCCCTTCCCGCGCCGCCTGCTCGCGGCGATGCGCGCGGGCGAAGCCGCCGGCGGCGACAAGCGCGGCAAGCAGTCCGCGGCGCTCCTGATTCACGGCGAGGAGGAATGGCCGGCGCTGGACATTCGCGCGGACGATCATCCTGACCCGCTCGGCGAGCTCGAACGGCTCGAACAAGTCAGCCAGGAGCTCTGGGTTCACTTCCGCAACTCGATGCCGACGCGGCAGAACCCGGCAGGCAACACCGATCGCAGCGTCATCGACGCCAGCATCGCCGCAGCGCGCGCAAAACGATCATGAGCGCAAGCCCTCTCATCGAGATCAAGGATCTCCGCATCCGCTTCCACGGCGACGACGGCCGCGTCACCCACGCGGTCGACAGCGTCGATCTCAGCGTCGCCAATGGCGCGACGCTCGGCCTCGTCGGCGAATCCGGCTGCGGCAAGAGCGTGACGTCGCTGGCGATCATGGGCCTGCTGCCGAAACAGAGCGCGGAGATTTCAGGTGCGATCCGCTTCGACGGATTCGACCTGTTGAAGACCTCGGACCAGACGCTGCGCGACCTCCGCGGCAACCGGCTCGCAATGATCTTCCAGGAGCCGATGACTTCGCTCAATCCGAGCTTCACCATCGGCGATCAGATCATCGAGACCATCCTGCGCCACCGCGGCGGCTCGCGCAGAAGTGCGCGCGAGCGGGCGATCGAGCTGCTGCGTCGCGTCCACATTCCCTCGCCCGAGCGGCGGATCGACGAATATCCGCACAAGCTCTCCGGCGGCATGCGCCAGCGCGTCATGATCGCGATGGCGCTCGCCTGCGATCCGCGGCTGCTGATCGCGGACGAGCCGACCACCGCGCTCGACGTCACCTTGCAGGCGCAGATCCTCGAGCTGATGCGGGAGTTGAAGGCGGCGAGCGGCGCCGCGATCATCCTGATCACCCATGATCTCGGCGTCGTCGCCGAAGTCTGCGACGAGGTCGCGGTGATGTATGCGGGCGAGATCGTCGAGCGCGCGCCGGTGGACGAATTGTTCTCGGCGCCGCAGCATCCCTACACCGTCGGCCTACTCGGCTCGATCCCGCGGCTCGACCATCGCGCGGAACAGCTTGCCACGATCGAGGGCATGGTCCCGAACATGGCGCAGCCGCCCGCCGGCTGCCGTTTCGCCGCGCGCTGCCCTTTCGTGCTGGACGCCTGCACCAAGGCGCCGCCGCCGCTTGTGGAAGTCAGCTCCGGCCATCTCTCGCGCTGCATCCGCGCGCCGCTCGAACTTTTGGTGTCCTGATGCCGTTGCTCGAGGTCGAAGGACTGGTCAAGCATTTCGTCGCCGAGCGCTCGCTGTTCGGAAGGGCGCTGGCGCATGTCAAAGCCGTTGATGGCGTCAGCTTCTCACTCGAAGCCGGCAAGACGCTGGCCCTGGTCGGCGAATCCGGCTGCGGCAAATCCACCGTCAGCCGCCTGGTGCTGCGGCTGATCGAGCCGGATGCGGGCACGATCCGTTTCGAAGGCCGCGATCTCCTCGCCCTCGACGCTGCCGCGCTGCGAGCCTTTCGCCGCGAGGCGCAGATCATTTTCCAGGACCCCTACGCCTCGCTCAATCCGCGCATGACGGTTGGCCAGATCCTGACCGAGCCGCTGGCGCTGCACGATCTGGTGCCGCCAGCACAGCGGCGCGAACGCGTTGAGGAAATATTGCGGCTGGTGGGCCTCGAGCCTCGGCTGGCCCGGCGCTATCCACACGAGTTCTCTGGCGGCCAGCGCCAGCGCATCGCCATTGCGCGCGCGCTCGCGGTCGAGCCGAAGCTGATCATCTGCGACGAGCCGGTCTCGGCGCTCGACGTCTCGATCCGCTCGCAGATCCTCAATCTCCTGCGCGAGCTCCAGGACCGGCTCGGCCTCGCCTATATTTTCGTCTCGCATGATCTGGCCGTGGTCAAGCACATCGCCGACCATGTGGCGGTGATGAATCTCGGCCAGATCGTCGAGACGGCGGCGGCGGACGCGCTGTTCGCCGCACCCCGCCATCCCTATAGCCGGGCGCTGTTGTCAGCGATCCCCGTGCCTAAACCGCGGGCAAAGAGCAGCCGGATTGTGCTGCAAGGGGAGATCCCCAGCGCGCTCAACCCGCCGCCAGGATGCCGCTTCCACACCCGTTGTCCCTACGTGGTCGAACGCTGCCGCAGCGAAATGCCAAAACTCCTGCCGGATGGCATCGGACATGCAACGGCCTGCCACCGAATGTCGGAACTGCCGTCATCCGAGGCGATCGTCCCGACGGACGGCGGCTTCTCCCCGGTCCTAGAAAAATTGGTCGCCGCCTTCAGCGGCGGCACGGAAGCAGTACGCGCTAGCGGGGTTAGTTCATGAGGCACCGACCCGGCAAAATCGTAAAACAGAGGCTGAGAGCGATGAGTTTTATGCGTTTGACAATCCTGGCGTCGGCTTTGCTGACGTCGCTCGTGGGCACAGCCCAGGCGCAGACCACGCTTCGCATCGGCATCGCCGAGGACCCCGACATTCTCGACCCCAGCATCGGCCGCACCTATGTCGGGCGCATCGTGTTCTCCGCCTTCTGCGACAAGCTGTTCGACATCGACGAGAAGCTCAACATCGTGCCGCAGCTCGCGCTGTCCCACGAGACCTCGGCCGACGGCAAGGAGATGACGATCAAGCTCAGGCCGAACGTCAAATTCCACGACGGCGAACCGCTGGACGCGGAAGCCGCAAAATTCTCGATAGAGCGTCACATGACGCTGCCGACCTCTTTCCGGAAGTCGGAGCTCGCCAGCGTCGATCACGTCGAGGTGGTCGATCCCCTGACCATCAAGCTGGTGCTGAAAACCCCCTACTCGCCCCTGATCGCCCAGCTCACCGATCGCTCCGGCATGATGGTCTCGCCGAAGGCGGCGAAGGAGGCCGGCGACAAGTTCGGCCTGCATCCGGTCTGCGCCGGCCCCTACAAATTCGTCGAGCGAGTGCAGCAGGACCGCATGGTGTTCGAGAAGTTCGCCGACTACTGGAACAAGGACAACGTCCATATCGACCGCATCGTATTCCTGCCGATCATCGACGCGACGGTGCGGCTTGCGAACCTGAAATCCGGCGGGCTCGACCTGATCGAGCGCGTGCTCGCCACTGACATCAAGGACGTGCGTGCGGATTCGCGGCTCGTGCTGTCGACGGCACCGGAGCTCGGCTATCTCGGCCTGACCGTCAATATCGGCAACGACAAGGCCAAGGGACCGTTGAGCCAGTCGGCAAAGGTCCGCAAGGCGCTCGACCTGTCGATCGATCGCGAAGCGCTTAACCAGGTCGTCTTCAACGGCGAGTTCACCCCCGGCAATCAATGGGTCAGCCCGACGCATCCCTATTACCAGAAGGCATTTCCGGTTCGTGGCCGTGACATCGCGAAGGCCAAGGCGCTTCTGAAGGAAGCCGGCGTCACTTCGCCGGTGACCGTCGACTACATGATTCCCAAAGGCGCGGAGAACGAAGCCGTCGCCCAGGTCATCCAATCCATGGCTGGGGAAGCGGGCTTCGACATCAAGATCCGCGCGGTCGAATTCGCGACGACGTTCAAGCAGGCGCAGGCCGGCGAGTTCCAGATCTTCCAGATCAACTGGAGCGGCCGCATCGACCCCGACGGCAACTCCTATATCTTCATGCGCAGCAAGGCACCGCAGAACGACGGCGGGTACGCGAACCCGGAAGCCGACAAGCTGATGGAAGACGGCCGGCTGACCGCCAACGTCGATGAGCGCAAGGCGATCTACGAAAAGATGACCAAGATCCTGCTCGACGATTTGCCGATCATCTACATCTACCACCGCACGCTTCTGATTGCGCACACGACCAAGCTCCAGGGTTACAGGCAGATGCCCGACGGGCTGGTGCGTGTGGTCGGGCTGAAGTTCAAGTGAGCATGGCATCGTCTGATACGCGACCGGCGCCATGCTGAACTTCCTCGCCCGCCGCATTGTGCAGATCGTGCCGACACTGTTCTTCGTGTCGGTGCTGATCTTCTCGCTCCAGCAATTGCTGCCGGGCGATCCGGCGCTGGTGATGGCCGGCGAGGAACGCGATCCGGCCGCGATCGAGCAGATCCGTCAGCAGTACCGGCTCGATCAGCCGATCCCGGTGCAATACGTCTATTGGCTCAAGGGGGTCCTGACCGGCAATTTCGGCGAGTCCTTGCGCAACAAGATGCCGGTGCGCGAGCTGATCGCTCAGAAGCTGCCGGTAACGCTCCAGCTCGGCTCGATGGCAATGTTGATCGCGTTCCTGATCGGCATTCCCGCCGGCATCGTCTCGGCGGTGAAGAGGGGCACGATGTGGGACTATGGCGCCAATCTGTTTGCGTTGTGGGGCATCTCGACGCCAAACTTCTGGCTCGGAATCCTCATGATCTTCCTGTTCTCGATCGAGCTCGGCTGGCTGCCGGCCTCGGGCTACGTGCCGCTCACCGAGAACTGGCGCGCGAGCCTTGCCGCCACCATCATGCCGGCCTTCGTGCTCGGCAACGCGATTTCCGCGGTCCTGATGCGGCACACCCGCAGTGCCATGCTTCAGGTGCTGGAGAGCGACTATGTCCGCACCGCACGCGCGAAGGGATTGTCGGAGCGCTCGGTCATCCTCAAGCACGCGATGCGAAACGCACTCACGCCGATCATCACGCTCGGCGCGCTCGAGCTCGGCACGCTGCTGTCGGGAGCGGTGCTGACCGAGCAGATCTTCTCCATTCCCGGCTTCGGCAAGCTGATCGTGGACGCCGTATTCAACCGCGACTACGCGGTCGTACAGGGCGTCGTGCTGGTGACAGCCACGGTCTACATCACGCTGAACCTGGTTGCCGATGTCGCCTACATCCTCGTTAATCCGCGGCTGCGGAGCTAGACTCATGACCGATGCCGCCCTGCCCGCCGCTCCCATCGCGCAAGCTGACGAGCTGGACAGCCCGGCGCGTCGCGCCCGGCGGCGCTTGTTCAAACGCAAGGCCGCAGTGTTCGGACTTGTAATGATCACGATGTTCGTCGGCCTTGCGCTGCTCGCACCGCTTGTCGTGCCATATGATCCCATCGCGACGAGCTGGAGCCTCGTCCGGAAGCCGCCCACTGCGGCGCACTGGTTCGGCACCGACGAGCTCGGCCGCGACATCCTGAGCCGCGTCGTTTACGGTGCGCGCGCGTCCCTGCTCGCGGGCCTCATCTCGGTCGCGATCGCGCTGGGCATCGGCGTGCCGCTCGGCCTGCTCGCCGGCTACCGGGGCGGGTTCGTCGACGCGCTGATCAGCCGGATCACCGATGCGATGCTGGCCTGCCCGTTCCTGATCCTGGCGATCGCGCTCGCCGCGTTCCTCGGCCCGAGCCTGACCAATGCCATGATCGCGATCGGCATCTCGGCAACTCCGATTTTTATTCGCCTGACCCGCGGGCAGGTGCTGAACGTCAAGGCCGAGGACTATGTCGAGGCGGCGCGGGCGCTCGGCAATCCGCCCTGGCGGATCGCGTTCTCGCATATCCTGCCGAACATCCTGCCTGCGCTGGTGGTACAGGCGACACTGTCGATCGCGGCTGCCATCATCGCCGAAGCCGCGCTGTCGTTCCTCGGCCTCGGCCAGCAGCCGCCCGCGCCATCCTGGGGCAGCATGCTCAACGCTGCGCAGCGCTTCCTGACCCAAGCGCCCTGGATGGCGATCTGGCCGGGGCTCGCGATCTTCCTCGTGGTGCTATCGCTGAACCTGCTCGGCGACGGCCTGCGCGACGCGCTCGACCCGCGCCAGCGCTAATTAGAGCGTTTTCGAGCGAAGTGGATACCGGTTCGCGTAAAGAAAACGCGTCAAAACAAGAGTCTAGAGCCCCGTTCCGATTCTATCGGAACGGAAATGGCTCTAGATAACCACTTCGCGCATCACGCGGCGGCAATCCATCTCGTATTCGAGATCGACCACCGGCGGTCGGGCAAAGTGCCAGGTCAGGCCAGAGCGCAACGCCCCGCGGCGGACCAGCTCGTCGACCAGCGCGTGGTGGAAGTCGTGCACGGAATAGGCCTGCACGCCGGTGGTGTCCTTCCAGCCGAAGCCGAACGCCGTCATCCTGCTCTCCATCTGCGACGTCGTCGTGAAGCGCACCTTCTCGCGAAGGCCTTCCGGGCTGAGGTCGCGGTAGCGCACGGTGCGCTCGACATAGGTTCCGCTGCCCTCGCGCGCCTCGGCGCCGCCGGAGATCACGAAGCTCGGCGTCTTCGAGCTTGTCGGCCGCGTGAAGGAGAAGGCGTAGAACGACGGCTCGGCCGGTGGATCGATCTCGGGACAGACGTTGCTGCGCGCCACCGGATTGGTGGTTCCGTCGAAGATACCCCATTCGGACAGCGTCTTCACATAGTGCATGTTGAACGCGCGAAAGCCTTCCTCGCTGAAGGCCGCCGGCGAGCGCAGCTCGCAGGCACAGAACGCCGTCAGCGGCCGCCCCGCCTCCTGGATATACTTCGCGGCAAGCGCAAACCCTTCCGCGAGCGGCACCAGGCGGTCGAAGCGGACGCGCTCGATCTCATAGCCGTCAGCCGCGGCCGCACCGGCCGAATACTGGAATACGGACGGAATGAAACGGTAATTGCCGGCGGAGAATTCGCGCGTCATGTCGGACTCCTATTCCAGTTGCATGCGAATGCCCTTGGCGCCGTTGAGCAGGCGCTTCAGGTGAAAGCCGGCCAGGGAATCATCGGCATGCATGCCGACCAGCGCGGCGAAGGCCGGCATGGCCGCGGCATCACCGGCCTCCATCCTGGCGAAGGCTTCGGAGTACCGCGCCGTCGCCGGCGCTTCGAATTTGGCCTGCGGCAACGGCTCGAACGCGCGCAGAGGTTCGCTGCGCCCGCGCAGCATCAGCTCACCCACGGGGCGGCCCTGGAAATTCTCAGCCGCTTCCGCGACGCTGGCACTGACGCAGATTCGCGTGCCCAGATCCTTGTTGGCGGCCTCCAGCCGCGCTGCGATGTTGATCGTATCACCATAGGCGGTGTAGTCGAAGAAGCGGTTGCCGCCGAAATTCCCGACCAGCGCCGGCCCGGCATGGGCGCCGATGCGGGTGGTGCCGAAATTCACACCCCTCGCCTTCCATCGCGCGCAGAAATCCTCGGCCCAGGCGTCGAGATCGTGCGCGCAGGCGACGGCACGAGTCGCATAGTCCGGCTGGTCGCCCGGCGCGTTGAACAGCACCTGGATCGCATCGCCGATGATTTTTGCGACCGTCCCCTCGTGCGTGAAGACGATCTCGGTCATGCCGCCGACATATTCGTTGAGGAGCTCGCCAAGCGTCTCGGGCGCCGCGCTCTCCACCAGCGACGTGAAGCCGGTGATGTCGGTGAAGATGGTGGCGACGTCGCGCCACTGCACCTCCATGCCGTCGCCCTTGACATCCGCCGCGAGGCGTTTGGCGATCTCAGGCGAGAAGTAGCGCGACAGCGACGCATGGGCGCGTTCGGCCTCCATCTGGCGGCGCCGCGCCTCGCGCAGTATCTCGATATGGCGGATGGTCTTCTGGATCGTCATTTCCAGATCGGCGAAGTCGATCGGCTTGGTGAGAAAGTCGAACGCGCCGCGGTTCATGGCGGTGCGGATGTTGCTCATGTCGCCATAGGCCGAGACGATGATGGTCGATTTCTTGTCCTCGGCCTCCTGGAGCTTCTGCAACAGGGACAGCCCGTCCATCCGCGGCATGTTGATGTCCGCGACCACCATGTCGACATGCGGATGTCGGTCGATCGACTCCAGTGCCTCGAGGCCATCGCGCGCGAACATGAAATTGACCAGCCCCTCGCGAAGCTGCCTGCGGAACTTTTGCAGGATCAGCGCCTCGAGATCCGGCTCGTCGTCGACGAAGAGGATGGTTGGAGTCATGCCGCCTGCTCGAGTCTCGTATCGATTTCCTGGCGCAATTGCGCAAAGTCGATCGGCTTGGTCAGGAGCGCGACGGCGCCGCGCTCGATCGCCTTCCGGCGGGTCTCGGCGTCGCCATAGGCCGTGATCATGATGACGGGAACGTGCGGATAGTCGGCGCGCACGTGTGGCAGCATGTCGAGGCCGCTCATCCCGGGCATGTTGATGTCGGACAAAATCAGGATCAGCGAGGGATCGCGGACCTCGGCGGCGAGCTTCAGCGCATCGGCCGCCGACGGCGCGAATTCCATCTGGAAGCGGCCGGCGCGCAGGTCGCGCCGGAACTGCTGCCGGAACAGCGCCTCGACGTCGGACTCGTCATCGACGACCAGAATGTAAACGTTCAAGTCTTGCCTCCGGAAGTGCCGCCTGCCGCCATCATGCGCGGCAGGGTGATGATGAATTCCGTGAATACTCCGGGCTCGGAGTTCACGTCGATCGTGCCGCCGTGCTGTTTCACGACGATATCATGGCTCATGGAAAGGCCGAGCCCGGTGCCCTCGCCGGCCGGCTTGGTGGTGAAGAAGGGATTGAACATCTTCTTCTTCACCTCGGGCGGAATCCCGGTGCCGTTGTCGCGAATCCGAACCTCGACCTTGTCGCCGAGATTCTTCGTTGCCGCGCGCAGGGTGGGCTCGAAGGGGTCTGCGGCGCTCTCCTTGCGCTTGGCGGTGGCGTAGAAGCCGTTCGAGATCAGATTGAGGAAGACTCGCGTGATTTCCTGCGGATAGATATCGACCATGCCTGGGGCGGGGTCGAAGTCGCGCTCGATCGTGATGTTGAAGGCGGGCCTTTCGGCACGTGCGCCGTGATAGGCGAGATTGAGGCTCTCCTCCAGGATCGCGCTGATATCGCCGGGGCGATGCTCGCCGGAGCCCTCGCGCGAATGCAGCAGCATGTTCCTGACAATGGAATCGGCGCGCTTGCCGTGCTGCACCACCTTTTCGAGATTGCTCCTGAGCAGGCCGGTCAGCTCGTCGACCTCCGCCTTGGTCTTGCCGTCGAGCGAGGCCGTTTGCAGGGCCTCGTTGAGCTCGTCGATCAGCTCCGTCGACACCGACGAGAAATTGTTGACGAAATTGAGCGGGTTCTTGATCTCGTGGGCGATCCCGGCGGTGAGCTGGCCGAGCGACGCCAGCTTCTCGGTCTGGACCAGGCGATCCTGCGCGGCGCGAAGATCGTCGAGGGATTGCGACAACTCCGTCGTACGCTTGCGTAACTCGTTCAGCAGTCGCGTGTTCTCGATAGCGATGACGGCTTGCTTCGTGAAATTCTCAACCAATGCGATTTGCTTATCGGTGAACGGCCGGACTTCTTTGCGATAAACCGCAACCGTTCCGATCAGCTCGCTTTCCCTCATCATGGGCACTATGACGATCGTGCGGGCGCCGGCGACGTCGGAGATTCCACGAATGGTCGGACCTCCAGCAAGATAGGCCGGAGTTTGTTGCACATCATGAACGTGGACAACTTGACGTGTCCTGACAACCACAGCAAGCGCGCTGTCCGGATGAGGACGGATCGCCACGTCTTTTCGCGAAGCCGCGAACGCAGGCGGCACATTGTAATCGGCAGCAATCGTGAAACTCTCACCATCCCACAGATTCATGACGCCGAAACTCGCACCACAGACGCGTGTGGCATTCTCGAGCATCTTGTGGAACACCGGTGTGAGTTCGCCCGGAGACGAACTGATGACCTGCAACACTTCCGACGTAGCCGTCTGTTGCTCGAGCGACTCGGTCAACTCAGCCGTTCTCACCTCGACCTTTTTTTCCAGGTCCGCATAGGATTCCTGCAGGCGCTCGCCCATATGGTTGAACTGGTCCGCGAGCCCCTCGAGCTCGTCGCCGGTCCTGATCGAGATGCGCTGGGAGAAATCGCCGCCGCCGATGCGCTCGGCGCCGCTTCGCAGCGCCTGGATCGGCCCGACCATGCGGCGCGCGAGGAATACCCCGGCGAGCACCGCGAAGATCGACGCCGCGAGCAGCACGAATGCAAGCCGTTCCAACGCAGCATAGAGCGCCGCATAGGCCTCCTCGACCGGCAGCTCGACGAACATGGTCCAGTGCAGCGGTGCGATCGGGGCCGAGGCGGTCAGCACCTTCTGTCCCTGGATGTTGCGCGCTTCGGAAAGTGCATCCGGCGTGGAACCGCCTCCGGCAAGCGCGGCGCGCACCTGCGCCAGGCCAGACATGTCGGTGTTGCGCAGGACCAGGCTGATATCGGGGTGCGCGATCAGGCGTCCCTCCGGACCGACCACGTAGGCGTGTCCGTGCTCGCCGACCTTGATCTGGGACACGACGTCCCAGATCAGCTTGAGATTGACCTCCGCGATGCTGACGCCCGCATCCTTGCGCGACCCGGCCTGCGCCAGTGTCATGTACGGCTCGGACTCCCTGCGGAAATAGACCGGGCCGTAAAAAACCTTGTGCACGACCGCCTCGGTGAACTTCGGATCGTCCGACAGGTCGATCCCGCTGTCGATCGCGTCCATGGCGAGCCGCGAGACCCGCAGCCGCTCCCTGCCGGTCGCGTCGACCTGGGCGAGCTCGGTGATCGCAGGCACCTGGCGCAGCAGCCGCAGCGCATCGAACCGGCGCTGCTCGATCGAGCCTGCCGACCAGGGCAGCTGCGTGGTCCAGCCGAGCTGGCTCTCGATCTCCTTGACGAACTGACCGATCTTGGCCGCGGCCGCCTCGGCCTGCTCATGCTGAACCCGGATCAGCGCGGCCTTGTGCTCGCGATAATAGAAGAGGACCTCGAACAGGCCGTTGGCCAGCAGCGCGATCGCGACGACGGCCACGAACAGCGCGACATATTTGGTGAAGAGCCGCGTCCTGATCCCCTGCCCTGGCGTCGTGCCGGATGCGACGCCATCCGGCGCCGCGCTCGGCAGCGCCCGTGCTTGCGGGGTGTCGGGATGGAGGGAAAGGCTCATCCCGCCGAACCTAGCAAGAAGACCGGACCTTGTCTCTCGCGAGCGCGGGAAAGCCTAATGGCAGCCGGGACGCTCGAGGCAAATAGAAAAGGGCGGCAGCGGATGGGCCGCTGCCGCCCTCGAGTTCGCTTCCCCGCGGCCTCAGGTCGGCCGCAGCACCTTGGAGCCGAGGTCGAGTTCATTGACCTGCTTATTCCGCTCGGAATCGGCCGCCGCGCGATGGTCGGTCGCCAGCACCACGTAAACCGCGGGCAGCACGAACAGCGTGAACAGCGTGCCGATCGACATGCCGGCGACGACCACCAGACCGATCGAGAAGCGGCTGGCCGCGCCCGCGCCGGTCGCGGTCAGGAGCGGGATCAGGCCCGTCACCATCGCGGCCGTGGTCATCAGGATCGGCCGCAGACGAATACGGGCCGACATTTCGATCGCCGAGCGGCGGTCGAGCCGTTCGTTGACCTGGAGCTCGTTGGCGAACTCCACCATCAGGATGCCGTGCTTGGTGATCAGGCCCACCAAGGTCAGCAGGCCGACCTGGGTGTAGATGTTCATGGTCGCCATGCCGAAGAACAGCGGGATCAGCGCACCCACGATCGCCATCGGCACCGAGATCATGATGACCAGCGGATCGCGCAAGCTCTCGAACTGCGCGGCCAACACCAGGAAGATGATGATCAGTGCGAAGCCGAACGTGATCGCGAGCTGGTTGCCTTCCTGGACATACTGCCTGCTGTCAGCGAGATAATCATGGCTGAAGCCCTGCGGCAGCTTCTTGGCCTCGCTCTCGAGGAAGTCGACCGCCGCACCGACGGTCACGCCGGGCATCGGCACGGCCGAGAAGGTCGCCGAATTGAGCTGATTATAGTGTGTCAGCGAATTCGGGTCGGTCTTGGTCTCGATCGACACCACCGTCGACAGCGGAAGCTGCTGGCCGGTACTGGTCGTCACGTAGTACCCGGAGAGCGATTCCGGCGAGAGCCGCTGGCCCCGCGGCACCTGCGGGATCACCTGGTAGGATCGGCCCTCGAGGTTGAAGCGGTTGATATAGTTGCCACCGAGCAGCACCGCGAGCGTGCTGCCGAGGTTCTGCATATTGACGCCGAGATCCTGCGCCTTGCTGCGATTGATCGTCACCTTCACAGTCGGCTGATTGTAGGCCAGGTCGCTGTCGGAGACGATGAACATGCCGCTCTTGCGGGCGGCGCCCTTCAGCTTCTCCATCTGCTCGTAAACCGTCTGGAACCCCGCGGTGGAGTTGATCACCATCTGCACCGGAAGGCCGCCCGGGCCGCCCGGCAGCGGCGGCAGGTTGAACGCGAACGCCTGAACGCCCTCGATCTTGGAGAGCTCGGCCTGCACCAGCGACTTCAGCTGGATCGACGAGCGCTTGCGCTCCTCCCACGGCTTGAGCAGCATGCCGGCGATACCGCCCTGCGGGCCGTTGATGCCGTTCAGCACGAAGCGCAGATCGGTCTCGGGGAATTTCTGGAACTCGGTGTCGAGCTTTTCGCCGTAGAAATCGACGTAGTCGATGTTGGCGTATTTCGGCGCCTTGGTCACCGCGAACACGATGCCCTGGTCTTCCTCAGGCGCCAGCTCCTTCGACGTGTGCATGTAGAGGAAGCCCACGAGCCCGAGGATGGTCACCGCAAACAGGCCGGTGATGGCCTTGTAGTCGAGCGAGCGGTCGAGCCTGCGGCCGTACCACCGCGTCAGCGCGCCAAATACCTTGTTGACGAGCTTGGCGAAGCGCCCCTCTTCGGTGTTCTTCAGCAGCACTGAGCACATCATCGGCGACAGCGTCAGCGCGATCACGCCGGACACGATCACCGAGCCCGCAAGCGTGAAGGCGAATTCGCGGAACAGCGAGCCGGTCAGGCCGCCGAGGAAACCGATCGGCGCGTACACGGCTGCGAGCGTGATGGTCATCGAGACGACGGGACCCACGATTTCGCGCGCCCCTTCCAGCGACGCCTGGACCGGCGTTTTCCCTTCCTCCAGATGACGATGGATATTTTCCACCACGACGATGGCGTCGTCAACCACGAGGCCGATCGCGAGCACCATCGCGAGCAGTGTCAGCAGGTTGAAGCTGAAGCCGAACGCCAGCATCAGCGTGCAGACGCCGATCATCGACAGCGGGATGGTGACGACGGGAATGATGACCGAACGGAACGACGCCAGGAACAGGAAGATCACCACGATCACGATGATCACGGCTTCACCCAGTGTCTTCTCGACCTCGTCGATCGAGGATTGGATGAACTTGGTCGAATCGTAGGCGACCTTCATCTTCATCGACGGCGGCAGATTGCGCTCGAGCTCGGGGAACAGCGCCCGCACGCCCTTGACCAGCGTCAGCGGGTTGCCCTGCGGCGTTGCCTGCACACCGATGAAGATCGCGTGCTCGCCGTTGAATGCGACGCTCGCGTCCGTACTTTGGGCCGCAAGCTCGACGGTGGCGATGTCCTCCATCCGCACGAAGCCGCCGTCCTTGGCCTTGACGATCATCTTCTTGAACTGGTTGACGTCGGTCAGGCCCGTATTCGTCGATACGTTCGAGACGATGAGATAGCCCTTGGTCTGGCCCGCCGCGGACTGGAAGTTGTTGGCCGTGATCGCGGCCGCGACATCCGCAGGCGACACGTTGCGGCCGGCCATCTTCAGGGGATCAAGCCAGAGCCGCATCGCAAAGGTCTGGCCACCGAGAATATCGGCGGAGGCCACGCCGTCGACCGTCGACAGCACCGGCTGCACAACGCGCGTCAGATAGTCGGAGATCGCCGAGCCCGACAGCTCCTCGGACGAGAAGCCGAGATACATCACGGCCGTGGTCTGGCCCGTGGTCTTGGTGACGATCGGGTCGTTGGATTCCTTCGGGATCAGATATTTGACCGAGTTCGTCTTGGCCAGCACCTCGGTCAGCGCCTGGTTCGGGTCGAAGTTCAGCTTGATGTAGACCTGGATCGTCGAGGTGCCGAGCACCGAGGACGAGGTGATGTAGTCGACGCCTTCGGCGGAAGCGACCGCCTGCTCGATCGGCGTGGTGATGAAGCCCTGGATCAGGTCCGCGGACGCGCCCGGATAGACGGTCGTGATGTTGATGACCGTGTTCGACAGCTTCGGATATTGCCGGATCGGCAGCGTCGTCGCCGCGCGCAGGCCGATCAGCAGGATCAGCAGGCTGACGACGATCGACAGGACCGGGCGTTTGATGAAAATATCAGTAAAGCGCATCGCGGCGATCTCGATTTCGTTGACTTGCAAAGCGCATGACCCGGCCGTGCCGGATCATGCTCGACGTGTGCGATGTCAGTATCGCGGCGGCTGCGCCGGGACCTGCGGAGCCGGGTCGGTCGAAATCGACACCGCCGCGCCCGATTGCAGCTTGAGCTGGCCGACGGCGACGACCTTGTCGCCCGGCTTCACGCCCTTGACGATTTCGACGCGACCTTCGACCCGGTTGCCGGTCTGCACGAAAGTGCGCACCGCGCTCAGGCTGGTCTTGCCGTCCTCTTCCTTCTTCTCGGTGATCACGAACACCGAGTCGCCGTACAGCGTATAGTCGACCGCCGTCTCCGGCACGGTGATCACGGCCGGCTTGTCCGGCAGCACCACCGTGGTGGTGACGAACATGCCGGGCTTCAGGATCTTCTCCGGATTGGAGACAGTCGCCTGCACGCGGATGTTGCGGGTGTCGGTCGAGATCTGCGGCTCGATCGTGGTGATCTTGGCGTCGAAAGTGCGGCCCGGATAGGCGTCGACCTTCAGTCGAACCGGCTGGCCGACCTTGAGGTTGCCCGAATCCTTTTCAGTCACCGTGAAGTTGGCCCACAGCTCCGACAGATCGGTCAGCGAGACGATGGCCGTGCCGGCGGTGAGATATTGGCCGACCTCGACTTTGCGGACGCCGAGATCGCCGGAGAACGGCGCGCGGACCAGCTTCTGCGAGATCAACGCTTCGGTCTTGGCGATGCCGGCCATAGCCTGGTCGTAGGCAGCCTGCGCCTGATCGACCGTCGCCTGCGGACCGAACTGGCGCGACGCCAGTTGCTTGGCGCGGTCGAGCGACAGCTGCGCGACGGTCGCCTGCGCCTTGAAGCTCGCGAGATCGCCCTGCTCGGCCGCGTCGAACAGCTGCACCAGCGGCATGCCGGCCTCGACATGCGCGCCCGGCTCGAACTTGATCTCGGTGACACGGCCGTTGACGTCGGCGCTGACGTCGACCTGGTGCACGGCGGAGAGCCCGCCGACAGCGGTCAACAGGTTCGGCACCACCTCGGACTTCGCCTCGGCTGCGCTGACTGCTGTCGGCGGCGGCTTGTTGTTGGCGAAGAACTGCTTGATCATCTGGCCGCGGAAATAATTGAACCAGACGAGGCCACCGACGAGCACGCCCAGAAGCGTGCCGACGATGATGAACCAGAGCACCGGCCGGACCGGACGCTTGGGAGCCTTGCTGTCGATCGGTTCGCCCGAAATCTTGTGTTCGGTTACGATGTTCATGTCATGCGCTTTCTGCAATCGCCGTCTTGCCCGCATCCGCGGCCTGATCGCGGGCCAAATGCGAAGCAATTGCGGCGTCGTTAAGTCCGATACCCCTCAGGAGAAACTCACAGAGCTGCCGCTCGAGGTCGTTCGCCTTGCCGTAAGCGAGACACGGCGTGGCCGGCAGCCTGGTCAGCGCAGCCGTCATCACCGTGTGATGCGCAAACCAGAACAGGTTGAGCGGTTCGCCGTTGTATGGCCGCGCGTCCCCGGCGGCAACCGCCCGCTCGAGCGAGGCGACGAAGGCCGTCCCGATCAGCGTTTCGATCTTGGCATATAGCAAACGAGCGAACTCGCCATCATCCAAATGGCTCGTGGCCATCAGTCGCAGCCGCTGGGCCTCTTCCTGGTCGGGCCCGTCGGCGATGTGAAGGAAATGCCCGACCATGCCGCGGATCACTTCGACCAGCGTGGCGGTCGACGGTTTCCGTTCGAGCAGTTCGATGAGCGCCGGGTCCGCCTCGCATTCGTCGCTGAGAATTTCGGCGTAAAGCGCGGCCTTGGACGGGAAATGCTTGAACAGCAGCCCTTCGGAAATGGCAGCGGCGGCCGCCACGCTCTTTGTCGTGGTGCCGGTATATCCGTGTCGGGCAAAGCAACGCTTTGCGGCGCCGAGGATCAATTGACGCCTCAGGTCGCTCGTCATACGCAATGAGCTCATGCTAGTGAGTAAGCACTCACCCACGCAGAAGTCAAGCACTATGCTGCATCGCAACCTGAATGTGTTGTGATTTCAGTGGAAATTGGCTTCGCCCACACGGCTCCCGCGCAGGACGGGACGCCGCGGAAGGCCGCCTAGATCGGCTGGAAGCCGAGGTCGCCGCGGATCCGGTTGAGAACGTAAGCCCCATCCCGACTTGGCAAAATCCGCTCCAGAATGGCGCCGTCGATCTTTACGTTGGCAAAGCGCGGTCCCGCCGAGACGTCGTGGACGGCTTTGGCGAAGGCCCCAACCTCGGCCATGGTCGTAACAGACCGACTGTCCTTGATGCCGCAGGCCCTGGCGACGCCGACGAGGTCGGTAGCCGCAGCGGTGTGGCTGGTCTGGCCGCCGGTCTCGCCATAGGCCTCGTTGTCGAGCACTGCGATCGAGAGGTTGGACGGCTTTTGCAGGCCGATGGTGGCGAGGCTGCCCATCCCCATCAGCATCTCGCCGTCACCAGTGATGACCAGCACCGGCAGATTTGGCTGCGCCAGCGCGAGCCCGAGGCCGATCATCGCGGCGCCGCCCATGCCGCCCCAGAGATAGAAATTGCGGGCATGGTCGCCGGCCGCGCACATATCGTTGGTGGAGGCCCCGAGGCCGCCGATCGCAACCACGTCGTTGCGGTCGGCGAGCAGCATAGAGACCACCTGACGGCGGTCGAGGAGATTGGCCTTGCTCATTTGGTGAAAACCTTGGCGCCGATCAGGCGCTGCGACAGCAGGACGGCGGTGGGCGTGAGCGCGTTGTAGGCCTGCGCGGCCGCCGCCTCCAACACGGCCGGCACCTCGGCTGCGTTCGAAGCCCGCAGCACCTTGACCCCCGAGAGTTCGAATATGCCCTGCGTGGTCGATCCCATCGGCACCTGCCACGGATTGAACTCGCCCCACTCGCCGCGCATGGTCACCAGCGTGAGGAACGGAAAGCGCAGGATCGGGATCAGCGACAGCATGTTGATGCAATTGCCGACCCCGCTCGACTGCATCAGCAAGACGCCGCGCTGGCCGCCGGTCCAGGCGCCGGCGAGAAGCGCCACGCCCTCCTCCTCCGTCGTCAGCGGAATGCCTTGCATCGTGGATGAATCCAGCACGCGCTGGATCAGCCTCGAATGGCCGGCGTCGGGCACGTAGGGCACCTGGCGGACGTCGAAGCGTTGCAAGGTCGCGAAAATATCATCGGGCCAATGAGTGCTAGACTCGGCGGCCGCGTCGGCAGCGTCAGCGCGGGCGTGCATTTTCCTGTCCGGTCGGCTTGCAAATCACGGCTCGACTGTAGACGGTGACCCGCGCCGCTCGAAAGAGCGAAAACGGCATATCGGTCTCAACCGGCGAGTATGGCGGCATGAACGCAGATGCGAAAGAACTGGCGGCCAATTTCGATCTCGAGAAGCTGACGTCGGAATTCTACGACAATCCGTACCCGACTTATCGTGCACTGCGGGAGAACGAGCCGGTCAAGCGCCTGCCGAACGGCACCGTGTTCCTGACCCGCTATGACGATCTCGTCACCACCTACAAGAACACGAAGTCGTTCAGCTCTGACAAGAAGCGCGAGTTCGCGCCGAAATACGGCGACACCCCGCTCTACGAGCATCATACCACGAGCCTCGTGTTCAACGATCCGCCGGCGCACACCCGCGTGCGGCGCCTGATCATGGGCGCACTGTCGCCGCGCGCGATCGCGGGCATGGAGCCTGATATCATCAAGCTGGTCGACGGCCTGCTCGACGCCATCGCCGCCAAAGGTGATTGCGAGCTGATCGAGGACTTCGCCGCATCGATCCCGATCGAGGTGATCGGCAATCTGCTCGACGTTCCCCACGACGAACGCGAGCCGCTGCGCGACTGGTCGCTGGCGATCCTCGGTGCCCTCGAACCGGTCGTGTCGCCTGAAGTGGCCGCCCGCGGCAACAAGGCCGTGACGGACTTCCTCGCCTATCTCCAAACGCTGGTTGCGCGCCGGCGCCAAAAGCCCGGCAATCCCGAGCGCGACGTGCTGACGCGCCTGATCCAAGGAGAAGGTAACGGCGAGGAGAACGGCGAGCGGCTGACCGAAAAGGAGCTGCTGCACAATTGCATCTTCCTGCTCAATGCCGGCCACGAGACCACCACCAACCTGATCGGCAACGGCCTCGTCGCGCTCGACCGGAACCCGGATCAGAAACAGCGCTTGATCGGCAATCCGGATCTGATCAAGCCTGCGGTCGAAGAGATGCTGCGCTACGAAAGCTCAAACCAGCTCGGCAACCGCATGACGACGGAGCGCGTCGAACTCGGCGGCGTCATGCTCGACGCCGGCACGTCGATCACGCTGTGCATCGGCGCTGCCAACCGCGATCCCGCGCAGTTTCCGGATCCGGAAGGCTTCGACGTCGCGCGCACGCCGAACCGGCATCTCGCTTTCGCCACCGGCGCGCATCAATGCGCCGGCATGGCGCTGGCGCGGCTGGAAGGCGCCATCGCGGTCTCACGCTTTTTGGCGCGCTTCCCGAACTACGCCTTGAGCGGTCAGCCGGTGCGCGGCGGACGGGTGCGGTTCCGCGGCTTTTTGAGCGTGCCCTGCTCGATCGGCTGAGGCCCGACAACAAAAAAGTCGAAAACAACCCCATGCACAGTAGACGGCGGTCGGCGGAAGATTGCCATCTGGATCCGCAGAACCATTTGACATTTTAGGCAAATCAGGCGGCACTACGCCATCAATCGCGCATCACGACTTCCGAGCGGGCAGGCTGATAGCCACATCAATCTGAGCGCGGCAGGTGCAGTCGGTTGACGCCGGCGCGCAGCAATGGAGTGACGACAGATGACCTCGTCGGTCATTGATTTCCTCGCAACAGAAGCACGCTTTGGCGCCCACAATTACGAGCCGATCGGGGTCGTCCTGTCGCGCGGCGAAGGTGTCTGGGTCTGGGATACCGACGGCAACCGTTACCTCGATTGCCTCTCCGCCTATTCGGCGATCAACCAGGGCCACTGCCACCCCAAGATCCTGGCGGCGATGGTGGAACAGGCACACAGGCTGACGCTCACCTCGCGCGCCTTCCACAACGACCAGCTCGCGCCGTTCTACGAAGAGATCGCGGCGCTGACCGGCTCCCACAGGGTGCTGCCGATGAACAGCGGCGCCGAGGCGGTCGAAAGCGCGATCAAGTCGGTGCGCAAATGGGGCTATGAGGTGAAGGGCGTGCCGGACGGCCAGGCCGAGATCATCGTCTGTGCCAACAATTTCCACGGACGCACGCTGGGCATCGTCGGCTTTTCAACCGACCCTGAGACACGCAAGCACTTTGGACCGTTCGCTCCGGGCTTCAAGATCATCCCGTTCGGCGACGCCGCGGCGCTGGAAGAAGCGATCACGCCGAACACCGTCGCCTTTCTGGTCGAGCCGATCCAGGGCGAAGCCGGTGTCATCATTCCTCCAGCCGGCTATTTCACCAAGGTGCGGGAGCTCTGCACCGCCAACAATGTGATGCTGGTGCTCGACGAGATCCAGACCGGGCTCGGCCGCACCGGCAAGCTGCTCGCCGAGCAGCACGAGGGCATCGAGGCGGACGTGACGCTGCTCGGCAAGGCCCTGTCCGGCGGCTTCTATCCGGTGTCGGCCGTGCTCTCGAACAACGACGTGCTCGGTACGTTGAGACCCGGGCAGCACGGTTCGACCTTCGGCGGCAACCCGCTTGCCTGCGCGGTGGCGCGCGCGGCGATGCGCGTGCTGGTCGAGGAAGGCATGATCGAGAACGCCGCCACGCAGGGCGCGCGCTTTCTGGAAGGCTTGAAAGATATCCGTGCCAACACGATCCGCGAGGTGCGCGGGCGCGGCCTGATGCTGGCGGTCGAGCTGCATCCCGAGGCCGGCCGCGCACGCCGCTACTGCGAGGCGCTCCAGGGCAAGGGCATCCTCGCCAAGGATACCCATGAGCACACGATCCGCATCGCCCCGCCGCTGGTGATCACCAGCGACCAGGTCGACTGGGCGCTGGAGCGGTTCGCCACGACCCTGACGCAGGATTTCTCTTGAAGCTGCCTGCGTCGGAAGATCGCAATGCCGGCCGCGGCCAGCAACGAGTTAGCGGTCCGGCCAGAACCGGACTCGTGCAGCGCAGCAAATAGTGACGCATGGTCCTAAGGCAAAACTCGGCATGATCCCGGCAACCGGATGAACGGGGTGCGTGGAACCTATCGGAGCGACGGACGTTTTCCGCAAATGAGCAGCGCCGTGCCCGGCGCAGCAAGCGCCGAGGCCGGAGGCGCTGAGCTGCGCTGATCGGAGAAATGCTCATGAGACTCACTCTTTCAGTCATCAAAGCTGACGTTGGCTCCGTTGGCGGGCATACAAAACCGTCTTCACGCATGATGGCGACTGTCGAGGGCGAGGTTGCCAAGGCGATCTGCAATGGCCTGCTGATCGACGGTTTCATCTGCCACACCGGCGACGACATTGCGATCATCATGACGCACACACGGGGCGAAGGAAGCTCCGAGGTCCATCAACTCGCCTGGAAGACGTTCCTCGCGGCCACCTCGATCGCGAAAACCTCCGGGCTCTATGGTGCTGGCCAGGATCTTCTCGCCGACGCGCCTTCCGGGAACATTCGCGGCGCCGGCCCAGGCGTCGCCGAGCTCAGCTTCGACCACAGCCTCTCCGGCGTGCGACCCGCGGAGTCCTTCATGGTGTTCGCAGCCGACAAATGCGGCCCCGGCGCCTACAACCTGCCGCTCTATCTCGCCTTTGCCGACCCCATGTACTGCGCTGGGCTGATGCTGCCTCCGATGATCAAGGGATTCCGTTTCCATGTCATCGACATGGACAACACAGTCGGCGACAGCCTCCTCGAGCTCGACGCACCCGCCGACAGCTACCACATTGCCGCCCTACTTCGCGACAATGAGCGCTTCGGCATCGATCGCATCATTTCTCGAACCCATGGCGAGGTCGTCGTGGCAGTTTCGGCACAGCGCCTCCACGCGATCGCAGGCAAGTACACCGGCAAGGATGATCCAGTCGCGATCGTCAGGAACCAGGGGATTTTCCCGGCTCCGGAGGAAATAATCTCGCCGTTCGCCAAAGCGCACTTCGTGGGCGGCGATGCACGCGGCTCGCATGTGATGCCGCTCATGCCGGTGCCACTCAACACGCCGGTTACCGGCATGTACTGCTTGCCGATCGTTTCTTGCATCGGCTTTTCGATCGACAGGGAAGGCCGCTTTGCCGAGTCCTACACCGATTTCTTCGACAACCCGGCATGGGATGAGGTCCGCCGGCGCGCCCAGCGCAAGGCAATCGAGATGCGCAGCCAAGGCTGGTCTGGCGCCGCCATGCTACCCTATTCCGAATTGGAATATGGCGGCTTCCGCGACACCGTGTCCGGGCTGCTGAAGCGTTTTCGACTGCGCGACGACCGCAAGCCGGAAGCGGCCGAGTAGCGACCGCCTCCAATCAGAAGCCGGAGCGACGTTCACCGTTCAATCGACAGATGCAGGCGCTATGACGACATGCCGATCCGGGAGGTGGATATGGCAAAAAAACGCATCGGCATTCTCACGGGCGGTGGCGACGTCGCCGGCCTCAATGCAGTCATCAAGAGCGTGACTTATCGCGGCAGTGAGGACGACATCGAGGTTGTCGGTCTGCGCCGTGGTTGGGAGGCCCTCACGCACCTGAACCTCGACGACCCAAACAGCAGGTCCCACTACGTCATCCCGCTGAACCGTGAAAACACTCGAACCATCGACCGGCGCGGCGGCACCGTGCTGCACTCGAGCCGCGTCAATCCCTCCAAAATACAAAAGCTGCCCGATCATCTCGTCGGCAATGATGTTCCGGTCTCGCTGAGCACCAATGGCGGCATCGCGACAAAGACATGGGACCTCACCAGCCGGGTGCTCGCTAACCTTTCGGGACTTGGCATCGAACACCTGATCGCCATCGGTGGCGACGACACGCTCAGTTATGCGGCCAAGCTCAACGAACTCGGCGTCAAGATCATCGCCATCCCGAAGACGATGGATAATGACGTCCGCAACACCGAGTACTGCATCGGCTTCTCGACCGCGATCACCCGCGCCAGCGATGCCATCCAGCGGCAGCGCACCACCGTCGGCTCGCATGAGCGAATTGGCATTTTCCGTGTCTTTGGCCGCGATGCCGGATTTACGGCACTCTACACCGCGTATGCGACCTCGATACGATGCGTCATACCGGAGTATAAGGTCGACCTCGACAAGCTGATCCAGTTGCTCATCGAGGACAAGCGCGCCAATCCAAGCAACTACGCGCTGATCGTGCTCAGCGAGGGAGCTCAGTGGGAAGGCTACAAGCTGCGGGAATACGGCGAGCCTGACGCCTACGGTCACCGCAAGAAGGCCAACGTGGCGGAATCGCTTGCCGACGAGATCAAGCAGCGCACCGGCGAGGAGACGATCACCTCCGATCTCACCTACGATCTGCGATCGGGCGATCCGGACTTCATCGACAAGCTTGTGGCCCTGACCTTCGGTAACATGGCCTACGATGCCATGCTGGAAAGCAAGACCGGCCTCATGTCGGCGCTGGTCGAGGGCCGCTACGACCTCGTGCCCATCCCTGACGCCAAGCTCGGTCCGCGCAAATTGGACGTTGCGAGCAGCTACAACACGGAGCGCTACCGCCCCATCTACGCCAACAAGCAGGGGCTGCCGATCTTTCTTAACCGCGCGTCTTAGCGTGCCGGACCTGCCGAGCCAGCAGTAAGTCCGACCAATGTCCGTTCTGCCGCTGAAAGCGGAAGTCAATTCAGAGGGCTCACGCTGACGGCCGCCAAGCTGGTCGAACCCGCCCTGGACGAGTTCTATGCCACGCCGAGCGGCGAGCAGAAGGCGCGCTTCAACGCGCTGCAACAGGTCGCAAGCTCGTGAGGGCAGCGCTCGTGACCGCCGTCCTGTGCCGTTCGATGTAGGTGCGCAGCACTTCGTCCAATTGCCCCCCCAGTCGTTGGAGAAGATCTCGATCTCCGAGAAGCCGGCATAGCCCTGCAAGGTCTTCCGACGTCAGCGCCCTGCCCGCAATTGGCTCAAGCTGGACAGCCGCTTGAGATCGGCTGGGCGCTGGAGCGGTTCGCCACGCCCCTGACGCAGGATTTCTCCTGAAGCTGCCTGCGTCGGAAGATCGCAATGCCGGCCGCGGTCGACAACGAACGATTCCGCCGCCGGCGCGTTGAAAGTTGTGGGCAATTTCGAGCTGGGAGCGAGGATCATGCTTCCGCGTGGCGTTTGCCTGACGGCTTTTTTGGTTGGTGTCTCGATGCTGGCGACGAGCGTCGGCGCGTCCGGCCAGGGACACGGAAGGGGTGGACCACCGGGACCGGCCGCAGCGCCGGCGGCCCGGCCGGCACCACCACCTGCCATGGCTCGTCCGGCAGCACCACCTGCCATGGCGCGTCCCGCCGCGCCGGCGTTCCATCCCCCGGCCATGCCGCAGCGACCGGCCATGGCGCCGCATCCGGCGCCACACATCGCCTCACCGCCGCCGCGCCCGACTCCGCACTTCGCTGCACCGCCACAGCGGGTTGCCCCGCACGTGGCGGCGCCGCGGCCTGAATTCCATCGGGCGCCGGCAGCGCCGCAACGTCCGGCCATGGCGCCGCGGCCGACGCCGCATATCGCCGCCCCCTCGCGCCCAAGCGCACCGCCGGCCGTGAGCGATCGGCCGGCACGGCCGGGCGAGATGCTTTCGCGCCAATCCGCGGAACGCCAAGGCCGCGTCGACCGCTTGCAGCAGCGCGTGCAGCAATTGCAGTCGCAAAAGCCAGAAGGCGCAAGGGCGCAACGCGAGCAGCAGCGGTTGCTGCAGTCGCAGAGCCGCCTGCTTGAGCGCGAGCAACGTGTTCAACAACGCGAGCAGCACGTCGAGCAGCGGCAACGCGAGGTGCTATCGCGCCAGACCGCGGAGCGCCAGACCCGCATCGATCGCCTGCAGCAGCGCGTGCAGCAATTGCAATCGCAAAAGCCGGAAGGGGCGCGGGCGCAACGCGAGCAGCAACGGATGCTCCAGGCGCAGAACCGCCTGCTGCAGCGCGAGCAGCGCACGCAGCAAACTGATCTGGCGCGCCAGCAGCGGCTGGGACTGCAGGCTCCCACTGCAACCGCTGCCGCGGCCGCCACGCGAGCCGCCGGGCGCGGTCGGTTCGCCGAGCGCTTCCGCGAGCAAGCCACTGCGCAAACCCAAGCGGCTCTCGTCGCCCGCCAAAGCGGCTGGGCTCCCCGGCAGGCCTGGCGACACCGCCATCCCGCGGTATTCGTGGCGTGGCTTGGCCCGGTGTTCTGGCCATACGCCTACTCCGACATTTTTGACTACACGTTCTGGTCCTATGCTTACGAGCCGGGCTATTGGGCGTACGCGTATGACGACTTCGTCGACACCGTGTTCTGGGGTGGTGACAGCCCCTACGCCGCCTATGCCAGCATCAACCCGTATGACTATCCGCAGGCCGGCGGCGGCACCCGTACGCGCCAGCGCCCCAGCGTGAGCCCGCAAACGCTACAGCAATTGTGCGGCACACCGGACAAGGGCGTCACCGCTTGGCCGCTTGCCGATATCGCGCGGGCGGTGCGGCCGACGCCGGAGCAACGCGCGTTGCTCGACGAGTTGAAGGCTGCGGCGGCAAGGGCCGCAGATGTGTTCAAGGACTCCTGCGCGGAGACCTATGCGTTGACGCCGGCCGGCCGCTTGCGGGCAATGATGAACCGCGTCAGTGCGACGCTGGAAGCGGTCAAGATCGTGCGACCGGCACTGGAGAATTTCTACAACTCACTCAATGACGAGCAGCAGGCCCGCTTCAACGCGCTTGGCCCCAATATCGGCGACCGCTCGCCGACGCAGCAGCAAGCCAGTGCCCAGGAAGCCAGTGCCGAGGGCTGCGGCGATCCGAAGTCCGGCCTGACCCAGTTGCCGATCCAAAGGATCGAGGCTGTGCTTCACCCCGCGGGCAAGCAGAAGGAGGCGCTCGACCGCCTCAGCGAAGCGACGGCGAAGGGCGTTGAGGACCTGCAGGCGGCCTGTCCGAACGATGTGCCGCTGACGCCGGTTGGACGGCTGGAGGCGATGCAGCACCGGCTCGAGGCCATGCTGACGGCCGCCAAGCTGGTCGAACCCGCCCTGGACGAGTTCTACGCCACGCTGAGCAGCGAGCAGAAGGCGCGCTTCAACACGCTGCAACAGGTCGCAAGCCCGTGAGGGCAGCGTCGCATTCTCTCGTTGCAATTGCGCAGCGGCCGAACGACGGGCTCCCGAAGCCACAGGTGCAGTCCATTTCAGGACTGACACTTTCATTGTGAGCCGCTCTTCCCTGGATGATGGTTAGCTTGCGATCAGGCCGGGCCGGACGAAGTTTGATCCCGAAACTATTTTGACCCGGCGCATTGGACTGCAAGACCGCCTTCGGGCGGTCTTTCTTTTTCGGCGCAATAGAACGGACCCGGGGCTGGACCACGCCGAGCCTTCGGCAAAAGTCGCCAGCCATGCCACGCCGATCACAACAATGGCCCCGACGATTACGCGTCGGGGCCATTCAAGATCATCAGGCATGGGTACATCCGCCGTACCTGCTGATCGTTGATGCCACCGATTACCGCATCCGATCTGGCGCAGATTGTGGCGCGTCTGCGGCATCGGGGTGATGACATTCTGCCCGAAAGCTGATGGCTGTCCACCTCTCGTTGGTGGTACTCCTACCAGTTCGCCAGCTCGCTGAACCGCTCGGTCTGACCCGCTTCGGCACCGACCGAATGGCCGACCGCATCGGCAGCCCGACTCAAATTAGGAACGGAGTCCTCGCACAGCATGTCCGCTGACTTCAGCAGACATTCGCAGCATGGTGTCCGGTTTGTGGTGTACTAGGTCGGCTTGCGCGGGCCGGTGAAAACGGTTTCGTGTGCACGCACCGGCGTGCAGGTCGTGAATACGAGCGCAAACCGGCTGCACTGCCAGTCAGCGCCGAGCGTGGCACTGGTAGGTGATGTCAGGTTGACCGATAGTAATGCCGCTACGCAGGCAAACGTCACGTACGCCGCGATCAGCGCCGCTCCCTTGTGGGTCCTTGGGCGGTAAATCATGGCCTTGGCTCCTGTACGATGGCCGGAAGATTAAGGGATCACCTGCTTCGGCATGGGCGAGCAGCGCGGGTGGCATAACGCCGAGTGTCTTGACGCCGAGTGTCTTGGCCGTCTTGAGATTGATGACCAGCTCAAACCTGGTCGCCTCCTGGACAGGCAAGTCGGCGGGCGTCGCGTGCGGCGGCTGCCTGGGCTTGGTGTTGATCAAGTTCAGCAGCGTCGCCGCCGCGACCATCACCAGGACGCCACCAACACTGAGCGCGATCTGCATCATCAGCCCGTCCGAGACGTCGAGTAGCGCCAGGTGACTGGCCAGCGTCAGCAGAACGCCGAGACAGTAGATTGGCAGCGAATTCTGGCCACAGAGAATGGCGCCACGCATCACCGCCGCCGTCAGCCCTCGCCAATCGCGAGGCACGAACCATGCCGCCAAAACCGCAAGGGCCAAAAAATGCAGCAGTCGCAATGGAGCGAGATTCGATTTGTCCATCGGGTAAAGCAGCGTCAGCAGCGGCTGCGGGACCAGCGCTTCCAGCGGTTTGATGCTGCAGCTCAATGCGACGACGAGGCTGAACACCAGATAGAGAACGGCAGGCACAAGGGCGGCACGTGAGGTCACCCACGGCCGGAATCTCTTGCCCTCGATGATCCACCACGCGCCAAGTACAAGCGGCAGTTGCCAGGCCAGCGGATTGAAGAACCAGTGCCCGGTCGGCCATGCCGGGATGGTCCAGCCGAAGACGTGCACCAGCGTATAAAGCAACAGCGACGCGCCGAGCGTTGCGTTCGGCGCTCGCAGCAGCAGCCACAGCAGCGGCGCGAACAAAAAGTGGTAAAGCACGAAGAGCGGCAAGATGTCGGTGTTGACCGGGCGGTATTGCAGGATCGCCGCGTGCGCGAGCGTCACGCCCGGCTGTTCCAGCAGAATGCGCGTATTGCTCCTGTCGGCAAGAGTGCCGCCGCCTGCGAGGTGAACCACGACGGCGCAGGCGAGCGTGAGCAGCAGAAATGCGACATAGATATCCCAGCTTCGCCACAGCGTCCGGCCGATCACGCCGGTCCAGCCCGCGCTCTGCCGTGCCTTGCCGTAGGACAACGCGCAGGTCAAACCCGAGAGAAACATGAATACTTCCGCGGCATCGCTGAAGCCGTAGTTGCGCAGCGTCAGCCAGCTGCCGACGTTGTTGGGGACATGGTTGAGAAAGATGCACCAGAGCGCGATGCCGCGGCAGGCATCAATGCGCAGATCGCGGCCATAACCGTTTAGCTCCGGAAGCGGGCTTGCCAACGGTTTCGGGGTGGCAGGTCGGTCAAGCATCTGGTTCCCCCGTCCGGCATCCAAGCAGGTTTCAAGAGGGATCGAATCTGACGAAAAACATCAGCTGCGCCAAACCCGGCGGCGAATTATGGCGACGCCTGGTACAACCTCCTGACGCGGGAGGCTGTCGGTTGACGATTATCGTTCAACGGTACAGCGGGTAAATCATCCGGACGTCCTCACAAGGGGGGTCTTAGGTCCTATGATCATGGTCCTTACAGGTATCCGCACTCTGAAGCCCGCGACTCTCGTGGTCCGCACTCGCTTTTCGGGGTCCTGTGATCTTGTTTCAATTACAGCACACAACGGCATTCGGCTTCTATCTTGAAGGCCTAACCTTGAACCGCTGGCTCGGCCAGGGATGAAGAATGGACGGTTTCAGGGTCCGTCTCCCCGCCAGCCTATTCCTCGCCAAAGACCCAAACCTGGGTGTATGATTGCTTCAATTGGATCTCCGCGCCATGGGATGACGGAGAGCTTTTCATGAAAGTTCTTATTGTTGACGATCATGCATTGATACGCGAGGCGTTGTACGCCGTTCTCAGACAAGTGAAGCGAGAAGCCGTCATATTTGAAGCTTCGAGCAGCCGTCAGGCAATGGACATAGTCGAGGAACATCCCGACGTCAGCCTTATCTTGCTTGATATCAATTTGCCTGACAGAGATGGCTTCTCTGTCCTCCGCGAACTGCGAGACCGCTATCCGACCATTGCCATCATCATTCTCTCGTCCTCGAATGATCAAGACACGGTGAAGCGCGCTTTCAAACTTGGCGCTCTGGGTTTCATCCCAAAAACGACCGGACGAGAGGTCATGCTCAACGCCATTGAGCTGGTGTTCTCCGGCGGCATTTACATTCCCTCGGAAATCCTGGAGGAAACACCGTCTCCGCGGCCTACAAATAAACCAACGACGCCCGACTTTCTTAAGGGCCTCGGATTGACCGATCGGCAGATCGAAGTACTTGCGCTTCTGATGAAGGGAAAAAGCAACAAGGTCATTGCCAAGACCCTCAACATGGCAGTGCCGACTGTGAAGAACCACATCACGGTCGTTCTCAAGGCGCTCGGCGTAACGAGCCGCACCGAGGCAGTCATAAAGGTGGGAAAAATGGGCTGGGACTCGTCACCGAAATCCGGGTCATGAAGCCGACCGGTCATCTCTTCTGTCGTCATGATCCATAAAGAGCTCGTGCATGACAGCGCGGAGCCGCATTGGGTCGACGGGCTTGTGCAGCATAACGTATCCCCTATCCTTGGCCTCACGTGCTGGTTCAGGTGCCGTATCGCCGCTGATGAGAATAGCAGGAATGGATGAACCAAACGCCGCATTGATTTGTTCAATGGCTCCGATCCCGGTCTTTCCGCTCGCAAGATGATAATCCGAGATTATGAGATCGGGGCGTTGTCGGCGCTCCGCAAGTCGGATAAGCGCCACTTCGTCGGATCCGGTGGTCAGGACGGTGTATCCCCATCTGCCAAGCAATCCGACCGTTCCCTCCTGCACGATTGGAGCATCGATAATAACAAGAACGACCTTGCCTTCGACAGCAAAGGCCGCGGGGTGTGGCGAGTCGACGGGCTCGGTGGACGAGTCGCGTTCTTCGGCCATCGGAACCAGGATCGCGAATCGCGAACCACGGCCCACAGTCGAAGCTACGTCGATTGGATGGTTGAGAAGCAGGCGAAGCCTGTCGACGATAGCCAAGCCGAGCCCCATGCTGCCGTACCGGTTCCGGTCTCGAGCAGCAAGTTGAAAAAACTCGCCAAAGATATTCTGCTTCTGATCCTCAGGAATGCCGGAACCACTATCCCATACTTCGATGCGCAACATCTGACCGCGCCGACGACAACCGACAATGATCCCGCCCCGCAATGTATAGCGCACCGCATTGGATACCAAATTGAGCAGTATGCGTTCGAGCAGCATGGCGTCGCTCCGCACCCAGGCGTCACTTCGCCTGACCCGCAGACGCAAGCCCGTTTCTCGCGTTGCTTGATCAAATGTCGTCTCAATTTTTTGCAACAGGCGCGCGATCGGGAATTCAGTAATTGTGGGTATGAGTATCCCAGCATCGAGCCGGGACATATCCAGGAGCGAATTGAGCATTTCATCCATTTCCTTGCGCGTTGCATCGACCAGCTCGATCGTCCTTATCCGTTCCCCCGATCCCGTGCGCAGTTGGGCAACGAACAGGCCCAGCGCATGGAGTGGCTGCCGCAAATCGTGGCTTGCCATGGCAAGAAAGCGCGATTTTGCTGCATTGGCGAGCTCGAGCTCCTGCGTACGCTCCGCGACCTTGCGTTCGAGTTCGATCTGCGCGCGGCGCAGCCTTTCCTCCCCCTTCTTGCGGACCTCGACGTCGGCGCTCAGGAGCAGGCTCGGAACTGTAATACTGATCAGGAACATCAACACCAGCAGGAACGAAGCGTTGAGATCCGCGGTCGTGAACGGGCCGCCGCCCGTGAGCGTCCCCCAAATGGTGATGCCGGCAAGCACCAGCGCAACCGTTGCGGTGTCCCGCGGACCGCGGCGCAGCGCCGCCCACAACATCGGCAGGATGGCGAGAAAACCCAGCGGATCCCGGCTCGGCGTCTGCGCGATCAGCGGACTGTAAGCAATGAGTCCAACAACCGCCGCTGTTGCGAGGACGCCGACCGTCTCCAACAATTCATTGCGGCTGAAAGCACGGTAGCGGCTTGATGTCCAAAGTACGAGTGCGGGGGCAATGACCAGCGCGCCGGTCACGTCTCCCAGCCACCACGTGACCCAGGCGTTCACGAAATCGGTCCGATCGATGTACCCGGCGGCCGCCAGGCTGGTCAGACCAATGCTCGCGCTGATCGGCGTCGCGATCACGATGCAGATCAAAGCAAACTTTGCGACAGAATCTGGTCTCGAAAACGTATTGCAGCCGCTCGACCATCGATTGACCAGATAAGCGCCAACAATGGCTTCAAGAGTGTTGCCGGTCGCAATCGCAATTGCGGTGGCAACCGAGCCGGCCGTCGTCGCATTGGCGATCATTGCTGCAATAAAAATTGCGGGCCAGGTCCAATATCCCCGCAACAGCACCGCCGCCAGCGCGACACCCGTCGGCGGCCAAATTGGCGTTGCACTGGGATTAATAGAGGCGAGGGTAAGGCCGCCTTTTGCCAGGACGAAATAGATCACGCCAATTGCGACCAGACCGCCGGCATAGCTAATGCCTCGGCGGAACTTTATCTCCGGCGCAAGTGATCGTAGATCTGACATCGTCGACGCCTAGACTAGGCAGTTGCATCGTCCAGCATGGCTGACCTTTTGATCTCCTTGAAAAGATCAATGATCGCTGCTTTCCCGTTTACCCAGGCGGTTGATCGACACCACTACGTCCGACCGCTGCGACAATGCAAACTCGACAGGATGCGCTCAGATCGAATTGATCACTGCGGTCTGCTGACGGACGAAGAGACGGCGCGTGTTTGGTCACGAGGGCAAACTCTTTCGGAGCTAAGCGGCCTGTCGCTGACTCTGATAGGAATCAAAGCCGCCCCCACAACCCCGGTGGCCACCGCAATTGCCCTGCATAATCGCAAATCGGGTTCGTTGAGGAAACTACCCATTTCGAGTTAGCAGCACGCTCCTCCCCGCGAAGTCTGAAATGGTTCACTCGCGATCGGGGCGAGCCGGCAGTAACTCCGACCAATCTCCATTCTGCCGCTGAAAGCGGACGTCAATTTCAGAGAGGCCATGCTGACGGCCGCCAAGCTGGTCGAACCCGCCCTGGATGAGTTCTAGGCCACGCTGAGCGGCGAGCAGAAGGCGCGCTTCAACAGGCTGCAACAGGTCGCAAGCCCGTGAGGGCAGCGCGCGCGTGACCTAAACCACGGTCCTGTGCCGTTCGATGCAGGTCCGCAGCACCTCGTCCATCGGCTTGTTCCACCAGTCGTTGGAGAAGATCTCGATCTCGGAATAGCCGGCAAAACCCCGTGTTTCGACCGCTGCGCGCACGGATTTGATGTCGATGACGCCGTCGCCCATCATGCCGCGATCGTTGAGAATGTCCCTGGTCGGCACCAGCCAGTCGCAGACATGGAACGCCAGCAGCCGGTCCTTGCCGGCGCGCGCGATCTGGCCCATCAGCTCGGGGTCCCACCAGATGTGATAGACGTCGAGCGCGACGCCGAGCATGCCGCTGCGATCAGGGTCAAGCCGGTCGCAGATGTCGAGCGCCTGCTTCGTCGTGTTGACGCAGGCGCGGTCCGCCGCATAGGCCGGATGCAGCGGTTCGATCGCCAGCGGCAGCTTTGCCTGTCTGGCGTAGTCGAGCATATCAGCGAGTGCTTCCTCGACCTGGGTCCGCGCGCCGGCGATATCCTTCGACGCCTCGCTGCCCGGCCGCGAATATTGCGGCAGGCCGCCGACGACGAGCACGATGCAAGGCGCACCCAGCGCCTTGGCTTCGTCCACACAGCGGCGGTTGTCGTCACGGACCTCGCCTCGACGTGATACGTCGGAGGTGAACATGCCGCCGCGGCAATAGCCGGAGAGATCAAGGCCGGTGTCGCGCACGGCGCGCGCGGCGCGGTCGAGACCGACGGCGGCGACCTGGTCGCGCCAGGGATCGATGGCACGGATGCCGTGACGTGCGCAGGCGTCGATGATCTGAACGAGATCACCCTGGTTGCGGACCGTCGCCGTGTTCAGCGACAGCCAGCGATGGTCGGACGAGAAATCACGCATCAGGATTCGATCCCGTGCGGGGCCAGCACGGCCTTCATCCGGCGCGTCGCCAGCTCTGGATTGGCGAGCAGACCGGCCTGATCGGCCAGCCGGAACAGCTCGGCCAGATGCAGCATCGAACGCGTGCTCTCCTGCCCCCCGGCCATGGTGAAATGGTCCTGGTGGCCATTGAGATACGCCATGAACACCACGCCGGTCTTGTAGAAGCGCGTCGGCGCCTTGAAGATGTGGCGCGACAGCGGCACCGTCGGTCCCAGCACGTCGTGGAAGCCGGCTTCGTCACCCGCTGCCAACCGCGACAGCGCGTAGGACGCCGCCGGCGCGATCGCATCGAAAATGCCGAGCAGCGCGTGCGAAAAGCCTTCGCCGTCGCCGGCGATCAACTCCGCATAGTTGAAGTCGTCGCCGGTGTACATCTTGATGCGCTTGTCGAGACGCCTGCGCATATCGATCTCGCACTGCTTGTCGAGCAGCGAAACCTTGACACCGTCGACCTTGGCGGCGTTGCCGTTGATGATGGCGACCGCAATATCCATCGCCTTGTCGAGATCGTTGGTGCCCCAGTATCCCATCAGCGCTGGATCGAACATGTCGCCGAGCCAGTGAATGATGACGGGCTCGCGGACCTGCGACAGCACGCGATCATAGACTTTTGCGTAATCATCGGCGTCGCGGCCCAGCTTCGCCAGTGCGCGCGATGCCATCAAGATGATGCGGCCGCCGACCTTCTCGACCGCTGAGATCTGCTCCTCATAGGCGCGGATCACGTCGTCGAGATTCTTGGCATCCTCTACCGCGAGATGGTCGGTGCCCGCTCCGGAGAACACCAGCGCGTTGCGCCGCTTGGCGGCGGTGACCGAACGCGTGATCAGCTCCAGCGAGGTCGGCCAGTCCAGCCCCATGCCGCGCTGCGCGGTGTCCATGGCTTCCGCAACGCCGAGCCCGAGGTCCCAGACGTGCTCGCGGAAGGCGATGGTCCTGTCCCAGTCGACGGCAACCGAAAGCCAGGGATCGTTGTCGGCGAAGGGATCGACCACCGTATGCACGGCCGAGAAGGCGATGCGGTTCAGCGGGCCCTCGAGCTTTGCGGGAAAGCTTCGCGACGCCGCGAGCCGGTAGGTCTCGATCGAACGATCGGCTTTCGGCAATTTCAGCGACAATGACGACATCGGCAGGACGGGCTTGGGCAGGACGGGCTTGTTCATTGTTCCCTCCTCAGACCTTGATCGGGGCGACATCGATCCAGCGCCGCTCCTTCCAGCTCTTCAGCGCGCATTCGGCAAGCTGCACGCCCTTGACGCCTTCGAGCAGCGTGAACTTATAGGGCGCATCCTCGTAGACGTGGCGAATGAACATCTCCCACTGCTCCTTAAAGCCGTTGTCGTAGCTGAAATTGTCAGGCAGCTTCTGCCAGTCGCCGTAGAAATCGTGCAGCCGCTTCTCGTCCGGATTCCACACCGGCCGGGGCGTCGCCTGACGCGCCTGGATCATGCAGTCGGAGAGGCCGGCGACTGCCGAGCCCAGCGTACCGTCGACCTGGAAAGTGACGAGGTCGTCGCGATAGACGCGCGTCACCCAGGACATGTTGATGTGGGCGATGGCGCCGCCCTTGAGCTGGAACGTCGCATAAGCCGAGTCGTCCGCGGTGGCCTTGTACTTCTTGCCCTGCTCGTCGAAACGCTCGGGAATGTCGGTATTGCCGATGCAGCTCACGCTCTCGACCTCGCCGAAGAGATTGTCGAGCACGTAACGCCAGTGGCAGACCATGTCGAGAATGATGCCGCCGCCGTCCTCGTCGCGGTAATTCCATGACGGCCGCTGCGCCTCCTGCCAGCCGCCCTCGAACACCCAATAGCCGAACTCGCCACGCACCGAGAGGATGCGGCCGAAGAAGCCGGAGTCGCGCAGGAAAGCGATCTTCTTGAGGCCGGGCAGGAACAGCTTGTCCTGCACCGTACCGTGCTTGACGCCCTTGGCGTTGGCGAGCTTGACGACCTCGAGCGCCTCCTCGAAATTCGTCGCGATCGGCTTCTCGCAATAGACGTGCTTGCCGGCATTGATGGCCTGGGTCAGCAGGCCGGGCCGCGCCTGCGTGGTCGCGGCATCGAAGAACATGGTGTCGTTCTTGTCCGCGAGGGCCGCATCGAGATCGGTGGTCCAGCGCGCGATGTTGTAGAGCTTGGCGAGCCCTTCGACCTTCTCGGCGCTGCGGCCGACCAGGATCGGATCGGGCATCACGCGGTCGCCGTTCTTCAAGCGGACGCCGCCCTGCTCGCGGATCGCGACGATCGAGCGGATCAGATGCTGGTTGAGGCCCATGCGGCCGGTGACGCCGTTCATGATGAGGCCGAGGCGTTGGGTGGTCATGCCGATTTCTCCCAGAGTGATTTTGGCTGTTCGAGCGGGGCGAGCGCCGACCAATCCGGATGGACCGACGTCGCAAAGCCCGTTGCGGTCAGCGATCCCGTCAGGAGATCGCCGCTGTGAATGTTGAGGCGGATGCCTTGGCCCGCATCGGCGTAGAGATCGGGATGCGCGGCAGCGAAGGCCTGCACCTCGGCCGCGGGCGTATCGCCAAAGCCGTCGACATAGTGATGGCCGTTGCGCTCGGCGTGCGCGATTCCGATGAACGCGCCGAGCGCGAGATCCTGCTGTACGGCAAGGCCCGCCTGGCAGGTGAGGTCCTCGCCGGTCACGAAGAACGTCTCGGCGCCTTCGCTCCATTTCGCCGCGCGCGTCGCGTTGACGATGGACTTGTAAAGCCCCTTGCAGGATTTCGAGGAAATGCCGCGATAGCCGAGCGCCCGCGCCGCGGGAAAGGCATCGTAGGAATCATCGGCCTCATCGATGATGAAGCCGCGCGCGGCGAGCGAACCGAGCGGTGTCTGCCGGGTGATGTCGCGCGGCATCGGCTGCTCGATATAGAGCAGTCTTGATGAAATCGATCGCAGCGCGAGATCATGGTCAAGCCGGTCGATCAGTGCATGCAACGCCGCGAGATCGGCATATTGTTCGTTGGCGTCGAGCGTCACCTTGTAGTCACGCTCCAGTGCATCGAGCTCCTTGCCAATGCGCGCCAGCCGCGCTGCATCGGCTACGGGGTCACCCGACAGCTTCAGCTTGAAGTATCTTGCACCGGAGTTCTCGCGGGCATCGGCAACCCCGCCCTCACCTTCAACGGTATCGTCGAGGCCGACGGTATGTCTGATGGCAACACGCGGCAGCGGCTTCCGGCTGGATAGAAACGTCGTGAGATCCGTTTCCTTCAGGTCAGGCGAAAGCCGCGCATCGATGCCGGCGATGTTGCCGGCCATGCCGTCGAAAAAACTGGTCTCGGCGGCGCGGAGCAGCGCATCGAGGATCGCTTTGTCGATTTCCGCGGGGCCGTAAGCCGCCGCAAGCGCCGGAATGTTCTTTTTCGCACAGGTTGCGACCTGGGCACCGATGCACGAGGCATGCAGATCGAATGCTGTCATAAATCCAGTTCGCGCAAGATAAAGCCCCCGTGCGATCTCCAGCGAGCGACGCAAGCCATCGACGGTCTGCGCCGGCGACAGCTCCGGCCGCTTGTCGAACCATTTTGGCACCAGCAGCTCGGCGCTGGCGCCGACGGCGGTTCCTCTGCCCTCGACCTCGATCTCGACCCGCACGAACAGCTGGGGCGTCGCGTTGATCGTGATCGCGCCGAAGCGGAACGGCCGCGCGAAATGCACGGGACGTTCGAAGAAGGCGATATCTCGCAGCTTCAGGCGGGGTGACATGGTGCTTTGCCATATGGAGTTGATGGAGACAGATTTGGCCGCAGCGACGGTGCACCTCTCCCGCTTGCGAGGGCTTTGCGCAATGTCTTGTGCGGGAGTGAAGTTCGATTTCGGGCTTTTTTGAACGACCTCAGGCGCCGGGCGCGAAGTGGGCAGGTCCGTTTTCGCGGCCGATGGGGGTGGTGGCGGGGCG